>NZ_JBIAQQ010000033.1:0-94521 GCF_042889165.1 Streptomyces sp. NPDC002669 | reverse complement strand
GTGTCCGGCCGGTCCGGCGGTTTCCGCGATGACAGCCATGGTTAGCGGCGGTCCCGGCGGCGGTCAACGATGTGACGTACTACCCGAATACGGAGCAATGTCCGAAATAGGGGTTTTGGTGGCTCTTCGGAGCCTTCGGAGAGGGCTCATCGCTACTAAGCACCTTGGTATGTGATCCAGCTCCTATGGGTGGCATCACATCCGGGAGGCCGATTCGGGGGCATTCGAGCCCCTTTCACGGCACCCCTCCGGCACCCCTGACACCTGCCGCCCCGCGCGTCCCGCCCGGCGGGCACCCCCGGACGCACCCCCGGTGCGACCCGGAACGGGGCCACCTGGATGATCAAAGCGCCGTGTGGTTACCATATGAGCGCCGCCTAGCTCGAAAGATAAACCTGTGACTGTCAATGACGACTCGTTCACCAGCTGGAAAAACCGCGAGGAGATCGCGGAGTCGATGATCCCGATCATCGGGAAACTTCACCGGGAGCGGGACGTGACAGTCCTGCTGCACAGCCGCTCCCTGGTGAACAAGTCGGTGGTCAGCATCCTCAAGACCCACCGATTCGCCCGGCAGATCGCCGGTGAGGAGCTCTCGGTCACCGACACCCTGCCGTTCCTGCAGGCCCTCACCACCCTCGACCTCGGCCCCTCCCAGATCGACATCGGCATGCTCGCCGCGACGTACGGGGCCGACGACCGCGGTCTGTCGGTGGCGGAGTTCACCGCCGAGGCCGTCTCCGGTGCCACCGGCGCCAACAAGATCGAGCGCCGCGAGGGACGCGACGTCGTCCTGTACGGCTTCGGCCGCATCGGCCGCCTCGTGGCCCGTCTGCTGATCGAGAAGGCCGGTTCCGGCAACGGCCTGCGGCTGCGTGCCATCGTCGTCCGCGGTGGTGGCGACCAGGACCTCGTCAAGCGCGCCTCGCTGCTGCGGCGCGACTCGATCCACGGCCAGTTCAACGGCACGATCACCGTCGACGAGGCGAACAGCACGATCGTCGCCAACGGCAACGTGATCAAGGTGATCTACGCCAACGACCCGTCGGAGGTCGACTACACGGCGTACGGCATCAAGGACGCCATCCTCATCGACAACACCGGCAAGTGGCGCGACCGCGAGGGCCTCTCCAAGCACCTGCGCCCCGGTATCGACAAGGTCGTCCTGACGGCTCCGGGCAAGGGCGACGTCCCGAACATCGTGCACGGTGTCAACCACCACACGATCAAGCCGGACGAGCAGGTCCTGTCCTGCGCCTCCTGCACCACCAACGCGATCGTCCCGCCCCTGAAGGCCATGGACGACGAGTTCGGTGTCCTGCGCGGTCACGTGGAGACGGTCCACTCGTTCACGAACGACCAGAACCTGCTGGACAACTACCACAAGGCCGACCGTCGCGGCCGCTCCGCGCCGCTCAACATGGTGATCACCGAGACCGGTGCCGCCTCCGCCGTCGCCAAGGCCCTGCCGGACCTGAAGGCGCCGATCACGGGCAGCTCGATCCGCGTCCCCGTCCCGGACGTCTCGATCGCGATCCTCAGCCTGCGCCTGGGCCGTGAGACCACCCGCGAGGAGGTCCTCGAGTACCTCCGCGACGTCTCGCTGAACTCGCCGCTGAAGCGCCAGATCGACTTCACCACCGCCCCCGACGCCGTGTCCATGGACTTCGTCGGCTCGCGCCACGCGTCGATCGTCGACGCCGGCGCCACCAAGGTCGACGCCGACAACGCGATCCTCTACCTGTGGTACGACAACGAGTTCGGCTACTCGTGCCAGGTCATCCGCGTCGTCCAGCACGTCTCCGGCGTGGAGTACCCGACCTACCCGGCCCCGGCGGTCTGATCCCGTCGCCCGGGGGCGCGCTCCGATGCGCGGCACCCAGGGAGGAGCACCGGCAAGTGCCCCGTATCCGTCCGGCACACGACGGGTACGGGGCACTGTCGGTATCCGCCGGCGGCGGGCCGGGGGATCATGCGACGGTGAGGAAGCCCGCACGGAGGGGCCGGCCGTCCGCCGGGCCCCACGATCCCCGCCGAGGAGACACCGCCCGATGACGCCTCCCGCCACTGTCACTCTCTCGCTCGTCAAGGGCCGTCTCGACCCCGCGGAGTACGTGTTCGACGAGCGGACCACCTGTGTGCTCGGCCGCGGCAAGGACTGCTCGCCGCGGCTGCCGGACGACGACCACCACAGCACGGTCTCCCGCCACCACTGTCTGCTCGACATCAACCCGCCGGACATACGCGTCCGCGACTTCGGCAGCCTCAACGGCACCTACGTCAACGGCCGGAAGATCGGTCAGCGCGAGAAGCACCAGACCCCGCAGGAGGGTGCCGCACGGGTGTTCCCGGAGTACGACCTGGTCGACGGCGACGAAATCCGGCTCGGGGACACCGTCCTGCGGGTCGCTGTCCGGGTGCCGCGCACACGGTCGCTCCCCGAGTGCGTGAAGTGCGGGCGTCCGGTGGGCGGGACGGGGCACCGGCCGGGCGACCACCTGTGCGAGGACTGCCGGTCCGAGCCGTCGGGCGCGATCCGGCACCTCCTGGACCTCGCCCGCGGCGGACGTCGCGAACTCGCCCCCATCGCCGGGTACACGGTGCTACGGGAGCTGGGCCGGGGAGGAATGGGGGCGGTGTACCTGGCCCGCCACGAGTCCGCGGGGAAGGAGGTGGCGCTGAAGGTGATGCTGCCGAAGGTGGCGGCGAACGCCGACGCGCGGGCCCGTTTCCTGCGCGAGGCGGAGCTCACGGGGGCGTTGCGGCATCCGAACATCGCCGCGCTGTACGACTCCGGTTTCGCCGACGGCATGTTCTACCTCACCACCGAGTTCTGCACCGGCGGCAGTCTGGACCACCTGTTGCGGCGAAAAGGGGGCCGGCTCCCGGCGGCGGAGGCCGTCCGCTTCGCCGTCCAGGTGCTGGAAGGGCTGGAACACGCCCACGGGCAGGGTGTGGTGCACCGCGACCTCAGTCCCTCCAACATCCTGCTGCACGTGAACGCGGACGGTTCCACGACGGCGAAGGTCTGTGACTTCGGCATCGCCAAGGCCTTCGACGGGGCGGGGCTCAGCGGTCTCACCCGCACCGGCGCAACCGCGGGGAAGCCGCATTTCATGCCCCGTCAGCAGGTCGTGAACTTCAAGAAGGCGCCTCCGGCCGTGGACGTGTGGGCCCTGGCCGCCTGCCTCTACCAGTTGCTGACCGGGCGCACCCCGCGGGACTTCCCGCGCGACAAGGACCCGTGGCAGGTCGTCCTGCAGTCGCCCGCCGTCCCGGTCCGGCGTCGGGAGCCGGGCCTGCCGGCCGCCCTCGCCGAGGTCGTCGACGAGGCGTTGCGCGAGCAGCCGGAGATCGGCTTCCGCAACGCCGCGGATCTGCGGGAGGCCCTCCTTTCGGCGGCGCCCCGGGGGTGAACCGGTCGGGGCGCGGCGGCGCCGTTCATGACGGTCCGGCCGCCCGGAGGCCTTCGAGGGTGTCCCGCATTCCCCGTACCAGTGCGGCCAGGCCGGTCTCGAAGGCCAGTTCGCGGTAGTCGGGGGGAGCGTTCAGCAGGGGTTCCAGCCCCGGTACGCGTCCTTTCCCGGCCGGCAGCCCGGCCCGGGGCGAGGCGTCGAGGTCGAGGGCCGAGCCGATGACGAAGTACTCGACGGAGCGCACCACCGGCAGCAGGTGTTCCTCCGGCCATCCGGCGGCGCGCAGGACGGCGAACGCCCGCGCGTAGCCTTCGAGCACCGGCAGGGCGCGGACCGGTCTGGAGGCGATCAGCGGCACCGCACGCGGATGCGCGGCGAAGGCGGCGCGGCAGGTTCGGGCCCACCGGTCCATCACGTCCGTCCAGGGCCGGTCGTCGGCGACGAGTTCCATCTCCCCGACGATGAGTTCGTGGATCCCGTCGACGATCTCGTCGCGCCCCGAGACGTAGTTGTACAGCGACGGTCCCTTGACGCCGAGCCGCGCGGCGACGCGCGTGGCCGAGAGCGCCTCGGGACCTTCCTCGTCGACCAGTGCGAGCGCGGTCCGCATGATGCCCTCGCGGGTCACCAGTTGGCGCGGCGGCCTGCCCATCCCCTGCTCCTCCCTCACCGTTGGCCGTCCGCCGGTGCGCGTCGGGGCCGTCGCCGGCCGCCGGGGCTTGGCAGCGGGCACCGGCCAGTGTACGTTTCGGTCGCGTAAAACTACGACCTATAGTTTTATGGAGGCTGTGATGGACTACCCCGAGTACCGGGCCCAGGACGCGGTGGGCCTTGCGGAGCTGGTCGCCCGCCGCGAGGTCTCGCCGACGGAACTGCTCGATGCGGCCGTGGCCCGCGCCGAGGCGGTCGACGGCAGGCTCAACGCGATCGTCCGGCCGATGCACGACCTGGCCCGGGAGCGGGCGAAGGAGCCCCTGACCGGGCCGTTCGCCGGAGTTCCGTTCCTGATCAAGGACTTGTCTCAGGACTACGCCGGACTGCCGACCGGCAGCGGGAACCGTGCCCTGCGCCGCCTCCCCGTCGAGCGGCACAGCGAGGTGGTCGGCCGGTGGCTGGACGCCGGGCTGGTGATCTTCGGCAAGACCAACACCCCCGAGTTCGGCGCGAAGGGCATCACCGAGCCGGAGGCGAACGGCCCCACCCGCAATCCCTGGGACCTCGGCCGCACCCCGGGCGGCTCGTCCGGAGGGACGGCGGCGGCCGTGGCGGCGGGCATCGTGCCCGTGGCCGGCGCCAACGACGGCGGCGGGTCCATCCGCATCCCGGCCGCGTGCTGCGGCCTGTTCGGCCTGAAACCGGGACGCGGCCTGGTACCGGCCGGGCCCGCGGTCGCCGAGCACCTGCACGGTGCCGCGACCGACGGCGTCATCTCGCGCAGCGTCCGCGACAGCGCGGCGATGCTCGACGTGCTGACCGCGCGCCCCGACCCCGCCGGGCCGTACCTGCACGCCCGCCCCGAGCTGCCCTACGCCGAACTCGCCCGCCGACCGCGGAAGCTGAGGATCGGCTTCACCACCCGCTCCCCCATCGACACCGAGGTCGATCCGCAGGCGGTCGCCGCGGTCGAGGACGCCACCGCCCTGCTCCGCGGCCTGGGTCACGACGTCGAGCCCGTCGAACCGCGGATCGACCAGCGGCAGCTCGCCCTCGACTTCCTGGCCATGTGGACCACTCAACTCGCCCACACCGTCGACGGGATACGCGACGCCACCGGCGCCGGACCGGAGGACTTCGAGCTCGACACCCACCTCCTGGCCGCCGCCGGCCGCGGTCTGAAGGCCCCGGCCTACTACGCCGCCCACGACCGCTGGAACATCTACAGCCGGCAGCTCGCCGCCTTCCACGCCGACTACGACCTGCTCCTCACCCCGACCCTGGCCCGGCCGCCCGTCCGGATCGGGGAGTTGGACACCCCGCGCCCGGTGCGCGTCGCGGCCCGGTTCCTGATGCGCCTCGGACTGCTGGGCGCCCTGGCCGGGACCGGGGCGTGGGAGCGGGCGGTGATCGCCAACCTCTCGGCGACCCCGTACACCCAGCTGGCGAACATCACCGGCCGTCCGGCGATGAGCGTCCCCACCCACCGCACTCCCGAGGGGCTGCCCCTCGGGATCCAGTTCGTCGGCCCGCTGGGCGGCGAGGGGACCCTCCTCGCCCTCGCCGCCCAGATCGAGGCCGAGCGTCCCTGGGCGCACCTGGAACCGCCGCTCTGAGCACCGGAAACGCGCACGAGCGCGCCGGGCGGCGGCTCAGGTACGGATGGCCGCCACCCGTCGGTTCATGTGTTCCTCGCGCTCGGCCCTGGTCGCGGGCGCGCCCACGAGACCGGGGCGCGTCTGCCAGGGCAGCGGACCCGTCCGCGCCCGGTACTCCACGCCGATCGCGTCGAGCCGGGGCAGGTGCGCCCCGTACAGCCGGGTGCGGAACTCGTCGAAGTCGCGGCGGCCGGGCCCGCACCACAGCGCCTCGGCGACCGCGCACAGGCGCGGGAAGGCGTAGTAGTCCACCATGCGGGGCGTGTCCACGTGCTCGGTCCACAAATTGGCCTGCCCGCCGAGCACCCGCGCCGCCTGTTCCCCGCTCAGCCCGGCCGGGACCGGGTCGAAGGCGTAGGCGTCCTCCAGCGTCACGGGGACGGATACCGGGATCGGCTCGTCGGGGTGCTCCGACTGGCGGTAGTCGAGATAGACCTGGTCGTCCGGGCAGGACACCACGTCGTAGCCCCGGCGTGCGGCGGTGACGGCACCGGTCATCCCGCGCCAGGAGGCCACCACGGCTCCCGGCGGGAGTTCCCCCTCCAGGATCTCGTCCCAGCCGAACACCCGCCGTCCGCGCTCGGCGACATGGGCGGCGACGCGGGCGACGAACCACGCCTGCAGGGCGTTCTCGTCGGCCAGTCCGCGCTCGGCCATGAGCTGTCGGGTGCGCGGGTCGTTCCGCCACTGCTCCTTGGGGCACTCGTCGCCGCCCACACCGATGAAGGTGCCGGGGAAGAGGGCCATCACCTCGTCGAACACCTCGCGGAAGAAGTCGATCGTGGACTCCTCCGTGTTCAGGACGTGGGGGCTGACGCCCCAGCGCGTCATGACCTCCACCGGTTCCCCCGTCACGCCCAGTTCGGGGTAGGCCGCGACGGCCGCCTGGGAGTGGCCGGGGACGTCGATCTCCGGTACGACCGTGATGCCGTGCTCCGCCGCCCTGGCGACGATCTCGCGGATGTCGTCCTGGGTGTAGAAGCCGCCGTGCGGCCGGTCCTCGGTCAGGTCGTCGATCGTGGAACCCAGTTGGGACGTCCTGCGCCAGCCGCCGGTCCCGGTGAGCCGCGGGCGGCTCAGGATCTCCACGCGCCAGCCCTGGTCGTCGGTGAGGTGGAGGTGGAGGGTGTTGAGGCGGTGCATCGCCATCAGTTCGATGAAGCGCAGCACCTCCCGCTTGGGCAGGAAGTGCCTGGCCACGTCCAGCATGACACCGCGCCAGCGGAAGTGCGGCGCGTCCTCGACGACCGCCCCGGGCACGGCCCACCGCTCGTCGGTGATCCGGGCGCGGCGATAAATCCGGGGCGGCAGCAGTTGCAGCAGCGTCTGGCAGCCGTGGAGGACCCCGCCCGGGTCCCCGCCCTCGATACGGACGCCGGTGGGGCCGGACTCCAGGCGGTACGCCTCGGCCCCCAGTTCCGGGCGCAGCGTCAGGACGATGCCCGGCCCGGACTCCTCCTCGGTGACCGGCAGGGGCAGTCCGGTCGCGGGGCGGAGGGCCGACTGCAGCCAGACGGCGGCCGTGGCGAGGGGGGCGGGGGCCGTGATCGCGGTGGCCCGGTCGAGGAGGAATTCCCCCGGGGCGGTACGGGCCGTGACGGGCCGGGGCAGCACGGTGGGGGACGTCACTTCCGCTGTTCTCCTTCTCGGTTTCTCGGCATCCCGGCGTCTCGGCTTCCCGGCTTCCCGGCTTCCCGGCCGGGGCGGCATCGCGAGCGACACGGACCTCACATATACAAATTGTTTTATTAAGACCGGGCGGTCGCGCGGGGCCGGCCCGGAGCCGTTCCGGGCCGAGCGACCGCACCGGGCCGGTGGAGCGTTCCGGACCGGGTCAGGACGACGGACGGGGCAGCTGCGTGTCGACGTCGTACAGCCGGGCGTCCACGTGGTCGAGGGCGAGCCGTACGGCCCCCAGCACCACGGCCCGGTCGGAGAGGGAGGAGACCGCGAGCGCCGGGGGTTCCAGGCACAGCGGGTCGAGGTGGCGCCGCAGCGGTTCCAGCAGGACGTCGCCGGAGCGGGAGACCCCGCCGCCGATCACGACGAGCTCCGGGTCCAGGGCCAGGACCAGGGCGGCGATGCCCTCGGCGAGGTCGTGGGCGTACTGCTCGACGGCCCAGCGGGCGGCCGGTTCGCCGGTGCGGGCCCGGGCGAAGACGTACTCGGCCGCCTCCTGGGGCAGGACGTCCGGCGGCATCTTCGGATAGCCGGTCAGATGCGTGGTGGCCCGGTGCCAGCCCACCAGGGGCAGTGCCCCTATCTCACCGGCCGCTCCCCCGCGCCCCCGGTGCACCCGGCCGCCGATCAGCAGGCCGGCGCCGGTCCGCACCCCGGACAGTACGAAGGCCACGTCGTCCACGCCCCTGGCCTCGCCGATCCAGCCCTCGGTGAGCGCGGCCAGATTGCAGTCGTTCTCCACCAGGACCGGGCAGTCGAAGTCGGCACCCATCTCACCGGCGAGGTCCAGGCCGTCCCACTCGGGCAGGCCGACGCAGCGCTTGACCCGGCCGTCGCGGCCGACCACGCCCGTGGTGCCGACACAGACGGCGGCGAGCCCCTCCCGCCCGACGTCGGCCGACTCCAGCGCGCCCGCGGCGGTCGCGCGCACGGCGGCCAGGCGCTCTGCACGCCCCGCGTCCGCGCTCACCCGTTCGGTGCGGGTGGCCACCACGGTGCCGTCGAGATCGGCGACGGCCGCCCTGATGCTGTACGAACCGATGTCGATCCCGAGCACGTGGGCGCCGGTGGAGTGGAAGCTGAACAGCCTGGCCGGACGGCCCATGTGACCGGGCTGCGGCGGCAGTTCCTTCAGCCAGCCCGATCCGATCAGCTCCTCCGTCAGGCTCTCCACCGTCGGGCGGGACAGGCCCGTGCGCCTGGTCACCTCGGTGAGGCTCAGCGGACCCTGGCCACGCAGGGCGCGGAGCGTCGTGACCAGGTTGATACGCCGCAGCCGTGAGGTGTCGCCTCCGGAAACCGTCACCGTCAACTCCCTTGACAGACTCTGTGCACGAGAAATAAAAACAGCTTGCATTAGTAAGTCGCAAGCCCGAGGGGGTATTTGTGGTCACTGTCGCCATCATCGGGGCGGGGCTGCGCGGCATGAGTTACGCCCGTCGCGCCCTGGAGACCGGTCTGGCACGTGTCGTGGCCGTGGCCGAGCCCGATCCGGAGCGCAGGCGGAACATGGCCGCAACGCACGACGTGCCGCCCGAGAACGTCTTCGCCGACTGGCGGGAACTGCTCGCCCGGGACCGGCTGGCCGACGCGGCGGTGATCTCGACGCAGGACAGCATGCACCGGGAACCGGCGGTGCGGGCGGCGGAGCTGGGATACCACCTGCTCCTGGAGAAGCCGATGGCGCAGACCGAGGAGGAGGCCGCCGCGATCTCCGAGGCCGCCGAGCGCAACGGCGTCCTGCTCGCCGTCTGCCACGTCATGCGTTACACCCCCTACACCATCAGGCTCAGGGAGCTCATGGGTGAGGGCCGGATCGGCGAGGTGATGAACATCCAGCACCTGGAGCAGGTCGGCTGGTGGCATCAGGCGCACTCGTTCGTGCGGGGCAACTGGCGCAGCCAGGACGAGTCCGGTCCGATGCTGATGACCAAGGCGTGCCACGACCTCGACTGGATCGTCCACGTCAAGGGGGCGCTGCCCACGCGGGTCTCCTCGTTCGGCAACCTGGTGCACTTCCGGCCCGGGAACCGGCCCGACGGGGCGGCCGACCGGTGCGTGGAGTGCCCGGTGGAGTCCACCTGCCCGTACTCCGCCAAGCGCATCTACCTCGACTGCCTGGGGGACGCGGAGAAGGAGTTCTGGCCGCTGTCCGCGGTCACCTCCGACCACACGGAGCGGGGCGTGCTGGCGGCACTGCGCGAGGGCCCGTACGGCCGGTGCGCGTACGCCTGCGACAACGACGTGGTGGACACCCAGGTGGTGACCATGGAGTTCGCCGACGGCACCTCGGCCACCTGCACGGTCACCGCGTTCGCGGCCCTGGAGCACCGCAAGACCCGGATCTTCGGCACCCGCGGCTCCATCGAGGGCGACGGGGTCGTCCTGCGCGTGCACGACTTCGTGACCGACGAGGTCACCGTCATCGACACCGGTGCGTGCGAGGACCCCACGGCCGCCACCGGGCACGGCGGCGGCGACGCGGCCCTGTTCGACGCCTTCGTCGACGCCATCGCCAAGGACGCCCCCTCCCTGGTGCTCACCGACGGCGCCGAGAGCCTGGCCACGCACCGCGTGGTCTGGGCCGCCGAGCGGGCCCGTCGCACCGGCACCGTCGTCGCGCTCCCGCCGGCCTGAACCCCGACCGGCGCGACCCGCCCACGGTCTCCCCGCAGCCACCCGTCCCCCTCATGAAAGGCACACCCCCGTGCGCAAGTTGACAGCCCTGCTCACCGTCGGAGCTCTCGCCCTGAGCGTAGGCGCCTGCGGCAAGAAGAACGGTTCCGCCTCCTCGGACAAGGAACTCGTCTACACCTCCTCCTGGGGTGCCGACGAGCCGCAGGGCAAGATCATCAAGTCCCTGGCCGACGACTTCACCGAGGCGACCGGCATCGAGGTGGATCTGAAGTTCGTCGGCCGCAAGGGCACCGACACCCTCCCCACCGAGATGAACGCGGGCCAGGGACCGGACCTGTTCGACACCTCCACCGACAGCGTCGGCCCCTTCGTGGCCCAGAACCTCGCCGCCCCGCTCGACGACGTCCTGGCCATGAAGGTGCCGGGCGAGGGCAAGCCGGTGCGGGACGTGCTGCCGCACTCCGTCCAGCAGGCGTCGAGCGCCGAGGACCACGTGCGCTTCATCGCCCACACCGTGATCTCCACGGCGGTGTGGTACGACGCGTCGAAGCACCCGGGCCTCGCCCCCAGGACGTGGAAGGAGTTCATCGCCTACCTCGACGAGGCGAAGAAGGAGGGCCGCACACCGCTCGGCCAGGACGGCACCGTCAACTTCTACAACGCGTACTGGTTCTACTCGGCCCTGGTCCGCTCCGAGGGCGCCGGCAGCCTCGGAGCCCTGGCGAAGGACCCGGCGGCCTGGGACCGGCCGGCGGTGCTGGAGGCGGCCCGGAAGGTGGAGCAGCTGGCCGACGGCGGCTACTTCCAGAAGGACTTCATGGCCACCAAGTACCCGGCCGCGCAGGACGCCTGGGCCCAGGGCACGTACGACCTGAACCTCAACGGCACCTGGCTGGCCGCCGAGACCGGGGCGAAGCTGGCCGAGGGCACCGAGGTCGCCTCGTTCCAGCTGCCGGCCGGCGGCAAGGACTCCGTGGAGGTCGGCGCGCTCGGCTGGGGCGTCAACGCCAAGGGCCGCAACACCGAGGCGGCCAAGAAGTTCCTCGCGTTCGCGCTGCAGAAGAAGTACGGGGAGAAGATCTCCACGGTCGCGCACAACATCCCCGCGCGCCCGGACGTCCCCGCCCCCGACTACCTGGCGGGCGTCCAGAAGGACGTCGCCGGGGCGAAGCACACCCACCGGACCTACGACGACATGGCCTCGGACAAGAACTGGTGGAACAACGTCTTCCTGCCGCTGGACGACCAGTTGCTCTCCGGGAAGATCGACGCGGAGACCTTCGTGCGGGACGGCAAGAAGAAGGTCACCGACTACCTCGCGGACAAGGGCTGATCCGGTGGGAACGGCAACGCTCACCCCGCCCGCGGAGGCAGCCCGGCCCGCTACGGGCAAGCGGCCGGGACAACGGGTGCGGCCGGCGCGCGAACGGGCCTTCTGGCCCTTCCTGCTGCCCGCGCTGATCGCCTACTCCGCGCTCTTCGTCCTGCCGTCGCTGTTCGGCGTCTGGGTCAGCTTCAACAAGTGGGCGGGCCCCGGCTCCGCGATGACGTGGCACGGTCTGGGCAACTACCTGGAGCTGGCACGCAGCGAGGCGTTCCGCACCTCCTTCGTCAACACCTTCGTGCTGGCCTTCGGGGGCGGGGTCCTCGTCTTCGGCTTCACCTTCCTGTCCATGATGGTGCTGCGGCAGGCCAGGGGGCGCGCGTTCATCCGGTCCGTGATCTTCCTGCCGATGATCGTCTCGGTGATCGCGGTCGGGGTCGCGATCGGCTTCCTCCTCAACCCCGACGGCGCGGTCAACACGGTCCTGGGCTGGATCGGCGTCGAGGGCCGGCCGTGGCTGGGCCCGGACATGGTGTTCAAGTGCATCGTGGCCGGTCTCGTCTGGTCGAGCACGGGCTTCTACGTGGCGCTGATGATGTCGGCCGCCGACTCCGTCCCGCCCCACCTGTACGAGGACGCCACGCTGGTCGGCGCCACCAAGTGGGAGCAGTTCCGGCACATCACACTGCCGCTGACCTGGGACGTGTTCGCCGTGTCGGCCGTGCTGTGGGTGGTCAACAGCCTGAAGGTGTTCGAGATCGTGATCGCCTTCACCACGGCGGGCACCCCGGCCAGCCCCCCGGTCCAGGCCCGCACCGTGGCGGTCCAGCAGTACGCCAGCGTGGCCGGCAACGGCGTGCCCGAACTGGGCTCGGGCGCCGCCATGGGCGTCGTGATCCTGATCGTCACGGCGGTCCTCATCGTACTGACCCGGCGTGTCACCCGCCGCGAACGTGTGGAGCTGTCATGAGGCGCCTGTTCGGCGACATCCTGGTGCCGCGTGCGACGACCGTCGCGCTCTGGGCCTGGGTCGTCTTCAACCTCGCGCTGGTCGCCTGGGTCGGCCTCCAGTCGCTCAAGGACCCCGGGCAGGTCTGGCTCTCGCCGTTCGCGCTGCCGGACAGTCTCGAATGGGGCAACTACTCCGCCGCGTGGAAGGCGGCCGGTTTCTCCGCCGCCGCGCTCAACAGCACCGTCCTGACGGTGGTCGGGGCCCTGCTGATCGTCGCACTGTCGGCCCCCGCCGCGTACGTCCTGGCCCGCTCCGACCGGCGCGCCGCGGGCCGGCTCACCGGGTACTTCGCAATGGGGCTGAGCATCCCGGTCCAGACGATCGTGATCCCCATCGTCGTGATCAAGCTGTCCGTGTCCACCTTCATGATCGACTGGGTGACCGGCTGGTGGGACAACCGCATCACGCTCCTGGTATTCCAGGTGGTGCTGTCGCTCCCGTTCGCCGTGTTCGTCCTCACCGGCTACATGCGCTCGCTGCCGCACGAGATCGAGGAGGCCGCCGAGCTGGACGGCGCGGGCCCGCTGCGCGCCTTCGTCCAGGTCGTGCTGCCGGTGGCCAGGCCGGGCGTGACGACCGTGCTGGTCCTCAACGTCATCGGGCTGTGGAACGAGACGCTGCTCGCCCTGTTGATCACCCCCACCCCTGAGGAGCGCACGCTGCCCGCGGCCCTCCTCAGCCTCTACGGCTCCATGCAGTACAGCTCCGACTGGGGCGCCCTGTTCGCCGGAATCGTGATCCTGGTCTATCCCATGATCGTGCTCTACCTCTGGCTGGGCCGCCGCATCGTCGAGGGCATGACTGCGGGAATCGGCAAGTGACGCAGATACAGAGACCGGCAATCCATCCGGAAGGACCGAGCCTTGCGTACTTCGCGTACACCGCACGTCCCGGGTGCCCCGCGCACCCGGCGCAGGAGCCTCATAGGAGTGCTCCTGGCCGCTCTCGTGCTCCCGCTCCCCGCGGTGGCGGCGGGGCCCGCGCAGGCGGCCCCCGCCCCGCACCGCGACCGGGCGGTGGGCACCACGTACTACGTGGACGCCGCATCCGGCAACGACGACGCGTCGGGCCGGAACGAGGCGGCCGCCTGGAAGTCCCTGGCCAGGGCCAGCCAATTGACGCTGGGCCCCGGTGACCGGCTGCTGTTCAGGGCCGGTCAGCGGTGGAAGGGCCGGCTCGACGTACGGGGCGCGGGCGCGGTGGGCAACCCCGCGTTCATCGGCTCGTACGGCAGCGGCGCAAAGCCGCTGATCGAGGGCGGCGGCACGACCGACGTCGCGGTCAGACTCGACAACGTCCACGACCTCACCCTCGACGGGCTGGAGGTGACCAACTGGAGCGACAGCACCACTCCCCGCTCCGGTGTGAACCTGTTCGCCAAGGACGCGGGCAAGCTGTCCAACATCACCCTGCGCAACCTGAACATCCATGACGTCGACGGCCCCGGCGGCAGCACCGTCAGCTCGGCGGGACTGCTGATCTCCATCCGCGGCAACCGGACACCCACGTACTTCGACAACCTGGTGGTGGAGAAGAACGAGGTCAGCAAGGTCCGTTCGTACGGGATCATCAACTGGTCCACCTGGTCCCGGCGCAACGGCATGACCAGCCTGTACCCGGTGGAGACCGGCATCCCCGACAGCGAGGTCGTCACCTGGACGCCCAGCACGAACGTCAGGATCCGCGACAACTACGTCCACGACGTGACGGCCGGCGGCATCACCCCCATGCACACCAGGGGGGCCGTCGTCGAGGGCAACCGCGTCCACAGGGCCGCCACCGGCCGGCTCAACCTCAAGGGCGGCAACGTCGGCATCTGGTGGCAGGGCAACGACGACCTGCTCGTGCAGCGCAACGAGGTGTCGGGCACCGGCTTCAACGGGCCGGGCACCGACGGCCACGGCTTCGACGCGGACGCCGACAACAACCGCAGTGTCGTCCAGTACAACTACAGCCACGACAACGACGGCGGGTTCTTCATCACCGTCTCCTTCAAGGGCGCGCCGACCAAGGACACCGTGGTCAGGTACAACCTGAGCAAGGACGACGGCTACGAGGTCTTCAGCCTCTCCACCGAGACGTCGGGCACCGACATCCACAACAACACGGTCTGCGCGAGCGGCCGGGTCGTCACCGTCCACCCGCCCTACACCGGGGCCGGCGACTATCCGCTCGGCAGGATCGTGCACATCTACAACAACGCGAGCGGCATCGAGATCCGCAACAACATCTTCTACAACCGGACCACCGCCGGCTACGACACCGCCAACAACACCGTCTACGACTCCAACCTCTACTGGGGCACCGACGCGCCCGTCGCCCCCTCCGGCGACATCAACGCGATCAAGGCCGACCCGAAGCTGGTCTCCGTCGGCACCGACCCGGCGGGCTACATGCTCCGGGCCGACTCCCCCGCGAGGGGACGCGGCGCGGCGGTGGCGCAGGGGCTGAAGGACTACTTCGGCAACCCGGTCCCGGGCACCGCTCCCGACCGCGGCTTCCACCAGTTCACCGGGGCGCCGTACCTCCCGGTCGTCACCACCTCGTACGCCACGCTCGGCAACAGCCATCCCTACCGGATGGCCGACGGGAACACCTCGACCGCCTGGAGCAGCGTGGCCGAAGGGATCGCCTTCCCCGGCACCATCGACGTGGACTACCGGCAGCCCGTCAGCATCGGTTCCGTCACCCTGCACACCGCCTTCGCCACCGGCCAGGGCATCAAGCAGGTCGACGTGCAGACGTGGAACGGCTCGTCATGGGTGACGCAGGCGGCCGGGCAGCAACTGGCCTGGTCCGGCAACACCTCGGCCGTCGAGCAGCGCACGATCACCCTGCCGCAGCGGGTGACGACCGAGCGCCTGCGCCTGACGGTCCGTGACGCCCACCTCCAGTGGGGCAACTTCGCGGTCTACGAGATCCGGGCCGCCTGACCGGCGGGGCGGTCCGCGCGGCTCCCCCGGGCCGTGCGGACCACCCCGCCCCCGACCGCCCGCCCCGCCCCGTCTCCCCGCCGGCGGGGAGACGGGGCGGGCGGTCAGACCTCGTGCTCGACGACGCCCGCGACCACGACGGTCAGGGCGACGGTGCCGGGGATGTCCTCGGGATCGGCGCGCAGGATGTCGCGGGAGAGGACCACGAAGTCGGCGGCCTTGCCCACGGTGAGCGAACCGCGTTCGTCCTCCAGGAAGTTGGCGTACGCCGAGCCCATCGTGTAGCCGTGGACGGCGGCCTCCACGCTGATCGTCTCCTGCAGCATCCAGGGCTCGCCCCCGCCCAGCGGGCGCCGGGTGACGGCGGTGTGGATGCCGATCATCGGGTCCATCTCGGCCACGTTCCAGTCGCTGGAGAGGGCGAGGACGGCCCCGGCCGCGTGCAGGCTGCGCAGGGGCCATGCCTTGTGCCAGCGGTCGGCCCCGACGTTCCGCGCCCAGTCCTTGCCGGGGCCAGCGACCTCCGGGGCGCTGTGCCGGGGCTGCATGCACGCGACCACGCCCAGTTCGGCGAAGCGCGGGGTGTCCTCGGGGTCGAGGCATTCGACGTGGACGATCTGGTGGCGGGCGTCCCGGGGCCCGTTGACGGCGCGGGCGTGTTCGACGGCGTCGAGCACGGTGCGGATGCCGCGGTCGCCGGTGGCGTGGACGAAGCACTGGAAGCCGCGGGCGTCCAGCTTCGCCAGCAGGCCCGCGAACTCCTCGGGCGGGTAGAAGGTCTCGCCCCGGTGGTGGCGGCAGCCCGCGTAGGGTTCGAGGAGGGCCGCGGTGCGCGGCTCGACGACGTCGTCGATGTAGAGCTTGAGCGGTCCGACCCGGACGCGGTCGTCGTCGTGGCGACGGGCGGCGGCCGCGAAGTCGTCGAGGTCGGCGTCCGTGGTGCCGCGCGGGTGGAAGAGCGCGGCGACGATCCGGGACCTGAGCCGGCCCTCGGCGCGTGCCCGGTCGAAGAGGGCGAGGTCGTCGAGCGAGTTCTGGGGTTCGACGACCGTGGTGATGCCGAAGCCGATGGCGTCGTCCAGGGACTTGGCGAGGCGCCCGTACTGCCGGTCGGGCGAGGCCCACGGCAGGCCCAGTTCCCGCAGGGCGCGGTGGCCGTCGCGGGAGAGCCCCCTGACCGCGAAGTCCTTGATGAAGCCGGTGGGTTCGCCGGTGGCGGGGTCGGTGACGGCCCGCCCGAAGGGCAGGTGGGTGTGGTCGCGGTCGATGCCGAGCCGGCGCAGGCCGGCGGTGTTGACCCAGGCGGTGTGCACGTCGTAGCTCAGGACGAAGGCGGGCACGTCGTTGGTGGCCGGGTCGAGGTCGGCGGCGGCCGGCATCCGGCCGTCCGGGATCGCCGAGTAGTCGAAGGCCTCGGCCTCGATCCACTCGGCGTCGGGGTGGGCGGCGTGCCAGGCGCGGACGCGGGCGTGGACCTCGTCCAGGGTGCGGGCGCCGGACAGCTGGACGCAGGCGTCGTCGGAGCCGAGCCGGACGTGGTTGTGGGCGTCGATGAAGCCGGGGAGGACCAGTTTCCCGCCCGCGTCGATCACCCGGGTGTCCGGGCCGGTCCACGCCCCGGCATCCGTGTCGGGTCCGAGCCAGGCGATGCGGCCGTCCACCACCGCCAGGGCCTGTGCCTCGGGAAGGGCCGGGTCGACGGTGTGGATGCGGGCGTTGCGCAGGACGAGGTGTGCGGGGACGGCCATGTGAGGTGGCTCCTCCTGGTGCGGTGGTGCTGTCGGATCGGTGGTGCGTGGGGAGGCGGACGGACTCCGCCGCCCGGTCGGTGCGGGTCTTCGGGGCGGGAGACGGCCGTTCAGGCCGTTTCGGGGCGGGCGGTGTGCGGTGCGACGGTGCGGCGGGCGAGCGGCCAGTAGACGAGCCCCGAGACGACGGAGCCGAGCAGGGTCAGGTCGGCGCCGCCCAGCGGGGCGACCAGCGGTCCGGTCCACAGCTCGGAATCGCAGGTGAGGGCGGCGAAGAGCATGCCGGCGAGCAGCGCGGCCAGACCGGCGGGGTGGTAGCCGGACCGGTACCAGTAGGCGCCGTCCGGCCCGGCGTGCAGCGACGGTGCGTCGTAGCGGCAGCGGCGCATCAGCATGTCCGTGAGGAACACACCGCCCCAGGGTGCGAACACGATGATCAGCAGGGAGAGGAAGGACAGCAGCGAGCTGGTGAAGTCGGCGAGGAAGAGCGCGCAGAGCGAGCCCGCCGCGGTGACGGCCGCGCTGATGACGATGGCCTTGGAGCGGCTCCAGGGGACGCCGAGGACCTGGAGGTTCAGGCTCGACGAGTAGAGCGTGACGATCGAGTTGGTGACCGAGCCGCCGAGGACGAGGGCCAGGAAGAGCGTCTGGAACCATCCCGGCAGCAGCCGCTCGGTGCCCGCCACCGCGTCGGTCATGTCCGTCCGGGTCGCCGCGGCCACCCCGGCCACTCCCAGGGCGACCGACGAGATGAAGCCGCCGAGGGCTCCGTACCAGGTCAGCGACTTCATCGAGGTCGTCCTGGGGAGGTAGCGGGTGTAGTCGGCGGGCATCGGGACGTACGAGAACGGACCGGCCAGCATCACGACGAGGGCCAGGCTCCATCCGGACGCCCCGGGCTGCGCGGCGCCCCCGCCCGTGTCGGCGCCGGGCAGCAGGAACACCAGGAGCGCGGCGAAACCGACGGCGAGGACGTACGCGATCCAGCGTTCGGCGAACTGGACGGTGGCGTGGCCCCACAGGGCGACGGCGAAGGTCAGCGTGAGCGTGACCAGCAGGGCGAGGGCCCGTCCGGTGCGGCCGGACTCCCAGCCCAGGTCGGCGAAGAACGCTTCGAGGGCGAGGGTGCCGACTACGGTGTTGAGGATGGTGTAGCCGATGCTGACCACCCAGTTGAGCATCCCGGCGGGCCAGTTTCCCCGTACGCCGAAGGGGGCCCGGGAGATCACCAGGGTGGCGGTGCCGGTACGGACCCCGCTCAGTCCCGCGGCGCTGATGGCGAAGAACGCCAGTCCGCCGATGACGACGACGCCGGTGGCCTGCCAGAAGGACAGGCCGAAGGCGACGGCCAGGGCTCCGTTGATGACGTAGGTGAAGGTGAGGTTGGACCCGAACCAGAGCCAGAACAGGTCCTTCGCGCTCCCGTGCCGGTCCTCGTCGGGGATCGGGTCGATCCCGTGCGTCTCGACCTGGAAGACCTGGTCGGCGGCGTCCGGCGCGCCGGGCGCTCTCGCGGCCGTGTCCTGGTGCGTCATGCGCTCTGCCCCTCGTCCATGCGTGCTCCGGGGAATCGGAACAGTACTTTGAATGGCGTTCTAATTTAGAACGGCATTCAAGATGTGGTTCCGGGAGCCCGTCAAGACCTCCGCCGAAATCGGCCGCTAAGGTCGTCACCTGGCCGACCCGAGAGGAGACGTGGCGTGGCGGCGACGGCGCGACGGCGTGACGGGCACCTGGCCCGGGAGCGCATGCTGGAGGAGGCGATGACGGCCATCGCCGAGGACGGTCTGGCCGCACTCACCATGTCGGCGCTGGCCAAGCGCCTCGGCACCAGCGGCGGCCACATCCTCTACTACTTCGGCAGCAAGGACCGGCTGCTCCTGGAGGTGCTGCGCTGGAGCGAGGACGCGCTCGCCGAGGAGCGCCGGGAACTGCTGTCCGGCCCGGCCGACCCGGAGCGGGCGCTGGAACTCTTCCTGGCGCTGTACCTTCCCCGCGGGCCGCGCGATCCCCGCTGGACGCTGTGGATCGAACTGTGGGCGCGCACGGCGTCGAACGAACCGCTGCGGCAGGCCCAGGCCGAGATCGACCGCGGCTGGCAGGAGGATCTGGCGGCGCTCCTCGCCGAGGGAGCGCGCCGGGGCCGCTTCGCCGCGGACCTCGACACGGCGGCGCGCGCCTCCGAACTCCTCGCCCTGCTCGACGGGTTGAGCACCCGGGTCGTCCTGGGCCAGCACGGCGCGGACCGCGGGAGCGCACTCCGCACGGCCCTGTCGGCGACCGCGCGGCTGGTGGAACGCGACTGAACCGGCCCCGGGGCCGCGAAGGTACGCACCGGCACCGCCGCCACGCCACACCCGGCACCCCCGCCTCCACCGATCGGGCGCCATTCATAACCGTTTCGCCCTTTTATCACCCATACGGGTGGTGCATCCCCGGGTGGGGCCCTATGGTCGATTCAGGAACGACGGCTGGAAGAAGGGGGCCGCGACCGACGGCTGCTCCTGCCGGGCGGTCCCGGAGCACACGGGGCCCCTAGGGCACGCACGACGACGGCGCGGTCCCGAAGCGAGGCGGCCGAGGAGCCGACATGCAAAGACGCAAGCTCAGGACAGGTCTCATGCTGTGTGCCGCCACAGCCCTCGCGGCTGCCGCGCCGGTACCGGCTTCCGCGGCGACCTCCCCCGCCGCGGCCTCCACCAGCCCGTCCGCACGCGTGGTGGCCGTCGACTGCACCTGGAACCCGCAGGTGCGCCCCGGCGACTTCCTGCTCGCCTGCGGGGACGGCAACAACCGGCTCGTCGACATCCACTGGTACTCCTGGGGTCCGACGTCCGCCGTGGGCCGTGCGCTCGATGTGGTGAACGACTGTCAGCCCTATTGCGCCGCAGGCAAGTTCCACTCCTATCCGGTCGTCGTGCGACTGGATCACCCCCGAGCGTGGCAGAAACACCCGGAGCTGAAGCAGTTCACCCAGCTCGAACTCGTCTACACCGACGGCACTCCGGCCCAAACCGGCCGGGTCGTGACGCACCAGCTCTGGGACTGACCCCTCCCCTGCGCCTCCCGCCCTCCCGCGATGGTTGCCCACCGCACCGGAACACGCTTCGACGGCCCGTCCTTGTATAGGGTGCCGTTCGATATCGGTGTTCCACAGGGGAGACGTAAGTGATGAGTGGTCAGCAACCGGCCTCTGGAGGCACCCCCCAGGTCTTCCAGCCGCTCGCCGGAGACGACCCGACCACGATCGCCGGATACCGGTTGGCGGCCAGACTGGGCGCCGGCGGCATGGGCAAGGTGTATCTGTCGTACACGCCGGGCGGACGACCCGTCGCGATCAAGGTGATCCGTCCCGAATTCGGGGAGGACGCCGAGTTCCGCCGCCGGTTCGCCCAGGAGGTGCGGTCCGCGCAGCGTGTGCAGGGCCTGTTCACGGCGCCGGTCATCGACGCCTCCACCGATGCCGCGCAGCCGTGGCTGGCCACCGCGTACGTGCCGGGCCCGTCGCTCGCCGACGCCGTCGTCGCGCACGGGGCACTGCCCGTCGAGACAGTGGTACTGCTGATCGCGGGCATGGCCGAGGCGCTGCACGTCATCCACGGGGCGGGCATCGTGCACCGCGACCTCAAGCCGTCCAACGTGCTGCTCGCGGCCGACGGTCCCCGGGTCATCGACTTCGGCATCGCCCACGCCGCCGACGCGACCTCGCTCACCGGCAGCGGCGTCACCATCGGCACGCCCTCGTTCATGGCGCCGGAGCAGGCCGCCGGGAGCCGGGTGACCCCGGCCACCGACGTCTTCGCGCTCGGCCAGGTCGCGGTGTACGCGGTGACGGGGTCTCCCGCCTTCGGCGAGGGCACCTCGCACGGCGTGCTCTACCGGATCGTCCACGAGGAGCCCGACCTCGGCCGCGTCCCGGAGCGGCTGAAGGAGCTGGTCAGCCGCTGTCTCGACAAGGATCCCGCGGCCAGGCCGTCGATCGCCGAGGTCATCGAGCTGTGCCGGTCCGCGAACGCGGAGACGGTGCTGCGTCGCCCCGAGGACTGGCTGCCCGCCCCGGTCAGCGCCGACATCACGGTGCGCACGGCTGCTCCCGCTCCGGTCCAGACCCCGCCGCCCCCGGCCTCGGCACCGTCCGTGGCCCACCCGCCCACCGCTCCCGCCGCTCCCCCGGCCCACCCGCCGACCGCGCCCGCAGCGGCGGCAGCCGCCCATCAGCCCACCGCGCCCGCCACGCCGGCACCTCCCGCCGGCGCCCCGACACAGGGGTACGTCCCGCCCGTGGCGCACCAGCAGCCCCATCCGCAGCCCCCGTACCCCACGCCCGCTCCGTCCCAGGTCAACGCCTACGCCCCGACCCAGATGGGCGCACCCGCGCAGACGTACCCCGGCCATCCCGGCCATCCCGGGAACGGCATGCCTCCCGCGCCGCAGCCCGCGAAGGGCGGCAAGCGGGGGCTGCTCATCGCCGTCGCCGCGGTGCTGGTCCTGGCCGTCGTGGGCGGCGGCACCGCGTACACGCTGCTCAAGAACAAGGACAAGGACAAGGAGACACAGAGCGGCTCCGCCCCGAGCAAGTCGGGCACCCCGGGCAAGGGGGCCGGCGCGGGCGGCGGGTCCGGGTCCGGTTCCGATTCCGGGCAGGCCGCCGAGCAACAGCCGAAGGTCGCGGACTACAACGGCATCAACCTCACGGCCGGCTACCACCTGACGCTCGGCGACGACCCCGTCCGCCCCCAGAAGGGCGAGGACAGCGGGTACGAGCTCTCCTACGACACCGGCGGGTACCTCGACGCCGAGACCACGGGCGGAAGCCTGGTGCTGCTCGACCCGGGGCAGGAGGGGTCGCTCGAGACCTGCCGTGCGGAGACCCGGTTCACCGAGACCGTCTATCTGGAGAAGATCTCGACGGGCCGGCAGCTCTGCGTCACGACGGGTACGGGGCACCTCGGCCTCGTGACCGTCAAGGGGCTTTCCGGCGAGGACTCGCCCAGCACGTACATGACGCTGGACCTGAAGGTCTGGCGCAACGCCGCCGTCAGCGGCTCGGGAAGCTGACCACGGCCCGCGCGGCGTTCTCACGTCCGGGGCGTGCCCCGGACGTGAGAACGCCGCTCCCCCGTTCCGTCACCCGGTGACCGCGCTCACCAGGTGACCTCGATCCGCCGGGGGCTGCGGGAGGTGGTGCCCCGATTCCACTCGACCGCGTCGGCCGGCCCGGCCAGCCGCATCCGGGGGAAACGGGCGGCCAGCCGGTGCAGGGCCAGCTGGAGTTCCGTCCGGGCCAGCCAGGCCCCCAGGCAGTAGTGGGCCCCGGCGCCGAACGACAGGGTGGGCGCCGCCAGCGGGGCGAAGAGGTCGTCGAACGGCCGGGGCGGGAACACGGCGGGATCGCGATTGGCCATGCCGCAGTCGGCGAGCACCACCGAACCCGCCGGGATCATCACGCCGCCGACCCTCGTGTCGGCGGCGGCGTATCGTGCGGTCCCCCGGTCGTCGCCGAGCGGTACCAGGTGCAGCAGCCGCTCCGCCAGCGCCTCGGCGGCCTGTTCGTCGGAGCCGAGGCGGGACCAGGTCCCCGGCCGTTCGCCGAGCAGGTAGAGCAGCGAGTTGCCGAGCATCGTCATCGTGCTGTCGTGGCCGCCGACGACCAGTCCGCACACCAGGTCCACGAGCTGGCCCTCCGGGATGCCGCCCTCCTCGTCGGCGGCCAGGACCAGCACACTGGTGAGGTCGTCGCCCGGCTCCTTCCTGCGCTCGGCCAGCAGCGCCGCGCCGAAGGCGGCGAACTCGGCGAGCGCCTCGCGCATCTCCTCCTCGGGATGGGAGCCGTCCGAGAAGGCGTACAGGGTCCAGTGGCGCAGCCGGTCCCGCGCCCCGGTGTCGAGGCCCATCAGTCTGCTGATCACCGCGACCGGCAGCGGCAGGGTGAAACCGGACACCAGGTCCACGGGGCGCGCCCGGTCGGTGAGTTCGTCCAGGCACTCCTCCACGATCTCCGCGATCCAGGGCCGCCAGCGGGCCACGGCCCTCGGGGTGAACGCTCGCCGCAGGGTACGGCGCAGACGCAGATGGTCCTCGCCGTCCTGGTTGAACATCAGGTCGAGGCTGCTGACCAGGCCGGTCTCGCCGGACAGGGACGGGGCGTCCGGCGAGTGCAGCGCCGCGCGTCCGAACCTGCTGTCGGTCAGTACCTTCCGTACGTCGGCGTACCGGCTCACCAGCCAGGCCGAGGTCCCGTCGGGCAGTTCGACGGGGCGGGGCGGGCCGGGCGGGTCGAACACGAGGCGGTGCAACGGGAGCGTGGGCGGGCCGGTGCGCGTGCGGGAGTCGGCGGGGCAGGACACGAAACCTCCTGGCTTGCACGGGAACGACGGTCTGCGGTGAGTGGACGGGAGGGGGTGTTCCGGGCCCGGGTCAGAGCTCGACGAGCACCTTGCCCCGGCTGGCCCCGGTGTCCTGGTAGAGGCTGCGGTAGGCGTCCGGGATGTTGTCGAAGCCGTGGTGGAGGGTGTGCCCGCAGCGCACCTCGCCCCGTCGCACCAGGCCGCCGAGTTCGTCGTGGAGCGCCCGCCAGTTCTGTTCGGTGAACCATTCCAGCGAGAAGATCCCGCGTACGTGGGTGCGCGGGAACATGATGTGCGGGAGCAGTCGCGGCCCCGTGAAGTCCCGGCCCACCTGGGTGGCCCACTGCCAGCACACGGCCACCTGGCTGCCGACGTTGAGCATGGAGAACACGGCGTCGGTGACGGTGCCGCCCAGGTTGTCGAAGTACTTGTCGACCCCGTCCGGCGCCGCCCACAGGAGTGCGTCGCACACCGCGTCGTAGCTGTCCCCGTGGCGGTAGACGACGACCGCGTCGAATCCCAGCTCCTCCAGGTAGTCCGCCTTCTCCGTCGTCGAGGTGGTGCCGACCACCCTGGCACCGGACAGTTTGGCCAGCTGGCCGACCAGCGAGCCGACGGAGCCGGAGGCGCCGCTGACCACGACGGTGTCCCCGGGGCGGACCGACATGAACTTGGTGAGGGTGCCCCAGGCCGTCATCCCGGGACCGCCCATGACGCTCAGCGCGGTGGGCAGCGGCAGCGCCTCGTCGAACCAGCCGGGGTCCAGCCGCCGGTAGGCCGGGAAGACCATGGGGAACGTCCCGGTCTGCCAAGGTGTGGCGGCGCCGTTGCTGACGAGGTGGGTGCGCCAGCCGCCGAAGCCCTGCACCAGGTCACCGGGCCGGTGGGCGGCCAGCGGCCCCGCCTCCAGCACCTCCATGATCGAGTCGGCCCCCATGTGCGCCCCGAGCGGGGTGTCCAGCGCGATGCCCTGGAGATAGGGGTCGACCGATACGTAGCGGGTCCTCAACAGCATTTCGTCGGGGGCGAGTTCGGTGTCGATCTCCTCCTCCACCTGCCCGTAGACCCGCCCGATGTCGGGGACGCCCTCGATGTGCTCGCGCACCACCCATTTCCTGGCCCTCATCCTGTTCCCTTCTTCTCCGCGAGGACCGGACGGCCCTCGGTGGCGGACCGCGCGGCCTGCCGGGGGCCCACCGGAACGACCAGGTGGGTGGGGGGCGGCCCGCTCTCGTCGACGGACGCGGTGAACGTCCGGCCGTCGTCCCGGCAGACGAACTGCATGACGTGCCGGCCGGCCGCCGCCGCGCGGATCAGGCCGCCCGTGGTCGCCCATACGCCGGACTGGTAGAAGTTCCGCAGTCCCGGCAGGCCGGGGCCGTGTTTCTTGATGAGCTTCTCCAGCGTCTCGCCGCTCTCCACGAAGGGCTGCCAGCCGAGCACCGTGCCGTCGTAGTTGCCCGTGTAGCGGACCTGGGTGAGCGGGCTGGACACGTCGCGCACGGCGATCGCGTCCGTGATGCCGGGGTGCTGCCGTTCCAGGAACGCGACGAGTGCCTCGCGGGCGCGGCGCTTGGCCGCGTAGTAGCCGCGACCGTGGCGCACCGGCAGGGTGTGCAGTTCCTGTCCGCCGCGGCTCCGGGTCACCTGTTCCGGTCCCTCGTCCAGGGCGCGCCAGGGGGCGATGTCGCAGAAGTAGGTGACGTAGGCGATGCTCGTTCCGCCCGGGGAGAGTTCCGGGTAGTGCCTGCTGCGGAACTGGACGTTGACACTGGGATGCCTGATACCGGTCAGTTCGGCGGCTTCCGCCTCGTCGAGCAGATAGGTGGTGCAGGGGTCGGCGTCGGGGAAGTCGCGGCGCAGGCCGAGGAAGAGGGTGAAGTAGCCGGGGAACACCATGCCGGGCTGTTTGATGGTCCGGGTGTAGAGGTGGCGGTACGCCTCGTTGAGGTAGCGCCCCTTGAGCAGGTCCATCATCGTGGTGCGTCCGTCGCAGGCCGAGACGACGATGTCGGCGCGCAGTTCGCGCCCGTCGCTGAGCCGTACCCCCACGGCCCGGTCGTCCTCGACGAGCACCTCCTCGACCTTGGCGTTGTACGTCACCTCGCCGCCGAGTCCGAGGTAGCGCCGCTCGATCGACCGGGCCAGTCCGAGCGATCCGCCCTCGGGGACGCCCGCGGAGAGGTTGGCGTGCGAGGCGAGCTGGAAGTGGAACGGCAGTACGGGGAAGGCCGGGTGCTTCTCGTACAGGATGAAGTTGAACGCCTCGCGCAGCAGGGGGTCCTTGAACCTGGCCGAGTAGTCGGTCATCAGGGTGCTGATGGTCTTGCGCACGACGTTGAAGTACGGGATGAACGAGGCCAGCATGCGCCAGCGTTCCAGCGGCGGCATCAGTCCGACGGGTTTGAGGAACGGGTAGACGGCGAGGCATCTGCGGAAGGCGCGCAGCTGTTTGCAGAAGTCGCGGACGAGACCGGCGTCGGCGGGCGAGATCTCCGTGAGGTGGGCCTGGAGCCGGTCGGGGTCGGAGTAGAAGTACACGGACCGGCCGCACCGGCCGCGCACGACGTTGAACACGTCGAAGTGCCGCACCTCCTTGCCCTGCAGCGCGCCGAGCTCCAGCCAGATCTGGTGCATCTCGTTGCCGGGGCCGCTGCCCAGGAGCCAGCTGACGCAGGGGTCCAGGGTGAAGTCGCCGCGGTCCCAGGCCGTGCAGCAGCCGCCGGGCAGTTCGTGCATCTCCAGGACGTGGGTCCGGTAGCCGTTCATCCGGGCGTAGCAGCCGGTGGACAGGCCACCGAGCCCCGCGCCGATGATGATCATCGACTCGCGTTCGGATCGCGGCATGGATGTGTTCTCCTCGGTGGTCATGTGCGAAGGTCCCCCGCGCGGCTCATGTGTGGATGTCCCCGCGTGCGGACCATTTGTCGAGCTGGGGCAGCCGGCCCAGCTTTCCGGGGTGCCAGGGTTCGGTCGCCGGGCTCTCCGACGCCGTGAATCCGCGCCCCAGCTCGTCGCAGAGGTACTGGACGACGAAGCGGCCGGTGGAGGCGGCCCGGATCAGGCCGCCCATGCCGACCCACTGGCCCGCCATGGAGAATCCGCGCAGGCCGGGCAGGCGCATGCGGTCCTTGCCGACCAGCTTGGCCGCGATGTCGTCGGCGTCGGAGAACGCCTTCCAGGCCAGGATGGAGCCGTCGTGGTTGCCGGTGTAGCGCCGGGTCGTCGCCGGGGTGGCGATGTCGACCAGTTCGATGCGCTCGCCGGTGCCCGGCATTCGGCGTTCCAGGAACTCCCTCACGAATTCGGCGACTTGGCGTTTCCTGGCCCGGTAGTCCTTGCGGTCGGCGGCGCGCAGGTCCTTCCAGTACTCGAAGTCGCTGAAGTAGGTGCAGTGGATGACCGATCTTCCGGGCGGGGCGAATCCGTCCGAGTAGTCGGAGCGCAGCTGGACCACCACGCTGCCCTGGAGGGCGCCGGGCAGTCGCGCGGCGTCCTCGGGCGGGAGCAGGTAGGTGGTGCTGTGGGCGCGGTCGGGTCCCAGATCGCCCTCGATGCCGACGAAGGCCGAGACCACGGCGGGGAACAGGGTGCCGGGGCGGTGCAGCAGTTCGTTGTACAGCTTGTCGATCCGCGGCCCGGTGTAGCGGCCCTGGAGCAGGCCGTGGATCGTGGTGTGGCCGTCGCAGGCCGAGACGACGTGGTCGGCGTAGTACTTCCTGCCGTTGCGCAGTTCGATCCCGACGGCGCGTCCGTCCTCGACCAGGATCCGTTCGACCCGTGCCCGGTAGCTGATCTCCCCGCCGAGTCCGGTGTAGCGTTCCTCGATCGACCGGGCCAGGCCGAGTGAACCCCCTTGGGGGAAACCGGCGTTGTGGTGGTGGGCGCCTGCCATGTTGAACAAATACGGCAGGAGTGGGAAGCCCTCGGGGTCCTGGAAGAAGATGTTGCGGAACGCCCGGCGCAGTAGCGGGTCCTGGAAGCGGTCGGCGAATTCGTGCATCGGTGTCGCGGCCGTGCGCCAGAACAGGCGGAAGGCGGGCAGGACGGTGCGCAGCATCGACGCCCGCTCGCGCACGGTGCGCAGTGCGGGGGCGGTCAGGAACGGGTACAGCTCGATGTCGAGGAACCGGCGCAGGTCGCGGCAGAACGAGCGGATCGGCCGGGCGTCGGCGGGCGAGAGTTCGAGCAGATGCCGCTCCAGGCGGTCCGGGTCGTTGTAGAAGACCACCTCCCGCCCGGTCTCGTCGACGACCCGGTTGAACATCTCGAAGTTGGTGATGCTCTTGCCGTCGAGCGCCCCCAGTTCGCGCCACACCTGGTTGGCCTCGTTGCCGGCGGCGGTGCCGATCAGCCATTCGATGCAGTAGTCGAAGATGTAGCCGTCGCGCGACCAGGCCGTGCAGCAGCCGCCGGGCAGTACGTGTTTCTCGAAGATGCGGGACCGCATCCCGTTCATCTGCGCGTAGCACCCGGTGGACATCCCGGCGACGCCCGCGCCGATCACGATGACGCGGGGACTGTCGCCCTTCCCCCCTTCCCGGGTGCTCCACGGGTCGGCCGTCTCAACGGACATCGCTCGCGCCCTCCCGGATGATGCCGCGCACCAGCTCGGCGTTGCGGGCCACGTGCTTGGGGTCGAGCATGTCGGCGTGGATGCCCGAACCGCGCAGCACGGCCGTCGCCGTGGTCGAGCTGCCGTGCCAGGTGCCGCGTGCGCCGGCGGCGTAGAGATCCGTCTTCTCCTCGTCCGTGACGACGCTGACGGTCGCGGCCACCTCGCCGAGGTTCGGTGTGCGCCCGCAGAAGGCCAGGTATTCCGCGGCGTGGTCGAGGGTCTCGCGGGCCACGGCTTCCGATCCGGTGTGTTTGCGCAGGTGGTCGGCGAGTTCGGCCTCGAAGACCTCGATGTGTTCGTGACCGGGTTCGTAGGTTTCGAGGATCCGGTACGAGTCCAGCACGATCACGTGGGCGACCTCGCGTCCGCGGCCCTCCAGTTCCTTGGCCACCTCGAAGGCGAGGTTCCCGCCGAGCGAGTAGCCGAGCAGCACGCACTTCCCCTCGGGCCGGTGGGACTCGACGAGGTCTGCGTAGCGGACCACCTTGTCCGTGCCGGGGACGTAGTTGAAGGCGATGAGCCGGTACTCGGGGAGCCGGTGCGCGAACTCCCGGTAGACGAGGCCGTGGCCGCCCGCGGGCGGGAAGCAGAACACGGTGGGTTCCCGGTCGCTGTTGAAGCTCAGGCAGGGCAGGTCGTCGAAGTCGCCACCGGTGGCGAGGCGTTCCACGGTCGCGGCCATGCCATGCAGGGTGGTGACCCGGTACAGCAGGCTGACGGGGATGCCGACGCCGAATTCCTTGCGCAGCCGGTGGATGAGCTCGATCAGTTTGATCGAGCTGCCCCCGACCTCGAAGAACTCATGGGCCAGGCCGACCCGTTCCAGGCCGAGCATTTCCTTCCAGTGCCGGGCCATGCTCACTTCGAACGGTGTGCTGAGCGTCTCCTCGGGTTCGTCGTCGGCGTCGGGCCGGGGTTCGGGCAGGGCGGCGAGGTCGACCTTTCCGTTGGCGGTCAGCGGCAGCCTCGGCAGGGCGGTGAAGTGGGCGGGAACCATGTGGGCGGGCAGGAGGTCGGCGAGGTGCCGGCGCAGCGCGCGCCGGTCCAGTTCCGTGCCCGGTGCCGGTACGCAGTAGGCGCAGAGCATTTCCTCGCCCCGGGCGTCGGGGCGCACCGTGACGACCGCGCCGGCCAGTGCGGGCCATTGGGCGAGATGTGCCTCGATCTCGCCGATCTCGATCCGGTGGCCGCGGAGCTTGACCTGGCCGTCGATGCGACCGAGCAGGTGGATCCGGCCCTCGGCGTCCCAGCGGGCCGCGTCGCCGCTGCGGTAGAGGCGTTCGGGGGCCGCACCGGGTTCCCGGCTCAGGGTGCGGGTGACGAAGCGGTCGGCGGTCAGTTCCGGGTCGCCGGCGTAGCCGAGGGCGACGCCGTCGCCGCCGATCCACAGTTCGCCGGGCACGCCGGGCGGTACGGGTTCGCCGTGGCGGTCGAGCACGTGCAGCGTGCTGTTGCCCAGGGGCCGTCCGACGGGCACCGTCCGTCCGGGTTCCAGGTCGTCGAGGGGGCCTTCGAAGAAGGCGCTGTCGATGGTGGCCTCGGTGACCCCGTAGGAGTTGAGCAGCCGGGTGTCCGGCCCGCACAGCGCGCGCAGCCGCCGGTACTCCCCCGCCTTCCACACGTCGGAGCCGACGATCAGCAGGCGCATGAAGTCCAGTCGCCGTCCCTCGCGTTCGCAGTGGTCCATGAGGCCGCGCACGACGGCGGGCACGAACTCGGCGCAATCGACGTGTTCCTCGCGCATGGTGGTGTACAGGCGCTCGGTGTCGAAGAGCAGGTCGCGGTCGACCAGGACCAGGCTGCCGCCCGAGCACAGCGCGCGCACCACGTCGCCGGTGAAGACGTCGAAGGACGGGGCGGCCATCTGGAGGTGCACCCGCGCGTCGTGGCCCAGCCGGTACTCCTGGTGCCAGGCCCGGTAGGCCGAGGCGAGGCTCCGGTGGCTCACCTGCACGGCCTTGGGGAGGCCGGTCGAGCCGGAGGTGTTGATGATGTACGCGGGCGTGTCGAGGCACGCCTCGTCGTCGGCGGGCCGTGTGGTTCTCGGCCCGTCCTCCCCGAGGGGTGCCTCGTGCAGTTCCCGCAGTGTGAGGGTCCGGGCCGGGAGTCCTGCCATCCGGTTCCGGCAGGTGTCGTCCTCGACGACGACGAGGGTGACGTCCGCGCCGCGTACCGTGTGGGCGAGGCGGTCGGCCGGGTGGTCGGGCGGCACCGGGAGGTACGCGGCACCGGTCTTGAGCACCGCGAGCAGGGCGACGACGAGGTCCGGCGACTTCTCCAGGCAGAGCGCCACCACGGAGCCGCTGCCCGTGCCGAGTCCTCGCAATCGGCGGGCCAGCTCCCCGGACCTGCGGTCCAGTTCCGCGTACCGCATCCGGTGGGGCGCACCGTGGCGGGTCGGAACGGTGAGGGCGACGGCGTCCGGGCGGGCGGCGGCGACCTCGCCGAACAGCCGGTGCACCGGGCGCGGGCGGTCCACCCCCGGCCGGCGTGCCGCGGCGTTTCGGGCACCGCTCCATTCGCCGACCAGCAGCTCGCGCTCCCGGGATTCGAGCATCTCCAGTCGGCTGGTGGGACGGTCGGCCGGTGCCGTGGTCATGCTGTCGAGCAGGGTGGTGTAGTGCGCCGCCATCCGCCGCATGGTCTCGGGCAGGAACAGGTCGGTGTTGTACTTCAGCACGCAGTGGAAGCGGTGGTCCGCCTCGTCCTCGTACACGGAGAGCGTGACATCGAACTGGCCTTCTTCTTCGGGGAGTTCGATGTACTGGAGCCGGTAGCCGTACTTCTCGGTGGCGACCTTGTGGGTGAGCAGGATGAACATCGCCTGGAAGACCGCGGAGCGGCTCGGGTCGTGCTGGAGTCCGAGCTTGTCCACCAGCAGGACGAACGGGTACTCCTGGTTGTCCAGTCCGCCCAGCACGGTGGTCCGCACCTGTTGCAGCAGCTGGGCGGTCGTCGGGTCGCCCGACAGGTCCGCGTGCAGTGGGAGCGGGTTGACGAAGTAGCCGTAGACGGAGGCGAAGTCCTGCTCGGTCCGGCCGGTCACCGGGCTGCCCACGATGACCTGGTCCTGGCCCGAGTAGCGTTGCAGCAGCAGGTAGTAGGCGCTCAGCAGCACCATGAACGGGGTCACGTCGTGCTCGCGGGCCAGTTCGTGCACCCGGGCGCTGAGAACGGTGTCCAGGACGAAGAACTCCGACGCCCCGTTGTGCGTCTGCACGGCGGGCCGGGGTTTGTCGACGGGCAGTTCCAGGGTCGGCACCTGGGCCGGCAGGTGGGAGCGCCAGTAGTCGAGCATGCGCGGGGCCGCGGGGCCGGCCAGGAAGCGGTTCTGGGCGTTGAGGAAGTCGAGGTAGCGCGCGGTGACGGGCGGCAGCGAGGGTGCCTGTCCCTGGCGCAGCCCTTCGTACACCGCGAGGAGTTCCTCGATGAAGGTGAACGTCGAGATCGCGTCGGAGACGATGTGGTGGACCGCTTTCATGATCACCCAGCGGTCTCGGCCGCGCTTGAAGAGACGGAAGCGGAACAGCCGGTCGTGCTCCAGGTCGTAGGGCCTGCGGTACTCGGCCACGATCGTGCTGTGGATGTCCTCCCACTCCTGGTCCTGCACGTCGAACAGCGCGACGTCCGGTTCGGTGTCCGAGGAGACCTGTTGCAGCGGGACGCCGTCCACCGTGAGGAAGTTGGTCCGCAGAGCGGGATGGCGGATGACCATGCAGTGGACGGCCTCGAACATCAGGTCGGGGTCGAGCTCGACCCGGACCTCGACGGCGCCGCCGATGTTGTACGCGTAGCCGTCGGGGTTGAGCTGCCGGAGGAACCACAGGGCCTTCTGGTTCTGCGTCAGCGGGTGGCGCAGTTCGTCCTCGAACACCTCCACCTCGCTCGCGCCGTCCCCGCCCGCCTCGTGGGCCACCGCCTCGGCGAGGCCGTCGTGGAGCTGCTGGATCAGTTCGCCGACGGGGGTGCCGCTGAGCAGTGCCACCACGGGCGGGGCGACGCCGAGTTCGGAACCGAGCCGGGCGCGCAGCTCCATCGCCAGCAGAGAGTCGAGCCCCAGTGCGTTGAGCCCTGCCTGCGGGTCGATCCGTTCCGGTCCGGTCCGCAGCACCGAGGCGGTCAGGGTGGTGAACCGTCCGGCCACCAGGGCCAGGCGTTCCGGCCCGTCCGCCGCGCGGAAGAGATCGAGGATGCCCTCGCCCGCCCCGTCGGTCTTCCCTGCCGGGGCCGTCCGCGCCAGCTCGGTCACCAGCGCGGGCGGCGTCGCGTACCAGGCCAGGAACACCGGCCAGTCCACGACCGTCGCGACGAGCAGCTGGGGCCGGTCCTGGCCGATGACGCGTTCCAGGACCGCCATGCCGACGTCGGGGGCGAGTGAGCTCATCCCCCGGCTGTGGAGGTAGTGCCCGACCAGTCCCAGTTCCTCGATCATGCCGGTGGCCCACGGCCCCCAGTCCAGGCTCAGTCCCGGCAGGCCGAGCGCCCGGCGGTGCTGGGCCAGCGCGTCCAGGAACGCGTTCCCCGCGGCGTAGTTGGTCTGGCCCGCCGTGGTCAGCAGCGAGGCGATCGAGGCGAACAGGACGAAGTGGTCCAGCGGTTCGTCGCGCAGATGACGGTGCAGCAGGTACGCGCCGAGGGCCTTGGGGTCGTGGGCGTCGGCGAACGTCTGCCGGTCCATGTCCGCGACGAGGGTGTCACGGACCTGGCCCGCGAGGTGGAACACCCCGCGGACCGGCAGCGGGTCGGTGCTGCGGTGGGTCTCCAGCCAGGAAGTGAACGCGGCCTCGTCGGTGATGTCGAGCGGGGCCAGGACGACCCGGGCCCCGAGTGCCTCCAGTTCCCTGACGAAGGCCGCGGCACGGCCCGGGGCGCCGGTGGGGTCCAGGTCGCGCCAGGCGGAACGCTCCGGCAGCGCGGTGCGCCCGATCAGGATCAGGCTGCGCGCCCCGCGTCGCACGAGCGTCCGGCAGAGCAGTCGGCCGAGCGCTCCGAAGGCGCCGGTGACGAGGTAGTTGGCATCGGTGCGCAACCGCAGCGGGAGGGGGTGGGTGAGCCCTTCGGCCTGCCGGATCCTGCTGGTGAGGCGGTTCGCGCCGCGCAGCGCGATCTCCTCCTCGTCGTCGCTCAGCAGTTCCCGCAGCAGGGCCCGCGCCTCGGCGCGGTGCCCGTCCTCGCCCCGCGTGCCGGGGTCCAGGTCGATCAGCTTGCCGCGGTGGGAGGTCAGTTCCTGGTGCCTGAGCACCCGGCCGACGCCCCAGGCGGGTGCTCCCAGGGGTTCCACCGTCTCGCCGGGTTCCACGGGCTGCGCGCCGCGGGTCACGATGTGCAGCCGGCCCGTCGCACCGCGGCGGAGCAGCGTCCGGGCGAGTGCGATCAGTGAGTACGCGCCGGTCCCGCTGTGCCGTACGAGGTCCTGCGGAGTGGCGTCGTCGAGGTGCGGCAGGTCGAGGTTCCACAGGTGGACGACGGTGCCCACGGGCGTCGTGCCCTCCTCGCCGTCGGCCAGGTCGGCGAGGAGCCGCTCCAGGTCGGCGGCGGAGTCCGGGGCGACGGTGAACTCCCGTCCGTCGTCGCCCTTCCGGTACGCGTCTCCCGGACGGACCAGGCGGCAGCGTTCGCCGCGCTCGGTGAGCAGGGCGCTCAGGGCGTCGCCGACGCCCCGGCCGTCGGCGAAGACCAGCCAGTCGCCGTCGGTGGGCGCCTCGTCGACGCCGGTCGCGGACGGGGCCGCGTTCCCGTCACCGTTCCCGTCTTCGGTCCGGTCCGGTGCGAAGGGCCTGTCGATCCAGACGGTTTCGGCGAGCCAGGAGTCGATCGTGCCGAGGCCGACCGCGGTGGACGCCTTCTCCACGTCGGCGGCGCGGAAGCCGTGGATGGTGCCGAGGGGTTCACCGTCGTCCGTGTGGACGGTCATGTCACCGACGAGTTCGTCCGCGTCCTCGCGGGTCACCGTCGCGTGCACCCAGATCGGCCGGTCCCCCACCGGGGCCAGGCACATCTCGTCGATCGACAGGGGCAGGCGGATGCCGGAGGGCGGTCCGTCCGCCGTCTCCCCGGCCCCGTCGTCGGCGAGCCGGGTCGCCAGCAGCGACTGGAAGCAGGCGTCGAGCAGCACGGGGTGGATGTGGTGTCCGGCCGCGTCGTCGCCGATCGCCGCCGGCGGGCGGAGCCGGGCGAGCACTTCGCCGGAGCCGATCCACACCTCCTCGATGGCCCGGAACGCGGGGCCGTAGTGGTAGCCCAGGGCGGCCAGTGCCGTGTAGCAGTCCTCACCGCTCAGCCTGCGCAAGGCGCGTGCCCGCAGGGCCTCGGTGTCGGCCGGGGGTCCGGCGGGGCGCGGTTGTCCGGAGCGCACGACGCCACCGGCGTGCACCGCCCGGTCGCTCTCGTCCTGTCCGGCCGACGCGATCGTGAACGCCGCGTTCTGCGACGAGAGGGTCAGGCGCACGTCCCGGGCCTCGCCCTCGGGCAGGAACAGGGCCTTGCGGAACTCGATGTCCGTCAGCACGGCGTGGGTGCCGCCGGTCAGGGAGCGGACGGCCTGGGTGGCCATTTCCAGGTACCCGGCCGCCGGGAAGACCACCGTGGACTGGATGCGGTGGTCGTCGAGGTAGGGCAGTCGCTCGGTGTCCAGGGTCGCGTGCCAGGTGGGTTCGGTGTCCGTCGTGCGACGGCCCAGCAGGGGGTGGTCCACCCGGCCGAGGCGGACCTGGGCGACCGGTGCGGGCTCCGTCCAGTAGCGGTCGCGCCGCCACGGGTACCGGGGCAGGGTCACCGGACTTCCCGCCGGGTGGAGGGTGTCCCAGGCGATGGGGACGCCGAGGTTGTGGAGTTCGGCCAGTGAGGTGGCGAACCGTTCCGGTTCGTTCTCCTGGCGGCGGATCGAGGGCAGGGTCCGGACGGTCGTCCCCCGGTCCTCCAGGCACTCCCGGATGGAGTGGGCGAGCACCGGGTGCGGGCCGATCTCCAGGAACAGCCCGTATCCGTCGTCGGCGAGCCGGTCGACGGCGGCGCGGAAGCGCACCCGGTCGCGGACGTTCTTCCACCAGTAGGCCGCGTCCAGTTCGGTGCCGTGCGCCGTGCCCTCCTGTCCGGTCAGGTAGACCGGTACCGTCGCCGCCCGGGGGGTGATCCCGTCCAGCGAGGCCAGCAGCTCGTCCTTGATCGATTCCATGCCCGCGCTGTGGTAAGGCACCTGCACCGTCAGGAACTTGGCGAAAACCTGCTCCGCTTCCAGCTCCCGGGCCAGTTCGGCCAGTGCGTCCCGGTCCCCGGCCAGGGTGACCGCCGACGGGCTGTTGACCGCCGCCACGGACACCCGGTCCCCGTACGCGGCCACCCGGCGCTGGGCCTGCGCCTCGGGCAGGCTCACGGCGAGCATGGTGCCCGTTCCCGTCAGTTTCTGCTGGAGCCGGCTGCGGTGCAGCACGATCCTGACCGCGTCCTCCAGGGTGTAGACCCCCGCCTCGTAGAAGGCGGCGGCCTCACCGGTGCTGTGGCCGACCACTGCGTCGGGCCGCACGCCGTAGTGGCGCCACATGGCCGCCAGTCCCACCTGTACGGCGAAGTTGGCGGGTTGTGCGAGCCAGGTCTCGCCCATGCGCGAACCGGACTCGTCGGCGTTCATCTCCTCGATCAGGGACCAGCCCGCGATCGAGCGGATGATCCGGTCGCAGCGGGCGACCGTGTCCCGGAACACCTCGTCGCCCTCGAACAACTGGCGTCCCATCCCCCACCACTGCGGTCCCATTCCGGTGAAGACCCAGACCAGGCCGCGTTGTTCGGCGTCGAGCCGTCTGCCGTGGGTGATGCCGGGGCGCGGTTCCCCGGCAAGGAACGCGGCAAGCCTCTCGTCCAGTTCGGCCCGCGAGGAGTACACGACGGAGAGCCGCGACTCCAGGTGCTGGCGGCGCCGGGCCAGGGTGTGGCCGAGGTCGGACAGCGACACCTCGGTGCCGTTCTCCCCCGCCAGTTCGCGACGGATCCCGGCCGCCACCTCCGGCAGCGCCTCCGGGGTGCGGGCGGTCAGCGGAAGGATGTTCCAGACCCGCGCGTCGGGTTCGCCCGGCCGCGCGTCCCGTACGGGCGCCTCCTCCAGGACGACGTGCGCGTTGGTGCCGCCGAAGCCGAACGAGTTCACCCCGGCCCGTGCGGGACCCTCGTGCTCGGGCCACCGGGTCGGCTCGACCGGGATGCGGTACGGGGACGTGGCCTGGTCGATGGCGGGGTTGACCCGGTCCAGGTTGATGTGGGGCGGGATGAGGCGGTGCTTGAGGCAGAGCACGGTCTTGATCAGCCCGGCGATGCCCGCCGCCGATTCGGTGTGACCGATGTTCGCCTTGACCGAGCCCACGTAGCAGGCGGCGTCCGGCCTGCGGCCCTCGGCCAGTGCCCGGCTCAGGGCGTTCGCCTCGATGGGGTCGCCGACGGGGGTGGAGGTGCCGTGCGCCTCCACGTACTGGAGGTCGCCGGGCGTGATGCCGGCCTCGCCGCAGACGCGCCGGATGAGGGAGACCTGGGCGTCCGCGTTGGGCACGGTGATGCCGTTGGTCCGGCCGTCCTGGTTGACCCCCGCGCCGAGGATCACCGCGTGGATCGGGTCGCCGTCGCGCAGGGCGTCGTCCAGGCGCTTGAGGGCGACGATCCCGACGCCCTCGGCCCGTACGTAGCCGTTGGCCCCGGCGTCGAACGCGCGCGAGCGGCCGTCGGGGGACAGAAAACCGCCCTTCGTCTCGGCGATGGTGTATTGCGGCGCCATGTGCAGCAGCACCCCGCCGGCCAGTGCGAGGTCGGTCTCCCGCTTGTGGAGGCTCTGGCAGGCGAGGTGCACTGCCACCAGGGAGGAGCTGCACGCGGTGTCGATCGACAGACTGGGGCCGCGGAAGTCGAAGCAGTACGAGAGACGGTTCGAGACCATCGTCATCATGGTGCCGGTGGCGGTGTGCGAGGCCAGCGAGGAGAAGCCGAGGTCGGAGAACTGGAGAATCTTGTAGTCCAGGGTGAACGCCCCGACGAACACTGCGGTGTTGCTGCCGGCGAGTTCCGCCGGACGCTGACCGCCGTCCTCCAGCGCCTCCCAGGCGACCTCCAGCAGTTTGCGCTGCTGGGGATCCATGTGGTCCGCCTCGCGCGGACTGATGCCGAAGAAGGCGGGGTCGAACTCGTCGAAACCGTCGATGTATCCGCCCCGGCCGCCGATCAGCCGTCCGGGTTTCTCCTTGTGTCGGCTGCCGAGCGTTCCGACGTCGTAACGGTTCGGCGGTGTCGCTGTGATGCAGTCCTTGCCCTCCATGAGATTCTGCCAGTACGTACGGGGGTCCGACGCACCGCCGGGCAGGCGGCAACCCATGCCGATGATCGCCACTTTGTCGCTCACAGAGGCACTGTTCACGTCGGGCAAGGTCGTACTCCTCAAGTCATGGCGCCGCTGCACGGCACGGATACGGGAAGAAGGGGCGCGAGAAACGGTGTGGATTTCCGGGCATTGCGAATGCGCGGCCGTGCGGGCTCGTGGAGCCGTGTGGCCGTGCACCGGTGCGGTCCCGGATCCGTGCGGTTTCCCGTGGGAAGGGGTGGTTCAGGAAGAACCGGCCCCGCCCCTCTTCACACGGCGCAGGGGATGGAGAAGGCTGGCGACGATCTCCCCGGTACGGGGGAAGGTTGCTGGGTCGCCGAGTCCGACGGCGACCGGTTCACGGCCGGGCCGCCAGGTGTAGCTGTCGAAGGCGTGGTCCCAGATCGACAGATCGGAACCGTAGTGGCCTGCCTCGGACAGGTCGGTGCTGTGGTGCAACCGGTGCTGCTCGGGGCTGGCGAAAACGTGGTTGAGCCGACCGATGCGTACGTCGATGTTCGCGTGGACGAAATATCCCTGAGCGGCCACGAAAAGCCCGACGACGAATACGGATTCACGGGAGAAACCGACCAGCGCCAGGGCCATCTGGACAAACCCCTGGGCGAGGACGATATCAAGAACATGGTTGACGCCGTTATTGGCGACGTTAACTTTTTCCGGCACGTGATGCACACCGTGGAATCGCCACAGTATCGCATTCGTGTGACCGAGCCGGTGCACCAGATAACTGGCGAGTGAACCGGTCAACAGCGCTCCGGGAATCTCCACCCAGAGATTGAACCTCGGCTCGTCCGGGGATATAAGGGAAATCATCGTGGAGACCAGATATTGCGCGAAGGCACTGGCCACCATCGTCAGTACGAAATAGATGCCGTACCAACGCCACTCCCTGGGGCTGGGATGCCAGGCGCGCCGGTACGGAATCAGGCGTTCGAGAACGGTGAGATACCCGATGACGCCGAGCAGGAAGAGCGGACTCACCCGATCGGGATCCCAGTCGAGACACAGCGCCGTGGCGGCCACCGAGACCGCCCCCACCAGCAGGAGCGGGTATCCCGACACGCGCAGGACCGCGCACGCCGGCGACGGGGGTCCCCCTGCCCCGAGGGCGGCACCGGAATCCGATTCCGGTTCACCGCCGGGCAGCGGCTCACGATTTTCCACTCACAGCACCTTTACGAAAGGAACCAGCACAGAAGGGCGCGGACCGGGAAGGAGGCGGCCTTCGCCGCCCCGGGGCATGCCGGAACAGCGCGTCGGCCGCCGCCTGTCGCACACGGATGAATCCTGGTCCGCTCGGATGGCGCGAGCCGCCCCACGAGCCCGTGGACCCGAGTGCGACCGCCGGGCGAACCCGCCCTACTAATTTTTCCCCGATCGCCGACCTCAACCGTCGAATTCAAGCCTCCCGCCGACACCCCGAAGCACCCGCGGCAAGAATCATCAATCCATTCGATTCCCCGCGAACGGAGCGGGGTCGACCAGTGAATCGTAAACCATAGAATTCGTCACGAATATTATCGTTAATAATACTGATCTGCTTTTTCTTTTCGGCTTCCGAATTCCCTCGACCCTGCCGGGGCGGCGCCCGCGTCGGGCCGGGGCGCACACGGCACCGCGTCAGGCCGAGGCGTAGCCGCGGGCGCGCACGAGGTCGCGCGCGAGGCGGGTGAAGGCCCGGGCGGCGGCGCTCCGGTAGGCACCTTCGCGCCGCAGGAGGGTGACCGTGCGGGCGGGCAGGGCGGGGTCGAGCGGAACGGGGACGAGCCGGGGGTTGTCGTGGGTGATGGCGTCGGGCAGGACGGTGACCAGCGGGGTGCGTTCGACGATCTCGGTCAGGGCCTGGACGGAGTTGGCCTCCACCACGATCCGCGGCTCGATCCCGTGGGCCGAGAAGTAGGCGTCGATGTGGCCGCGGGTGGCGAAGTCGCCGCTGAGGAGCGCGAGCCGGTGTTCCGCGAGCTCCCGGACCGGCAGCGGCCGGTCACGGTCACCGGCGTGGGGAAGCCCGGTGACGAGGCCGAGGGTCTCGGTGAACAGCTCCGCGGCGCCGATGCCGGGCAGATGCGGCCCGTGGAAGGCGATCCCGAGATCCGTCTCGTCGGCCAGCAGCCCGGCCTCGATGTGGTCCTGGGTCATCTCCCGGAGGGTCAGGGTGATGCCGGGGTGCCTGGCGTGGAGTTCCGCGGTGAGCGGGCCGACGAGGTAGGCGGTGAAGGTGGGGGTCACCGCCAGCCGCAGATGCCCCCGGGACAGGTCGGCCACGTCCATCACGGCGCGCTCGGCGGCCGCCAGGTCACGCAGCGCGCGGCGCGCGTAGTGCACATAGGTCTCGCCCGCGTCGGTGAGCCGTACGGTGCGGCCCGTGCGGTCGAGCAGCTGTACGCCGACGGCGCGCTCCAGTTGCTTGATCTGCTGGGAGAGGGTCGGCTGGGAGATGCGCAGGTCCTCCGCGGCACGGGTGAAGTTGGCGTGTTCGGCGACGGCGAGCAGGTAGCGCAGGTGACGGAGTTCCGGAGCCATGGCAGAACTATAGATGTCATCGATAGCATTCATGGTTATTGCGTCTTGGACGCTATAGGTGCAGGTCGTGCATGGTGGATCTCGTCAGCCTCACCGGCCGGCAGATTCCGAAGGGAGTGACCATGCACGATCTGAGCGAGGGCATCGCGCGTTTCCAGCAGGATGTCTTCCCGGCCAAGGCGGAGCTCTTCGCCCGCCTGGCCGGCACCCATCGGCCCACGACGCTGTTCATCGGCTGCTCCGATGCCCGTGTGGTGCCGGAGCTGATCACGCAGAGCGAACCGGGAGAGCTGTTCGTCATCCGCACGGCGGGCAACCTCGTCCCCGCCCACACTCCCGGACCGGACGGTGTGGCGGCCAGCATCGAGTACGCAATCGCCGTCCTCGGCGTCACGGACATCGTGGTGTGCGGGCACTCCGCCTGCGGAGCGATGACCGCCCTGGCCGAGCGCCACGACCTCAGCGACGCACCCGCGATCGCCGGCTGGCTGCGTCACGCGGACGCCTCCGTGGCCCGCACCACCGCCGTCGAGTCGGGGGCCGCGAAGGTGGCGGCGCTGGTGCGCGAGAACGTGCTCAGCCAGCTGGCGAACCTGTCCACCCACCCCTCGGTGGCGCGTGCCACGGCCTCCGGCTCGCTCACCCTGCACGGCTGGGTCTACGACATCGCCACCGGCACCGTCGACCGGCTCGGCACCGTCGGCCGGCCCGCGGCCCTCACGGCCTGACCCCGCCCCCGCACACGGCTCCCGTCATGGAGCCGCACCCCCGAACCCGCCGTTCCGTCCCGTTCCGGCGAACGGCACACCCCGAAAGGAAAACCCTCCCATGGTGCACGCACAGTTCGACGCCACCGCCCGCCAGGACCTCGCCGCCAAGGCCGTCGCGGCCAAGACGCGCAAGGACGTGTCGTGGCAGCAGATCGCCGACGCCGCGGAACTGTCGGTCGCCTTCGTCACCGCCGCCGTGCTCGGTCAGCACGCGCTCCCCGAGGCATCGGCCGTGGCCGTCGCCGAGCTGCTGGGTCTGGACGAGGACGACGCGGCGCTGCTGCAGACCATCCCGACCCGTGGCTCCATCCCCGGCGGCATCCCCACCGACCCGACGATCTACCGCTTCTACGAGATGCTCCAGGTCTACGGCACCACGCTGAAGGCCCTGGTCCACGAGCAGTTCGGGGACGGCATCATCAGCGCGATCAATTTCAAGCTGGACGTCAAGAAGGTCGCCGACCCCGAGGGCGGCGAGCGCGCGGTGATCACCCTGGACGGCAAGTACCTGCCGACCAGGCCCTTCTGATCCGGCCCGTCCGACAGACAACGGGGCGGTCCGCGCCGACGACGTCGCCGGGCCGCCCCGCCCTCACCGGGCGCCTTCGCGCCCGTTCTCCCGGAAGGAAATCCCGTGGACTTCGCACAGCGCACCATCGGTCTCGCCCGGCGCAACGTCGACGAGGGCGGCCGGCCGTTCGCGACCGTCATCGTCAAGGACGGCAGGGTCCTGGCCGAGTCGGCGAACAAGGTCGCCCAGAGCGGCGATCCGACCGCGCACGCCGAGATCCTCGCCATCCGCGAGGCGTGCCGGAAACTGGGCACCGAGCACCTGACCGGCACCACCATCTACGTACTGGCCCATCCCTGCCCGATGTGCCTCGGTTCCCTCTACTACTGCTCGCCCGACGAGGTCGTCTTCCTCACCACCCGCGAGGAGTACGAGCCCCACTACGTGGACGACCGCAAGTATTTCGAACTCGACAACTTCTACGAAGAGTTCGCCAAGAACTGGGACGAGCGGCGCCTCCCGATGCGCCACGAGCCGCACGAGGCCGCGGTCGACGTCTACCGGGCGTGGCAGGAACGCAACGGCGGCGAGCGCCGCGTGGCGGGCGCCCCGACGGCCTGAGCCACCGGCCACCCGACCGTTCGCACAGTCAGGCGGTCAGGGGCCGGTCCGCCGGGGCGATGGGCGCCGGCAGCACCGTGGAGCCGCTCAGATAGCGGTCCGCGGCGGCAGCGGCGGACCGTCCCTCCGCGATGGCCCACACCACGAGGGACTGACCGCGCCCCGCGTCCCCGGCGATGAAGACCCCGTCCGCCACGGCGCCGGGCGTCGTCGTCGGCCCGGCCGCGAAGCCCGCGTCCCGGGCGAAGTTGCCCCGGTCGTCCAGGGTGAGGCCGAGCTGCCGCATCAGTCCCGTGCCGCGTTCGGGGCCGTGGAAGCCGAGGGCGAGCAGGACCAGGTCCGCCGGGATGCCGCATTCGGTACCCGGAAGTGGTCTCCTGGTTCCTCGCTCCACCTCCGCCAGGCGCAGCGCGCACACCCGGCCGGTCCGGTCCCCCTCGAAGCCGAGGGTGGCCGAGGAGAAGACCCGGGGGTCCGCACCGTCCCGTCCCCGGGCCTCCTCGTGGGCGTGGGACACCCGGTAGACCTTCGGGCGCACGGGCCAGGGCTCGGTGTCCCGCCGGTTCTCCCCCGGCTCCGGGTTGATGTCCAACTGCACCACGGACGCGGCCCCTTGGCGCAGGGCGGTGCCCATGCAGTCCGAGCCGGTGTCCCCGCCGCCGATGATGACCACGTGTCTGCCCTCGGCGGTGACGCCCGGCGAGGGGTGGTCGCCCTCGGCGATCCGGTTGGCCAGGGTCAGATAGTCCATCGCCTGGTGGACGCCGCCCAGTTCGCGCCCCGGGACGGGCAGTTCCCGCCGCTCCCCCGCGCCCACGGCGACGACGAGCGCGTCGTGCCGTGCGGCGAGTGCGGCGGCGTCGAGGTCGACGCCTATCTCCACCCCCGTACGGAATTCGGTGCCCTCGGCCCGCATCTGCCCGATGCGCCGGTCCAGGCGGTGCTTTTCCATCTTGAAGGCGGGGATGCCGTAGCGCAGCAGCCCGCCGACGCGGTCGGCGCGCTCGTAGACGGTGACGGTGTGGCCGGTGCGGGTGAGCTGTTGCGCCGCGGCCAGACCGGCGGGGCCGGAGCCGACGACGGCGACGGTCCTTCCGCTGAGCCGGGCGGGCGGGCACGGCGCGGCGTATCCGCGTTCCCAGATCTGGTCGGCTATCGCCTGCTCGACGTTCTTGATGGTCACCGGGGCCGCGTCGATGGTGAGCACACAGGCGTCCTCGCACGGTGCGGGGCAGAGCCGTCCCGTGAACTCCGGGAAGTTGTTCGTCGCGTGCAGCCGCTCGGCGGCCGCCCGCCAGTCCTCCCGTCTCGTGTACGCGTTCCACTCGGGGATGAGGTTTCCCAGGGGGCAGCCGTGGTGGCAGAACGGTATGCCGCAGTCCATGCAGCGTCCGGCCTGCTCCCGGACGAGAGGGAGGAGCGCCTGTCCCGCGTGGACCTCGTTCCAGTCGCCCAGCCGTTCTCGGACCGGCCGTGCCGGGACGGGCCGGCGGGGGAATTCGAGGAAACCGTGCGGGTCGGTCATGGCCGCCTCCATCGCTCACTCGCGGTGTGCAGGCGTTTTTGTCAGCGTACGCCCACTCCGCCGACCGGCACACCGCGCCGGTGGCGCCCCTCCGGTCCGGCCGGGGCGGTTACCGGCGGGTCGCACGACGACGCATGACTGGTATGGACATGACCATTCCCCCTGACTAGTCTCGAAGTTGGTCTAGACCTAGTGGAGTGGAAGTGTGTCCCCCACTCGCCTCTCAGCGCCCACACCTCCCCAGGAGCGAAGCATGCGCAGAAGGATCGCCTCGTTAGTACTCGGTCTCGGGATCACCGGGGCCTCCCTCCTCGTCACCACCGGCAGCGCGCAGAGCCACGGCTACACCGACGCCCCCATCAGCCGTCAGCAGCTGTGCGGCAACGGCACCGTGCGCAACTGCGGCCAGATCCAGTGGGAGCCGCCGAGCGTCGAGGGTCCGAAGGGCTTCCCCGCCCGCGGCCCGGTCGACGGCACCATCTGCGCCGGCGGCATCGGCCGGTTCTCCGAGCTCGACGACCCGCGCGGCGGCAACTGGCCCGCCACCCAGGTCACCGCCGGGCAGAGCTACACCTTCCGCTGGCGCATCTCGGCCCGGCACGCCACGACCGACTTCCGGTACTACATCACCAAGGACGGCTACGACCCCACCAAGCCCCTCACCCGGGCCGACCTGGACCCCCAGCCGTTCCTGACGGTGCCCTTCGGCGGCCGGCTGCCGACGTCCACCGTGACCCATGCCGGGGTCCTGCCGCAGAAGTCGGGCAAGCACCTGATCCTCGGCGTCTGGACGATCGCCGACACCGGCAACGCGTTCTACGCCTGCTCCGACGTCACCTTCTGAGCCCGGTCCACACTCGCGCGATCCTCTGTCCGGGGCGGGCCCGCCCCGGACAGAGGATCGCCGACGTACGGGGTGCGGACGTTCGGGCCGACGGGCAGTACCGGGCATCGCCGCGTGCCCGGTGCTCGCCCGTCGTCCCGCTTCCCGGCCGGCCGCGCCGGTCGCGGACGCTCCAGGGCACGGGCGGCCGACACCGCCGCCACGGGGCGCGAGGAGGGGCCGTTGGCCTCGCTCGCCGAGGCCGGGCCGGCTCCCGCGGCCGACACCCTCCGGGGTGACTGGAGCCGTACCCGGAAGGCTGCCGCCTGATCGATTCCGGCACCCGGTGCGGCGCCCTCTTCCGCGGCAACGACCAGAGCGCGCTCGGCGCGGAACCGGCCCTGCTGGAGTCGGGCAGGCGGATCCCGGACGAGGTCGCGCTGGTCGGCGTGGACAACGGGGAGCAGGTGATCAGCGACCGGCACACCCGCCATCTCACCACCATCGACATGGGATTGGCCGCGCCGGGCGGCGCGGCGACGGCCGGGCAGCGGCCCGGGGCCCGAGCAGGGCCCGGCTCCTGTGGTCATTCGGCGGCGGCGAGCCGGGACTGCGGTCCGAGGGTGACGAGCGCGATCCCGCCGCAGCACACCGCCAGGAGCAGCAGCTCGGCGGGCGAGGGGGCGGGCGCGGTGCCCAGCGCCCAGTCGCCCAGTCGCACGGTGAAGGGGACGGCCAGCTGCACGGCGGCCGTGAAGACCGGTCCGCGGAGCAGGATGAGCCGGTGCTGCACGAGGTAGGCGGGCGCGTAGACGGCCGCGCCCAGCACGACGATGCCGCCGGTCGCGGCGGGTGTCGGGGGGCGGGCGATCAGCGCGGGCAGGGCCATCGGGAGCAGCAGACAGGTGGCGGCCGCGAGCAGCACGGGCAGCACGGCGAGCGGCGGCAGCCCCGACAGCCGTTCCTTGTACAGGAAGCCGTACACGGCGAAGGCCGCGGTCGCCGCCGCCACGAGCAGCAGCCCCGCCCCGTCCACGTCGCCCGCGTCCGCGCCGAGCGCCGCGTACCCGGCCGCCGCCGCGCAGGCCAGCACCGCCCCCGCCGCCTTGCGCGGCCCGGACCGTTCGGCGAAGAACAGTGCGCCGACCGCCACCGAGGCGCACGGCATCAGCGCGACGACGAGGTTGGTGAGCGAGGTACCGATGCGCGGGATGGCGAGGAGGGTCCCTGCCGCGTACCCGGCGAATCCGAGCAGGCCCAGCAGCCAGACGGTGCCCGGCCGGGCGGCGGCCCTGCGCAGGTCGGCCCGGCCGTCCGCGGTGGCGGCGGCGACGGCGGTGAGGACCGCGCAGCACACGGCGGTCCGGCCCACGGCGACGATCAGCGGATCGGTCCCGGTGACCAGGGCGCCGGAGAGCAGCCAGGTGCCGGAGAGCAGCAGGACGAGGACGGCCGGCATCGCGTGACCCTTCCGTGGGTGGCGGGGAACGCGGCGTGGTGGGGGCCGAACTCACCGGCCCCGCACGGCCGTTCCTCCGCGCCGTCCGTCGCTTTCCTGTAGGCGCCAACTATAACGACGGGTGTCGGCCTCGTCCGGGTCGCGCGGTCCGCCCGTCCCGGTCACTCCGGCCAGGCGGAATGCAGGATGGTGTCCACGAAGTTGCCGCGTTCGAACCCGGGTGTGTACCGCTCCAGGACATCGGCCTTCACATTGCCGAACGTGGTATCCGGCTTGCCTTCGATTCCCTCGGTGAAGGCCCTGAGGATGCGCCGTTTGAAGTCGGGCCGGGGGTGGAGTGCGACGATCGCGGCCCGGTCCGCCTCGTCGAGGTCGTCGTACCCGATGCCCAGCACGTCGTACTCCACACCGGCCGTCACCAGCGCCACCTCGGGTTCCATGAACGACGGAATGCCCGGTGTCGTGTGGAGCGCGATGGCCGTCCAGACGCGCCGGACGCTGTCCTCGGGCACCCCGTGCCCCTGCAGGAACCGTCGCGCCTCGTCGGCGCCGTCCACCTCGAACCGTCGCCCGCTGTCGCGGAACTCCTCGCCGAGGCCGAGGTCGTGGAACATGGCCGCGACGTAGAGCAGCTCCGGGTCGAAGCTCAGCCCGCCCCGGCGGCCCCGCAGTCCGCCGAAGAAGTAGACGCGGCGGGAGTGGTGGTAGATCAGGTCGTCGGTCGTGTCGCGCACCAGCTGGGTCGCGGCCGAGGCCAGTGCGGTGTCGGGAACCGGCACGGCGGTGAAGGCGGAGGGATCGGTGCTGTCGGGCATGAGAACTCCTTGGTCGTACGGCTTCGTCGTACGGCGGTTTCGGCCTCGCGGGCCCGGTTCGCCGGGCGGTCCTCAGTCCCTGGCCGCCGGGGAGAGATGGAGCTGGGCCAGGTCGTGCGGGACCGGTCCGTCGGGGCGGAAGAGCGGTGCGCTCTCGCCGTCGGCGGCCGTGGCCGGGGCGTCGGTGAGGCGCAGGCGGGCACGCAGCCGTCCGTAGAAGTCGTTCGGGCCGAGCCTGACGACTCGCAGGCGGCGCGGTGCCGCGTACACGCCGAGCCAGTCCCCGGCGACCAGTACGCCGCGCAGCTGGCCGTCGATGGTCACCGCGGCCTGTCCCGAGTGGGGCAGGACCCGTACGGCGACCGGTTCGTCGGCCGCGGCGACCACGGTGCGGTCGAAGGTCATGTGTGCCGCCACGGGAGTGAAGAGGACGGCGTCCATGCGCGGCGAGACCACCGGGCCGCCCGCGGCGAAGCTGTACGCGGTCGAGCCGGTGGGGGTGGCCATGATGACCGCGTCGGCGGAGTACGAGGCGAGGAGCCGGCCGCCGATGTAGACGCCGAGGCTCACCTGCCGGTCGCGTGCGAGCTTCTCCACGACGACGTCGTTGAGCGCGGTGACGTCCAGTGCCACGCCCCAGCCCTCCGCCGTGGCCTCCTCGACGGGAGCGATCTGCGGAGGCGGCAGCACGGGGCGCTGTCCGTAGGCCATCAGGGCATCGACGTCCGGGGGCACTTCGAGCACCCGGGAGGCCCGCATGGTCAGGGTCATGCGCTGCTCGATCTCCGCCCGGTCGCGGTGGACGGCGTCGAGCGCCCGGACGACCTCCCCGGCGGGCACCTCGGTGAGGAAGCCGACCCGGCCCAGGTCGATCCCGAGGACGGCACCGCCGTTCTTGGCGGCGATCCTGGCGCCGCGCAGGAACGTCCCGTCGCCGCCGAGCGTCACGACGAGATCGGGGTTGCCCGCGACCTCGGCCTCCTCGCGTCCGCCGCGTCTGCGCGTGTCGTCGCGCCACACGTCGATGTCCGTGCACGGGACGCCCTCGCGGGCGCACCAGTCGCGTACGACTTCCGATGCGACGACGGCTTCGGGACGGCCCTGGTGAACGACGACTCCGACCCGCTCGACACTCATCCCGCCACGCCTCCCGTGTTCCGACGACGTCCTCTCCCCACTGTGCGGGCATCGGGGGGATGCCCGCCCGTCGGCGGGAACTCCTCGCCGACGGCCGGGCACCGCACAGAACGCGTCCGGGGAGGGTCAGACCCGCGCGTCCTCCGGGATGCTGACCGTCCAGTGGGTCTCCTTGCGGGGCCGCAGGTAGAACGCCCAGTAGAGCGTGGCGACCGCGGTGATGCCGCCGGTCCACAGCAGGTACTCGGTCTCCTGCTGGGTCAGGATGTACGCGAGCACGACGATCAGCAGCACGGGGACCGCGGGCCACAGCGGCATGCGCCAGGCCGGTGCCTCGCGGTGCGCGCCCCGGCGGCAGAGCAGGGCCGCGACGGCGACCAGCAGGTACATGGCGGTGACGGAGACGCCGGTGACGCCGTACAGGGTGTCCAGGTTGACGAAGCACAGGGCGGCGCCGGGCACGCCGACGATCAGGGTCGCGACCCAGGGGGAGCCGAACCGGCCGAGCCGGGACAGGGCCCGGTTGACCGGCGCGGGCCATGCCTTGTCGCGGGCGGAGGCGAACAGCACCCGCGAGTTCTGGATGACCATCACGATGCCCGCGTTGATGATGGCGAGGGCGACGCAGAGGCTGACGAAGGTGCCGACGGCGGAGTTGGACCAGGCGGCGACCATGGTGTTGAGGTCGCCGGAGGTCAGCGCCTCCAGGTCCGGTGCGCCCAGGGTGATGGCGATGACGGGGACGAGGATGACGGCCGTGGAGATGGCGAGGGTGGCGAGCACGGTGCGGGCGACGTTGCGCCGCGGGTCCTCCAGCTCCTCGGAGAGGTAGACGGCCGTGGAGAAGCCCTGGGTGATGAAGAGGGCGATCGCGAGTCCGGAGATCACCATCATGGCCGTGACGTTCGACGTGCCGCCGTCCGGCTGGGCGACCGATCCGTGCACCAGCGCGGAGGCGCCGCGCTCGGAGTGCGCGAAGCCGAGCACGGCGACGACGGCCGCCGCGATCACTTCGAGGACGAGGAAGATGCCGGTGATCCACGCGTTGGCACGCAGGTCCAGGAGGCCGGCGAGGGTGGCGAGGAGCATGACCCCGGCGCCCGCGACGGGGGCGGGGATGTGCACGACGGGCGCGAGGTAGTCGGCGGTCCCCATGGCGATGACCGGGGGCACGATCATCACGACCAGCAGCGAGAGCACGAAGACCAGCCACCCCGCCAGCCGTCCCGCCATCGTCGACACCATGGCGTACTCGCCGCCGGCGCTCGGGATGAGGGTGCCGAGCTCCGAGTAGCAGAAGGCGACCGCGATGCAGAGCAGCGAGCCGATGGCGATGGTGAGGGCGGTGTACGTGCCGAGACTGGAGAACAGGTCCGGCACGACCACGAAGAGGGTCGAGGCGGGCGTCACGCAGGAGAGCGTGAGCAGCGTTCCGCCCACGACGCCGATGGAACGCTTGAGCTTCTGTGGGGTGGGGCCGGTCGCTGGGGCGAGCGCCTGGGGAGCGCTGAGCGTGTCGGTCATCGTGCGGTTCCGATCAACAGTGATGGTGTTCGAGCGCGGGAGCGGTATCGCCTCCAGACGAGGACGTGATGAGTGGTTTCGGCGCTCCCAGCGCGACATGCAATCCCGACGAGTTCCGTAGGTCAAGAGCTGTTCACCTTCGGAATTCGTTGCCGTGGAGCATCGATCCGGCGTTTTTGCGCTAACAGCGCTTCTTTTCCCGGGGGTCGGCGGGTACGGGAACCGTAGCCGTGCCGGGAGGATTGTTCCGCCCGTATCCGAATGCCGGAAGGCGTGGGGGCGGCCGGGAACGCGGGGCACGACGGCCGCGGGTCGCGCATCGGCCGTCTTGGTGCCAGCCTGGAGTCATGGCTTGGGCGTCGTGGACGACTCGTAGTGTGTTCTCCGGGCACGGTGGCGTGCTCACGGACGAGGTCGGTGTCCTGTCGGGGGATCTGACCGTTCATACGACCTGGGCGGACGACACGGCCCAGATCACCGTGCAGTACACCGGCGCGATCGACTGGTTCACCATGTCGGGCAGCCCCGTGCCGTGCTGTTCGGAGGAGGACAGCCGGCACCTCCACGAGATGGCGGTGCGGGCGGTCCGGGAGGGCGGCGCGGCGACCGTCCCCGCGTCGCCGGGCAGGGAACCGGGACCGGTCGGATAGCTCTTTCGGGACTGCCCGCGGGCCCACCGTCCCGGACCGCTCCTGGCGGGACACGTCGGCCCGGCCGCCGTACGCCGCGCAGGGCCGGGGTTCCACGGGGCCGGGTTTCGCCGGGAGTTCCCCGGGCCGGGAGTTTTACGGAGCCGAAGGTTCACCGCCCGCTGCGGGCTCCCGCAGGGCGGCGGCGACCAGTCCCGCGATCTCGTCCCCCGGCACGTCGCCGCCGCTCACCAGCCGGTCGAAGACCAGCCCGTCCACGCAGGCCAGCAGGGTGAGGGTGCGCCCCTCGGCGTCCGCCACGCCCCGTGCGTCCAGGAACTCCCGCACGATCTCCCGGGCCGCGTTCCGGCGCGGTACGAGGATCTCGCGCAGTTCCGGATGGCGCACGCTCTCGACCGCGCACGCGTAGCGGGCGAGCGACCGTCGCCGCCCCTCCCCGGTGAGCCGTCCCGCGACGAACGCGGCGAGCCCGTCCGCGAGTTCACCGGGGGTCCGCGGCACCGGGGTCCGCTCCCCCGCCGTTCGCAGCTCCGCCTGGTCCCGTTCGACGAGCCGCCGGACGAGGCCGGTGAGCAGGGCACGGCGGGTGCGGAAGTAGGCCGAGGTGGTGCCCGGGGGAAGGCCCGCCGCCCGGTCCACGGCCCGGTGGGTCAGTCCGCGCATCCCCTCGTCGGCCAGCACCTCGATGGCCGCGTCGGCGAGAACGGTGCGTCGATCGGTACTCATCCCCTCTTTCTACACCTGTAGAGGCGGCGTAGCACTCTCCTTCTACAGGTGTAGAAGACCGAGTGCGTGGCGGTACGGCGCGGAAGAGGGGCGGCATGGGCGGCAGTGCGGTGGTGGTCGGCGGGGGCATCGGCGGGCTGGCCGCCGCGATCGGACTGCGCCGGGCCGGCTGGAGGACGACCGTCGTCGAACGCGGCGCCGGACCGGACGACGCGGGCGCGGGCATCTCCCTGCATGCGAACGGCATCCGCGCACTGGACGCCCTCGGGGTCGGGGCCGCGGTGCGCGCGGCCGCCCGGCCCCAGTACACCGGCGGCACCCGCACCCCGGACGGACGTCTGCTGGCACGCATGGACGGGGCGGCGCTGGAGCGCGAACTGGGCACCCCGATCATGGGCATCCCCCGGGCCGTGCTGCACCGGCTGCTGCGCGCGGCGCTGCCCGCCGGGGTTCTGGTCACCGGGGCCGAGGTGACCTCGGTCGACCGCTCCGACGCCTCCCGGGTCCGGCTCGCCGCGGGCGATGCCGTGCTCGACGCGGATCTGGTCGTGGCCGCCGACGGCGTGAACAGCCGCCTGCGCGCACAGCTCTTCCCCGAGCACCCCGGTCCGGTCCACAGCGGTTCGACGGTGCTGCGCGCCATCACGGAGTCGCCGGTGGAGCTGGACACCGACTTCGAGCTGACCTGGGGCCGGGGGGCCGAGTTCGGCCACATCGTGTTCGCGGACGGCCGGGCCGAGTGGCACGCGGTGTTCAACTCGCCCGCCGGGGTGCGTCATCCGGACCCGCTCGCCGAGGTCCGCCGCCGGTTCGGCGACTGGCACGACCCCGTTCCGGCCCTGCTGGCGGCGACCCGGCCGGGCGCCGTGCTGCACCACGACGTCAACGAGCTGGTCACCCCGCTGCCCTCCTACGCGGTCGGGCGGGTCGCCCTCCTCGGCGACGCCGCCCACGCGATGACCCCGAACCTCGGCCAGGGCGCCTGCCAGGCGCTGGAGGACGCGGTGTCGCTGGCCGCCGCGCTCCGCGCCGGGCCCTGCGTGGAATCGGCGCTCCGCCGTTACGACGCCGAGCGCCGCCCCCGCAGCCAGTCGGTCGCGAGGGCGGCCCGTCGGGCCGGCCGGATGGGGCAGCAGCTGTCGCATCCGGTGGCGGTCGCACTGCGCGACGCGGCGCTGCGGCTGGCCCCGTCGCGGGTCACCGTCCGCGCCGTCCTGCGGCACGCCGACTGGACGCCCCCGCGGCCGGACTGACCGGGCGGTACGTCAGTAGGCCCCGTTGACGTTGTCGATGGAGCCGTACCTGGCGGCGGCGTAGTTGCACGCCGCCGTGATGTTGGCGACCGGGTCGTAGCTGTCCATCGACGTACCGGGCACGTGGTAGGCGCGGAACGTGGGGTCGATGATCTGGAGAAGCCCCTTGGAGGGTGTGCCAGCGGCGGCGTTGGAGTCCCAGTTGTTGATGGCCCGGGGGTTGCCGGAGGACTCGCGCATGATGTTGCGGTGGATGCCCTCGTAGCTGCCGGGGATGCCGTGCCGGGCCATGACGGCCAGCGACTCCTTGATCCAGCCGTCCAGGTCGTTCGTGTACGTCGCGGACTGCGCGACGGCCACGCCGGTGGACTGCGCCGGTGTCGCCGACGCCGTTCCGGCGACGGCGAGCGGGAGCACGAGGGCGGCCACGCCCGTGCCCACGGCGATGAGGCCCCGGACCTGCGGGACGGGCCTGCGACGACGGTACGCGCCCTTTGCGAGCATGGTGAATTCCTCTCCGTCGCCTACGAGGTGAGCTGTCGGGTTCGGGCTGGAGATGCCCGGCCGCACACGTATGCGGCTTCACCCCGAGCCGTTCCGGATACCGGACCGGCGGCTTGCCTGGGTCCCCCGTTCCTGCCGTGCACGAGTGAGTCGGATTGCCGGACGGCGGCAGGATTCGGCGTTCCGTCCGGATTGACGGTGACCGTAGGCGAGAAACACCGAAAGGAACAAGACCTCGAATTCCGCACGCAATTCATTCGCAAGATCGAATGGCAGAGAATTCAGTAACGCACTTCACACCGAACGGCCGAATTCCCTTGCGGGGAAAGGGAACCGGCCCGTGCGGGTCGACATCGCGGGCAGCAGGCGTGATACGCGCCACTTAATCACAAAAGGTGCATTTCCAATGCCATCAAAGCTGGGCAAAAGGTATAGAAACTCCCCTATTGCCCAGCAAGTGAAACGGGGCAGAACGCCCGCGAGTTCACGCGTTCCTCGCCCGGATGAGGAACGCGGGGAGTGCGGCCCCGCTCGGCGGGGCCGCACTCCTTTCGGGATCAGAACCTTTCGAGGATCTTGTTCATCTGCTCGATCTCGGCGGTCTGGGCCGTCACGACGGCCTCGGCGAGCTTCTTCGCCTCGGCGTTGTCGCCCTTCTTCTGCTCGTCCTCGGCCATGGTGACCGCGCCCTGATGGTGGGCGATCATGAGCTGGGCGAACTTCTTGTCGAAGTCCTTGCCCTTGGCCGCCTTCAGGTCGTCCATGTCCTTGTCGGACATCATTCCGGGCATTCCCGCACCGTCCGAGCCGTGATCCATTCCGGGCATGTCACCCATCGGGGCTTCCGGCAGCGGCTTGCCCCACGACTTCAGCCAGCCCTTCATCGTGTTGATCTCGGGGTCCTGGGCCTTCTCGATCGCGGTGGCCAGCTTCTTGATCTCGGTGTCGGCGGCACGGCCGTCGGCCAGCTTCGCCATCTCGATGGCCTGCTGGTGGTGCGGGATCATCTCCTGCGCGAACTTCACGTCCGCGTCGTTGAACGCACCGCCCCCGGCGGCCGGCGCGGAGGCGCTGCCGGATCCGTGGTTCATGCCGGGCATGGACGAGCCGTCGGACTTCGTGTCGTCGGAGGAGCCGCACGCCGTGAGCGCCAGGGCGAGGGCGGCGACGGTACCGGCGGTCGCGAGTACGCGACGGCGACGGACAGCGGGGGACAGGGAAACGCGCATGCTGGGTTCTTTCCAGGTGGACGCGCCACGTCGGTGGCACGCGGAACGAATGGGCCGTCCGACCGGTCCGGCCGCGGTGGGCCCGGACCGGCGGCCCCTCACGTCCGCGCGACACACACCTGGAGCAGCAGGTCCCTGCCGCCGAACGGCGGCCCCCGTCGTTCCGGACCGCGCACGGCCGCGCGGCGCCCGGTGACGCCCCGGGCCGCCAGGCCCACCAGGCCCAGCGCGAGGAGCAGCGGCAGCACCCGGTCGCGGGTCTGGGTGAACACGCACGACTCACCGCTCGCCGAGGACAGGTCCCCGGCCGCCCGGACGGTGCCGCCCCCGTGCCGCGCGGCGGCATGACCGGCCGGCTCCATGGCTGCGGTTGCGTGACCGGCCGTCTCCATGGGCTCGGCGGGCAGCGGGCCGGACGGCTCCCGGGCCGTCGTCATCGCGTCGTGGCAGCCCCCGGCCGCTCCGACCGGGGCGCCGTGCATGAGGAACAGCCCGCACAGGACGGCGCACAGCACGAGCAGCCGGGACGCTCCCGGTGCACGTGTCGGTCCGCGGTCCACGGCTGCCTCGAACTCCTCGGTCGTACGGGTCCTGCGGTACGGGCCCGACGATACCCCCACCGGGTTTGCCCGTCCCACCGCACCCCCTGCCGGACACCTTGCTCGGCTACCGTGCCCCCGGATCGAGCGCCCCGGCCGTCCGCGGACCTCCCGCACGGGGTGACCGGCAGGGAGTGGAACGATGAACGCATCGGCGGGAACAGGCGGGTTGAGGCGCCGTCTGGGCGTGTTCGACGCCGTGGTGATCGGCCTGGGCTCGATGATCGGGGCAGGCGTCTTCGTCGCGCCGGCGCCCGCCGCGGGCGCGGCCGGGTCGGGTCTGCTGATCGGCCTGGGCCTGGCGGCGGTGGTGGCCTACTGCAACGCGACGTCCTCCGCGCGGCTGGCCGCCCGCCACCCGGAGTCCGGCGGCACCTACGTGTACGGGAGGGAGCGCCTCGGCGACTTCTGGGGTCACCTCGCCGGTTGGGGCTTCGTCGTCGGCAAGACGGCTTCCTGCGCGGCGATGTCACTGGTCGTCGGTTCCTACGTGTGGCCCGGCCGGGAGCACGAGGTGGCCGTCGCCGCGGTGGTGGCGCTGACCGCCCTCAACTGCGTCGGTGTGCACAGGTCCGCCCGGCTGACCCGGGTGGTCGTCGCCTTCGTCCTCGCCGTCCTCGCGGCGGTGGTCACCGCCGGGCTCGGCGGCGGCACCGCGGACGCCGGGCGCCTGGCCGTCGGTGCGGACGCCACGGCCGGGGGTGTGCTCCGGGCGGCCGGTCTGCTGTTCTTCGCGTTCGCGGGCTATGCGCGGATCGCCACGCTCGGGGAGGAGGTCCGCGACCCGCGGCGCACCATCCCCCGGGCGATCCCCCTCGCACTGGGCATCGCCCTGTTCGTCTACGCGGCCGTCGCCGTCACCCTGCTCGCCGTCCTGGGCCCCGACCGCCTCGCCCATTCCCCGGCGCCGCTGGCCGAGGCCGCGCGCGCTGCGGGGGCGCCCGGTCTGGTGCCCGTGGTCCGGGCCGGTGCGGCCGTCGCCGCGCTCGGCTCACTGCTCGCGCTCGTCCTGGGCGTTTCACGCACCGTCCTGGCCATGGCCCGTGACCGTCATCTGCCGCACGTCCTGGCCGCGGTGCACCCGCGCTTCGGCGTCCCCCACCGGGCGGAGCTCGTCGTGGGTGCCGTGGTCGCCGTGGTCGCCGCCACCGCGGACGTCCGGGCAGCGATCGGCTTCTCGTCCTTCGGCGTCCTCGTGTACTACGCCGTCGCCAACGCCGCCGCCTGGACGCTCGGCCCCGACGAGGGCCGGCCGCCCCGCGCCGTGCCCGTCATCGGTCTGACGGGCTGTCTGCTGCTCGCCTTCGCGCTGCCGTCGGCGTCGGTCGTCCCCGGTGTCGCGGTGCTGGTGGCCGGGGCCGTGGCGTACGGCGTGCGCGGGGCCCTCGGGCGCGCCCGTCGGTGACGGGCTCCGGCGGGACGGGCCGCCCGCCGGACCGTCGGGCGCGGTCGTCAGCGCGGCGGGTCCTCCCCGACCAGGCCGTCCACCGACTCCCGGATGAGGTCGGCGTGGCCGACGTGCCGGGCGTACTCCTCGATCATGTCGATCAGGATCCGTCGCACGCTGGGCGATTCGCCGCCGGGCGTGGTGTACCGGCCCAGGCTTCCCGGGCCGCCGTCGGCCAGTGCCCCGGCGACCAGGGCGCGGGAGCGGGCCACGGCGTCCTGCCAGAGCGTCAGCAACTCCTCGGGGGTGTCATCGGCTGCCGATGTCCAGTCCCAGTCGGGCCGGGCCTCCCAGTCCACGGCGTCCCACGGCGCTCCCGGTTTCCGCGCGAGCAGCAGCCGGGCGAAATGCGTGTCCTCGACGTGGGCCATGTGCTTGAGCAGCCCGCCCAGGGTGACCGTGGACGAGCCGAGGGTGGCCCGCAGACCGGCCGCGTCCAGCCCTCCGCACTTCCATGCCAGGGTGGCCCGCTGGCGTTCCAGCGAACCGATGAGGGTGGCGGCCTCGTCGCCCGCGAGCGGGGGTTCCGGGAAGACCGATGCGTTGTCATCACTCATGGCGGGCAGGGTACGTTCCCGCACCGACAGTCCGGTGATCCCCGGCCCGCCCGCCCGGTGGCCCACGGTGTTCGGCGGTGGATCAGGCGGTGGCGCCATCGCTCCGGCGAAGGGCGTCCGCCTCGCGGGTCCAGGCAGCGTCGCGCAGCAGGCGCAGGCCGTTGAGTCCGACGAGGACCGTGGAGCCCTCGTGCCCGGCGACGCCCAGCGGGAGCGGCAGCGTGCCCACCAGGTCCCAGATGACGAGTCCGGTGATGAACACGCCCGCGATCACGAGGTTCTGCACCACGAGGCGGCGGCAGCGGCGCGAGAGGGCCACGGCGGTGGGTACGGCGGCGAGTTCGTCGCGGACGACGACGGCGTCGGCGGTCTCCAGGGCGAGGTCGGAACCCGCCCGGCCCATGGCGATGCCCGTGTGGGCCGCGGCCAGCGCCGGGGCGTCGTTGACCCCGTCGCCGACCACGAGCACCTTCCGGCCGGCGCCCTCCAGTTCCTCGACGGCGTGGACCTTGTCCTGGGGCAGCAGGCCGGCCCGGACGTCGTCGATCCCGGCTTCGGCTCCCAGGCGGGCGGCGGCGCGCGGGTTGTCGCCGGTGAGCAGTACCGGCGCGCTGCCGGTGAGGCCGGTGAGGCGTTCGACGGTGGTGCGGGCGTCCGCGCGCAGGCGGTCGGCGATGCCGAGGACGCCGACGGGTGTGCCGTCGAGGACGACGAGCACGGCGGTGCGGCCGTCCTCCTCCAGGCGTGCGGCGAGTTCGGCCGCCTCCTCCTCGTGGCCGGTGGTGGTGACGGGCAGCCGGGCGGGGGCTCCGACGGCGACCGTGCGGCCGTCCACGGTGGCGGTGACGCCGGTGCCGGGTGCCGAGGCGAAGTCCTCGGCGGCGGGCAGGTCGAGCCCCCGGGTCCGGGCGGCTTCGGTGACGGCGCGGGCGAGGGGGTGTTCGCTGGGGTGTTCGGCGGCCGCCGCCAGGGCGAGCAGGGCGTCCTCGGTCAGGCCCGGGCCGGCGAGCGGGCGGATGTCGGTGAGGCGGGGAGTGCCCTCGGTCAGGGTGCCGGTCTTGTCGAGGGCCACGGCGTCGACCTGGCCGAGGCGCTCCATCACCACGGCCGACTTGATCAGCACCCCGTGCCGTCCGGCGTTCGCGATCGCGGAGAGCAGCGGCGGCATGGTGGCCAGGACCACGGCGCACGGCGAGGCGACGATCATGAAGGTCATCGCCCGCAGCAGCGTCGGCTGCAGGGCCGCGCCGAAGGCCAGGGGCAGTGCGAACAGGGCGACGGTGGCCGCCACCATGCCGATCGAGTAGCGCTGCTCGACCTTCTCGATGAACAGCTGGGTGGGCGCCTTCGTGCCGGACGCCTCCTCGACCATGGCGACGATCCGGGCGATCACCGAATCGGACGGGTCGCGTTCCACGGCCACCCGCAGCGCCCCGGTGCCGTTCAGGGTTCCCGCGAAGACCTCGGCGCCCGGTTCCTTGGGCGCCGGCAGCGGTTCGCCGGTGATGGTCGCCTGGTCCACCTCGCTCGTTCCGTCGAGCACCCGGCCGTCGGCCCCGACGCGCTCGCCGGGACGTACCAGGATCACGTCCCCGACCCGCAGTTCCCGCGCGGGAACGGTCTCCTCGGCACCGTCGGCGAGCAGGCGGGTGGCCGTGTCGGGCGCGAGGTCGAGCAGTCCGCGCACCGAGTCCGCCGTCCGGGCGGTGGCGAATGCCTCCAGGGCGCCCGAGGTGGCGAAGATGACGATCAGCAGGGCGCCGTCCAGCACCTGTCCGATCGCGGCCGCGCCGAGGGCGGCGACCACCATCAGCAGGTCCACGTCCAGCGTCTTCTCCCGGAGCGCCTTCAGGCCCTCCCGGCCCGGCTCCCAGCCGCCCGCGGCGTAGGTGAGCGCGTACAGCGGGCCCCAGGTCCACCACGGCGCGCCGAGCAGGTGCAGGGGCAGGGCCGTCAGGAACAGGGCCAGGGCGCCGGCGGCCCAGCGGACCTCGCCCAGGGCCAGGAGGCGGGTGCGGCGGGCGGCGACCGCGTCCCGGACGGGACCGGCGGGCGGGGCCGGACGGGTGAGGGTGAAAGACATGGGCGGTGATCCTCCACGCGAGCGGGCGGAGCGGTTCGACCTCCGCACCATACAGGATCACATGAACACTCATTCATGTATACATCTCCGTAGGATGAGCGCATGGGCCACGGAGCTGACGCGAACACTGCCGCCACCGCGCGCGAGCGCCTCGACGCGGTGGGGGCCACGGATGTGGCGTCCACCCTCCAGGCCCTCGCCACTCCGTCCCGGCTGCGCATCCTCGCCCGCCTCCAGGAGGGCCCCTGCCCCGCGACGGAACTCGCGGACGCGGTCGGCATGGAGCAGTCCGCCTGCTCCCACCAGCTGCGGCTGCTGCGCAACCTCGGCCTGGTCACGGGCGAGCGCCGGGGCCGCTCGGTGATCTACGCCCTGTACGACAACCATGTGGCCGAACTGCTCGACCAGGCCCTCTTCCACGTCGAGCACCTGCGTCTGGGCCTCCACGACGCCCCGTCGCAGGCCGTCGCGGGGGCCGATGACGCGGCACCCTCCCCCGTCGGCTGAGTCCGCGGGCCCCGCCGCCCTCCCCCGCCGTCCGCGTCATCCGGCGGGCACGGCCGCCAGGAAGTCGCGGAGGATCTCGCCGAAGGCGTCCGGCCGTTCCATGTTGGGGTAGTGGGCGGCGCCCTCGACGGTCGCCTCGCGCCCGTCGGCGACCGTTTCCACCAGGCGCCGGGCCATGGCGAGGTGGTCGGCCGAGTCGACGGAGCCGTGGACGGCCAGCACCGGGACCTCGATCCCCGCCGCCCGCGCCCAGGTGCCGGGGACCGGAACGCGCAGGTCCGGCTCGTCGGCCCGGTGCTTGGACAGCGTCCGGAAGGTCATGTCGCGCAGCCGCCGCACGACGGCGCGGTCGACGGCGTCGAGCGTGCGGTGCGGGCCCGCGGCGAAGAGCATGAAGGCGTCGACCCAGCCCTCCACATCGCCCTCGCCCAGGGCGCGGACCTGTGCGGCCAGGACCTCCTTGGACCAGGGGTCGTGGAACTCGGGCTCGCTCGTGGCCGCGCCGCTGACGACCAATGCGCGGACCAGGTCCGGGTGTTCGAGCGCGGTGTCGACCGCGGTGGCCGCGCCCATCGACACCCCGGCCAGGACGGCGGGCCCGGCGTCGAGCCGGCGCAGCAGCGCGGCCAGGTCGTCCGTGTGCCGGAACGGCTCGCTCGCGTTGGACGATCCCCCGTGCCCACGGGCGTCCGGCACGATCACCCGGTGGGTCCGGGCGAGGTCCGGCACCTGGTCGTCCCACATCCCGTGGTCCAGGAAGCCGCCGTGCAGCAGCACCAGCAGCGGGCCGCGCCCGGCGTCGCGGTACACGAGAGGGCCGTCCCCGGTCTCGAAGGAAGTCAGGTCGGAAGCAGCAGTCATGACAACCAAGGTGCCATTCGTCCGACGGCTTGGCAACCAAGGTGTCATGATGGCCGAGTGACCGAATCCGAACGCCCCCTGCCTCCCGAGGAGCTCGCCCGGCGACTCACGGAGGTCTTCGCCCTGGTCGGCCCGCTCTACCGGCGTGTGCAGCGCAAGGTGGAACAGAACGCCCCGATCGAGGGCCTGTCCGTCGGTGTGCGCGCCGTCCTGGACCTGCTGCACGAGAACGGGCCCATGACGGTCCCGCAGATGGGGCGCGCGCAGGCGCTGAGCCGGCAGTTCGTGCAGCGCATGGTCAACGACGCCGCGGCGGCGCGGCTCGTCGAGGCCGTTCCCAACCCGGCCCACCAACGGTCGCCGCTGATCCGCCCGACCGAGGCCGGCCGGGCGGCGATCACCTCCGCGCTCGCCCGCGAGCAGTCCCTGCTGCGCCAGGTGGGCGGGGATCTCACCGATGCCGAAGTGACGGCCTGCGTGCGGGTGCTCGGCAACATGGTGAAGCTCTTCGACCACGTCGACGTGGACTGCCCATAGGGCGTGTTCCGCGCGCCCCGCCCGGGCGGCAACGCCCCGGCCGCACCGCGATCCGGCGCGCACCCCCGGGGGTCGCACCACCGAGTGCGGATTCAATTGCCCCCGTTTACGCTCATATCTGGATCTATGCCGCAGAGGTCGTGAATCGACAGGAAGCGAGATCCCTTCATGGAGCGGCTCAAGCGGTCGGGACTCGTCGGGGAACTCTCCGCGGAGTTCCTCGGCACGATGATCCTCATTCTCTTCGGCTGTGGCGTCGTCGCCCAGGTCGTCGCGGGCGGTGCGCTCACCGACCCGCCGGGCGGCCTCGGCAACCACGACAGCATCGCCTGGGCCTGGGGCCTCGGAGTCACCCTGGGCGTCTACGTGGCGGGCCGGCTGAGCGGGGCCCATCTCAATCCCGCAGTGACCCTCGCGCTCGCCGCCTTCAAGGACTTCCCCTGGAGAAAAGTGGCGCCCTACTCCATCGCCCAGTTCGCAGGCGCGTTCGTCGCGGCGCTGCTGGTGCGCTGGAACTACACGGAGGCACTGGCGAAGGCCGACCCCGGGCACACCCTCAAGACGCAGATCGTGTTCTCCACCCTGCCCGCCAACGGGAACACCGCACTCCCGGTGCACGAGTGGGGGGCCTTCCGGGACCAGGTCATCGGCACGGCGATCCTCGTACTGCTGATCTTCGCCGTCACCGACCTCCTCAACAACCCGCCGGGCGCCAATCTCGGCCCGTTCGTCGTGGGGCTCATCGTGGTGGCCATCGGCATGGCGTTCGGCACCAACGCCGGGTACGCCATCAATCCGGCCCGTGACCTCGGGCCCCGGCTCGCGAGCTTCCTCACCGGCTACGGAGGGGCATGGCGCGACCAGTACGGAAACCTCTACTTCTGGGTGCCGATCGTGGGCCCGCTCATCGGCGGCCTGGTGGGGGCGTTCTTCTACAAGGTCTTCATCACCCGGTTCCTGCCCTCGCCGGAACCGGAGCCGGAGGGGACCCTCCCCGTACCGCCGGAGAAGTGACACCCGGTGAAGAGACGGCACCCGGTGGAGCAGTGACACCCGGCGCCCTCACCGGCCCCGATCCAGGAGAGGAAGCACGCCATGGCGGACTTCATCGGCGCGGTGGACCAAGGCACCACCAGCAGCCGCTTCATGATCTTCGATCACGACGGAAACGAAGTGGCCAAGCACCAGTTGGAGCACGAACAGATCCTGCCCCGCCCCGGTTGGGTGGAGCACGACCCGGTGGAGATCTGGGAGCGCACCAACTCGGTGATGCAGAACGCCCTGCGCGCCGGGGGCCTGAGCGGCACGGACCTCGATGCCATCGGGATCACCAACCAGCGCGAGACGACCGTCGTGTGGGACCCGCGCACCGGCCGCCCGTACTGCAACGCCATCGTGTGGCAGGACACCCGTACCGACGCGATCGCCCAGACCCTGGAGAACGAGGGCCACGGCGAGGTCATCCGGCGCAAGGCGGGGCTCCCCCCGGCCACGTACTTCTCCGGCGGGAAGATCAAGTGGATCCTCGACAACGTCGAGGGGGTCCGCGAGGCGGCGGAGCGGGGACACGCGGTGTTCGGGAACACCGACTGCTGGGTGTTGTGGAACCTCACCGGCGGTCCCGACGGCGGCGTCCACGCCACCGACGTGACCAATGCCAGCCGGACGATGCTGATGAACCTGGAGACGCTCGACTGGGACGACGAGCTGCTGGGCATCTTCGGCATCCCCCGCGCGATGCTCCCGGCCATCAACCCCTCCTCCGACCCGGAGGCGTACGGCTGCGCCCGCACCTCCCGCCCCCTGCGGGCCGCGATCCCGATCACCGGGGTGCTCGGCGACCAGCAGGCGGCCACCGTGGGGCAGGTGTGCTTCGAACCGGGCGAGGCGAAGAACACCTACGGCACCGGCAACTTCCTCGTGCTCAACACCGGCACCGAGCTCATCCGGTCGCGGCACGGCCTCCTCACCACGGTCGCCTACCAGTTCGGGAAGAGCCCGGCGGTCTACGCCCTGGAGGGCTCCATCGCGGTCACCGGCTCCGCGGTGCAGTGGCTGCGGGACCAGATGAAGATCATCTCCAACGCCCGCGAGAGCGAGCACCTCGCCCGGACGGTCGAGGACAACGGCGGGATGTACTTCGTGCCGGCCTTCTCCGGCCTCTTCGCCCCGTACTGGCGCTCCGACGCGCGGGGCGCCATCGTGGGCCTGGCCCGGTACAACACCAACGGCCATCTGGCGCGGGCCACCCTGGAGGCCATCTGCTACCAGAGCCGGGACGTGGTGGAGGCGATGGAGCAGGACTCCGGGGTCCACCTCGACGTGCTCAAGGTCGACGGCGGGGTCACGGCCAACGACCTGTGCATGCAGATCCAGGCCGATGTCCTCGGCGTCCCCGTCAGCCGGCCGGTCGTCGCCGAGACGACCGCGCTCGGTGCCGCCTACGCGGCCGGGCTGGCCACCGGGTTCTGGCAGGACCAGGGCGAGTTGCGCGAGCACTGGCAGGAGTCGAAGCGCTGGGAGCCGCAGTGGAGCGAGGAGCGGCGGGCGGAGGGCTACGCGAACTGGAAGCGGGCCGTGGAGCGCACCCTCGACTGGGTCAGCGTGGGGTGACGGTCCGACGGCGCCGTGCGGGCGGGCCCGGCCGGGTCCGTCCGCACGGCGCGTCCGGGCTCAGCCCCCCGCGCGCAGCCCGGCCAGGAGCTGGTAGACGGTCTCGGTGCCCTGCCGCAGCGCCTCGACCCCGATGTGCTCGTCGGTGCCGTGCATGCGCTTGAGCATGTCCCGGTTCACGGTGAACGGGTACATGCCGTACACGGGCACCCGCTGTTCCCGGAACGGCACGGCGCTGGTGACGGCCTCGAACTGGCAGGGGGTGGCCCGTACCCCCGGATGGGTCCGGCGCACGGCGTCCTGCCAGGCGCGGAAGACGTCCGTGTCGTGGTCGGAGTCGGGCGTGGCCAGATAGCCGCGCAGCCGGTCCAGGGCCTGCTGCTCGCTCTCGCCCGGGTTCCCGACGACGGTCAGCTTCGCCCGGTTGCCGATCAGCGAGCGCAGTTCGGCGACGGTGCGTCCGGGGTCCTCGGCCCCGGGCAGGAAGGCGACCCGGAAGTCCGCGGTCGCGGTGCCCGGCACGATGCTCGGGTAGTAGCCGGACTGCGCCGCGGTGAAGGCGAGCGTGGTCCGCAGCATCGCGTTGTGCAGCTCCGGGGTCTCGCTGAGCCGCACCACCGCCTCGCCCGCCCGGTCCCGCTGCTGCTCCGTGCGGGCGTCGAGCATCTCCCTCAGCGCTTCGGCGAAGGGCCGGTCGGTGGTGGCCTCGGCCAGCTCCGCGAAGTACCGCCGGGACAGCGCGTTGGGGCGGATGTGGGCGCGCCACTCCCCCAGCAGGTCGAGCACCTCGCCCAGCCGGACCACCGCCTGTCCGGTGAACGGCTTGGAGGTGTGGGTGGCGTAGGAGGAGGTCTCCAGGCGCAGCAGCAGGGAGCGTTTGTCGTTGCAGGTGAGCGAGGCGATCATGGGCGTCGTGCCGTCGCGCTGGTTGAGCACCCAGCCGCCCTCGGTGACGACCGCGCCCGCCGCCACCCGGCCGGGGTGTTCGGTGAGGAACCAGCGCACGCCGTAGGGGCCCTGTTCCTCGTCGCAGTCGGACCAGAAGACGATGTCGCGGTCGAAGGCCGTGCCCTCGCGGACGTGGCGCAGCAGGGCGGCGACGAAGGCGGCGTTGACGCCCTTCATGTCGAGCGAGCCGCGGCCGTACAGCTTGCCGTCCTCGATCGCACCGGCGAAGGGGTCGGTCCTCCAGGTGTCGCCGATGGCGGGCACCACGTCGGAGTGGCCGAGCAGGACCAGTGGTTCCTTGCGGGCCGGGCCGCCGGCGGGCACGCGGGCGAAGAAGTGGACGTTGCCCTCCTTCGGGGTGGGCACGATCTCGGTGTCGACGCCGGCGGCCCGGAAGAGGTCCTGGAGCATCCGGGCGAGCGGCAGGGTGACCGCGCCGTCGCCGGGGTTGCTGGTGTTCTGCCGGATCATGGCCACGGCCAGGTCCACGGGGTCGGTGGGGTCGCCGTCGAAGACGGCACCGCCCGTCGTGGTGGCGGTGGCGGCCCGCGCCCCGGACGGCGCCGACGCCACCGCGCCGATTCCCAGCACGGTGCCCGCCACCGCCGTCGCCCCGGCGCCGAGCACCGAGCGGCGTGAGGGTCCGCCTCCCGGCAGGCCGTCCAGGCAGGCGGAGAGGACCGCCGCCGGGTTCTCCCGGTGGGCGTAGTGGCCGCCCTCGACGGACGCCATGGTGCACGTGCCGCGGGTCCACTCGGCCCAGCGGCGCACGGTGACCTCGGGCACGTGCGGGTCCTCGGTGGCCCACACCGCGCGCAGGTCGACCTGCGGCAGGGGGCCCCGGCGGCCGTCGTACCCCGCGGCCAGCCGGAGGTCGGCGATCACCGGCGGCAGCAGCACCTCCTCGAACTCGGGGTCCGCCAGCAGTTCCGGGTCGGTCAGTCCGGTCCCGACGACGAAGGCGCGGGCGTCCTCGACGGTGACGTCGTGGCCGTGGCCGTCGAAGTCACCGGGGCACTGCCCGGCCACCGCGCACAGCCGCGCGACCGGCACCCCGGCGTCGAGGAGCCGGCGGCACGTCTCGTACGCCAGCAGCGCCCCGAGGCTGACGCCGATCAGCACCAGCCGCCGCCCGCCGCGCAGTTCGCGGATCCCGGCCGCCACGGCGTCCGCGTAGGCCGTCATGTCGGTGACGGGTTCCTCGTCGACGCGGCTGCCCCGGCCCGGGGGTGTGACGAGCACGAGGGCGGTGTCCTCGGGGAGGCGGCCGTGCCACGGCGCGAACGAGGAACCGTGGGCACCGGTGGGTGCGAAGCAGACGGCGAGGGTGGTGGCCGGGGTGGACCGCGACCGCTCGTCCGGCATGCTCAGCCAGGGGCCGTTCATATCTGCTCCTCCTGCCGGATCTCGCGGCACAGGGCGGCGATGGCGGTGACGGTGGGCGCGCCGAGGATGCGGCGCAGCGGTACCCGGCGGCCCGCCGTGCCCGCGAGCCGGTTGGCGAGCCGCACGGCGAGCAGGGAGTGGCCCCCGGCGTCGAAGAAGTTCTGGTCCGCCGAGGCGGGCGGTGCGCCGAGCAGTTCCTGCCAGAGGGCGGCGACGGCGGCCTCGGTGTCGTCGGCCGGGGTGAATCCGCTCGTCCGTTCCTGTCCGATGCCGGCCACGAGCGTGCGCAGGGCGGCGCGGTCCAGTTTGCCGTTGGTGTTCAGCGGGAGGTGCGGGAGCTGCTGGACGCGGGCGGGCAGCATGTAGTCGGGCAGCCGGTCGCGCAGGTACGCGCGCAGGGCGGCGGGGTCGGTCTCCTCGTCGGAGGTGAGGCAGGCGACGATGCTCGTCCCGTCGTCCGCGCTCTGCGCGTACGCGCCCGCGTCGGTGACGCCGGGCGCCTTGCGCAGGGTGGCCTCGATCTCCTCCAGTTCGACGCGGTAGCCGCGGATCTTGATCTGGTTGTCGGTGCGGCCGGTGATCTCCAGTGCGGAGTCCGGGAGCAGGCGGCCCCGGTCGCCGGTCCGGTAGTGCGTCGCCCCGGTGTCGTCCGTGACGAACCGGCCGTCGCCGTCGCCGCCGACGTAGCCGAGGGCCAGGGGCGGGCCGGAGACCCAGACCTCGCCGGTCACGCCGGGCGGCAGCCGTCGGCCGAGCCGGTCGCGGACCGAGAGCGAGGCGCCCGCGACGGGGCTGCCGACGGGGACGCGTTCGGCGTCGTCCGGCAGGAGGGCGGTGTCGTAGGCGGCGACGTTGGAGGCGGTCTCCGTCATGCCGTAGAGGTTGAGCAGGGTGGCGTCGGGCCAGACCTCGCGAAAGCGCAGGACGGTGGCCACGGGCAGGGTGTCGGCGCCGCTGGTGACCAGGGCGGGCCGGTGTCCGCCGGGGTGTTTCGCGCTCTCCTCCAGGAGTCCGGCGATCAGTTGCGGGGTCAGGAAGAGGTGGGTGATCCGTTCCTGCTCGACGGCGGCGGCGAACAGCACCGGGTCGAGTAGTTCGTCGGTGCCGAGCACCACGGACGGGACGCCCTTCAGCAGTCCGCCCAGCAGTTCCCAGGGCGAGGCGACCAGGGCGAGGGACTTCTGGACGGCGAGCACCGCGTCGGCGGGGAAGGGGTGGTCCCGCCACATCCACTCCAGCCGGCCGCGGACCGAACGGTGGCTGATGCGCACGCCCTTGGGGTTTCCGGTCGTCCCCGACGTGTAGACGACGTGGAACAGCGCGTCGTCGTCGGGCTCCTGCTCGGGTGCCCGGTGCAGCGGCCCCTCGGTGAGGGGGGCGAGGGTGACGCGGGGGGCGTCCAGGGTGGGGAACCGGTCGAGGCCGGGTTCGGCCAGCACGCAGTGCGGTCCGGTCTCCTCCACCATCCGGCGCTGTCGCCGCACGGGGGTGGCGGGGTCCAGCCCGAGGTAGGCGGCGCCGGTCCTCAGCACGGCGAGGACTCCGGCGACGGCGGCGGGGCCGCGCTGGGCGGCGAGGGCCACCAGCGAGCCGGGGCCGGTGCCCCTGGCGACGAGCCGGGCGGCCAGCCGGCCGCTCCACTCGTCGAGTTCGCGGTAGGTGATGTCGGTGCCGGCGTGGCGCAGGGCCACGGCCCCGGGGCGGGCCTCGACCTGTTCGGCGAAGAGTTCCAGCAGGGTCGGCGGGGTCATCGGTGATCGTCTCCGGGCAGCAGATCGAGGGAACGGACGGTGGTGTGCCCCGCGCGCTCCGGGTCGGTGAGGGCCCGCAGCGCGATCAGGGTGGATTGCAGTACGTTGCGGGCGGCCGGGGCGTCGAGCAGTTCCCGCTGGTAGGCGTACTGCAACAGCAGCCGGTCCGGGCCGTGCGGCTGGACGTAGAGGGCGCAGTCGTACTTGGTGTATCCGGTGTCGAGTTCGACGAAGCGGAAGGTGACGTCCGACGCGGTGGTGACGCGTGCCGGGTACGGCAGCATGTTGAGCATGGTCTGGAAGACCGGGGTCGCCGACGAACTGCGGGTCGCGGCGGGCAGCCGTCGCAGTGTCCAGCCGAAGGGGTGGTCGGCCGCGGCGTACGCCTCGTACACCGTCTCCCGCACCTGTGCGGTGAACTCCTCCAGGGTCGCGGCCGGTTCGACGCGCAGCCGCAGTGGCAGCATGGCGAGCACGAAGGCCGGCACCTCGGCGGTCTCCGGTCGTTCCCGGCCCGCCATCGGGGCGCCGACGATCACCTCGTCGGTGTCGCCGTAGTAGCTCAGGGCGAGCGCGTAGGCGGCCAGCAGCGGGACGAACGCGGTGGCGGACGCGGCCAGCGCGGTGGCGCGCAGCCGCCGGGAGAGGGTCTCGTCGAGGACCGTCTCGGTGATCTCGCCCCGGTAGGTGGGGGCGACGGGCCGCTGTTTCTGCTCGATCCGCAGCACCGGGAGGTCCCCGGAGAGCCGGTCGAGCCAGTACTCCCCCGCCTCGGCCACCTCCTCGGTGGCCAGCAGCTCCGTCAGGTGGTCCAGATAGCGGTCGTACCGGGCGGCGCGTTCGGGGTCGGGTCCGGCGGGAGGCCGTTCGTACAGCTCGGCGAGGCGCTGGAAGAGCACGGTGGCGCCCCAGCCGTCGAGGAGCAGTTCGTGCATGGTGACCAGGAGCCGGTGCTGCCCGTCGGGCAGGCGGAACAGTTCGGTCCGCAGGGCCGGTTCGGTCAGGAGGTCGAAGGGCCGGGCCGCCTCCCGGGCGGCCTCGGCGCGGAACTCGTCCGCGGTGACGTCCCGGGCGCGGTCGGGCAGCGGCACCTCCCAGTGCGGGTAGTGGTGCACCACTTCCTGCCCGTCCGCCCCGTCGGTCTCCCGGAACCGGGCGAGCAGCAGCGGGTTCTCGCCGAGCAGCAGGTGCCAGGCCCGCGCCAGCCGTGCCGGGTCCAGGGGGCCGTCGAGTTCCAGGGACCCCTGGTAGCTGTAGTAGGGGCTGAGCGGGTCGAGCCGCCAGTGGAAGTAGACCCCGGCCTGCTGCGGGGTGAGCGGCCGGGTCCGCGGCCGGTCCCCGGGCGGCCCGGCGGGGGCGCCGGCCGGTTGCCGCTCCTCGCGGCCGAGGGCGGCGAGCGCGGCGGGGCTGCCGTCGCGCAGCACGTCGCGCAGGCTCGCGGCCGATCCCGTCCGGCGCAGCGCCGCGACCAGCCGCATGGCCAGCAGCGAGTCGCCGCCCAGTTCCAGGAACCTGTCGTCCCGGCCGACCCGTCCGGTGCCCAGGAGTTCGGCGACGAGGTCCGCGACGGCGCTCTCCGCCGCGCCGCGCGGCGGGATGTACGGCCGGGTCCCGGGGCGGTCGCGGCGCGGCGGCGCGGGCAGGGCCCGGTGGTCCGTCTTGCCGTTGCGGGTGAGCGGGATGCGGGGCAGGACGACGAAGGTGTGGGGCACCATCGGCGCGGGGAGCCGCTCGGCGAGGTGGGCGCGGAGCACCTGCGGGGGTATCTCCTCGCCGACCGGGGTGACGTAGGCGACCAGGCGCGGCGGGGGTGCGGTCGCCGGGGTGTGGGCGCTCTCCCGGGCGACCAGGGCGCCGGTGTCGTCGGGGGTGTGGACGGTGACGGCGCAGGCGGCGACGGAGGGGTGGGTGCCGAGCACCGCCTCGATCTCGGCGAGTTCCATGCGTACGCCGCCGAGCTTGACCTGCCGGTCGACCCGGCCCAGGTACTCCAACTGGCGGTCCGGCAGCACGCGTACGGCGTCGCCGGTGCGGTAGAGGCGTCCGTCGCCGTCGCCGAAGGGGTCGGTGAAGAAGGCCCGGGCGGTGCGGTCCGGGTCGCCCAGGTAGCCGCGGCCCACGACGATCCCGCCGACGAACAGTTCTCCGGCCTCCCCGTGCTCGCAGGCGTGCCATCGCCCGTCCTCCTCGCGCAGCACGTGGAGTTCGGCGTTCCCGATGGGCGAGCCGATCGGCAGGTGGCGCACTCCGTCGGCGGGCGGGCCGAGCACGGCGTGGGTGACGTCGTCCGAGCACTCGGTGGGGCCGTACGCGTTGAGCAGCCGGACGTCCGGCAGGGTGTCGTGCCACCGCCGGGCCAGGGCGGGCGGCAGTTCCTCGCCGGTGGCGATCATCCAGCGCAGTGCGCCGGGCCGGAGGTCCGAGCCCTCCCGTGCGTCGAGGAGGAAGCGGATCAGGGTGGGCACGGTCTCCAGCACCGTGGTTCCGCGTCCGCGCAGTTCCTCCAGCAGCAGGGCGCCGTCCTGGGCCCGCTCGTCGTCGAAGATCTGCACCCGGCCGCCGACGAGCAGCGGGGCGAGCATCTGCCAGACGGAGATGTCGAAGCCCAGCGGTGCGGTCTGGGCCAGCCGGTCGTCCGCGGTCAGTCCGAGGTCGTCGACCTTGGCCCACAGGTGGTTGAGCATGCCCCGGTGCTCGACGATCGCGGCCTTGGGGCGGCCGGTCGACCCCGAGGTGTAGAGGACGTAGCGGATCTCGTCGGGGGCCACGGGGGTCGTCCGGGTGTACGGGACGTCCGCCGGTTCCGGTGCCGTGACGGGTACTCCGGCGGCGCGGGCGCCCTTGACGATTTCCCCGGTGTCCGCCGGTCCGCCGGTGACCAGGGCGAGGACCGCACCGCTGTCGGCGAGCAGGGACTCGACGCGGGCGGCGGGCCAGCCCGCGTCGACCGGCAGGTAGACGGCGCCGAGCAGTTCCAGTGCGAGGAAGGCCGTGACGACGTCGGTGCCGCGCCGTCCGCCGACGGCGACGATCCGCCCCGGCGCGACGCCCTCGGCCGCCAGCCGTGCGGCGGTGCGGCGCGCGCGGTCCGCCAGCTCGGCGTATCCGACGGCCGTTCGCCCGTCGTCGATCGCGGTCCTGGCCGGGTGCTCGGCGGCGTGCCGTTCGACGTAGGAGTGGACTCCTTCGCCCAGTTCGTACGGTTCGCCGCGGGTCAGTGCCGTGGCGCGGGCGCGTTCGCGCGCGCCTTCCGCCAGCGGGAGCACCGGGTACCGCTCGGGCACGCCGGTCACCGGTCCTCCTTCTTCTCCGCGACGACGAGCAGGTATTCGACGGGCACGCCGGTGCCGCGCTCGTCGGTGGTGTGGAATTCCTCGGTCATCTCGGCCATCTCCGCCCGCAGTTCCTTCCACCGCGAGGGCGGCGAGATGGTGTTCCGGGCCGCGATGCAGGGGCCGAAGCAGTTCTCGAAGAAGGTGACCAGGTCGTCGGCCGTGCCGAACGGGTAGAAGAGTTCGCGGCGTTCGGCCGTGACGGTGAAGCCGGGGCCGAGGAGTTCGCCGAGGTAGTCCGGCGACCCCCACAGCATGGGCTGTCCCTGGTGTCCGTTGGGCGAGGCGAAGTAGGCGGAGAGGATCGCCTGGAAGTGCGCGGTCCAGCTGCGGGCCGTCCAGTTGCACATGCCGATCCGGCCGCCGGGCCGCAGCACCCGGGCCATCTCGCCGGCCGCGGCGGTGTGGTCGGGGGCGAACTGGATGCCGTAGGTGGAGGTCACCAGGTCGAACGAGGCGTCGGCGAAGGGGAGTTCCTGGGCGTCGCCGCGGTGCAGGTCCACCTGGACGCCGGCCTGCGCGAACCGTTCGCGCGCGTCGGGGAAGAACTCGTCGGTGAGGTCCAGCCCGGTGACCACGGAGCCGCACAGGGCGGACAGCAGCGCGACGTTGCCGTTGCCGGTGGCGACGTCGAGGTGGGCGGTGCCCGGGGTGGGGGCGAGCCGGTCGACCAGGTCGACGGCGCCGGGCCGCAGCAGGTCGGCGACGTGCCGGTACTCGCCGTACGACCACATGGTGCGGTTGATCTCCTGGATGTTCGGATCGATCGTCACGGTTCCCCCTCAGAGCGTGAGCCGGGCGCCGAGACCGGCGGCTTCGGCGTGGGCGTGGATGCGGTCGGCCACGGCGACGTCCAGGACCGACATCCCGAACGGGTTGCTGATCACGATCTCGTCCGGGTCGCGGCGGCCCGGGTGTCCTCCGGTGAGCACGTCGCCGAGTGTTCCGTCGACGCGGCGGGCCCCGGGGCGGGCGGTGACTCCTTCCCTGGGGGTGCCGTCGGGGCCGAGCAGGGTGCCCGCCCGGTGCATCCGGCCGAGCAGCCGGCGCGGGTCGTCCCGGACCAGGCTCCAGTCGTCGACGAGCACCGTGCCGGCCGCGAGCACCGCCGCCTCGGTGAGGTCGTCCAGCGAGACGTGGCAGACGAGCGTGCCGGGCCGCAGCCAGTCCGGTTCGATGTAGCCCCGGGTCACGGTGGTGACGGGTACGACGACCTCGGCGTCCCGTACCGCCTCCCGCGGGCCGTCGGCGACCACCGTCTCGACGTCCGCCGCGCCGGGCAGCGAGGCGATGCGGTGGGCGGCGGACTTCGCGCGGTCGGGCGCCACGTCGTACAGCGTGATGCGGCGCAGGGTGGGCACGGTGCGCAGCAGCAGTGCCGCGTGCGCCTGGGCGAGCGCGCCGCAGCCCAGGAGCGCCAGCCGCTGCGGGCGTTCCACCGCGAGGTGGCGCACGGCGAGCGCGGTGACCGCGGCGGTGCGCATCGCGCTGATGTAGGCGGCCTCCATCAGGGCGAGGGGGCGGGCGGTCTCGGGGTCGAGAAGCAGGGTGAAGCCCTGGGCGCGGGGCATTCCGCGTTCCGGGTTGCCGATCGAGGCGTTGATCGTCTTCATCCCGACGACCGGGGGCCGCCCCTCCCCGGTCAGGGCGCCGGGCATGGCCAGCAGTCTGGCCGAGTCGCCCTGCGGGGTGGTCCAGCCGAGGTAGGCCTCCTCGGGGAGGACCGTCTGTCCGGCGGCGTGCAGCCGGAGCGCCTGGGCCACCGCCTCCACGATGTCCACGTCGCGGGCGGCCTCGATGACGTCCGCGCGGGTCAGGTAGCGGAAGTGGCTGTCGGGGTAGTGCTCGAAGTCCATGGCGGGCGGAACTCCTTGGCGAGAGGGGCGGTCGGGGTGGTGCGGGGATGGTCAGTGGCCGGTGCCGTGCGGCTCCCGGAGCATCACGAAGGGGACGAGCGCGCCGAGCAGCAGCACCAGGGCGAGCGCGATCCAGCCGGCCGTGCCCAGGGCGAGGACGACCCCGGTCATCAGCACCGGGCCGGCGACCCGGTTGGCCACGGTGCGGCTGGTGTTGAACAGCACCAGGTACGCGCTGCGCGCCTCTTCCGGCGCCAGGTCGAAGGAGAGGGTCCAGGAGGCGCCGACCTGGAGCAGTTCGGCGAACGTCAGCAGGACCACGGCGGCGGCGAGCACCAGCAGCGCCTCCCGGGTCGCGAGGCCGGGCGCGGCGGCGAAGGCCAGGGCGCCGCCGCCGAGCAGCAGTGCCGCGGCCGCGTACGAGAGCCAGGCCCGGCGCGGTGTGCCGTAGCAGCGGTTGAGCGGGTACTGGAGGGCGATGCACAGCACGGTGTTGACGGCGTAGAGGATGCCGACGTAGCGCTCCGGCACGTCCGTCTCGGTGACGAGCCAGAGCGGGAAGGCCACGTTGAGCACCGGCATCCAGAGCGACACCAGTGCGTTGTACGCGGTGAAGCCCAGCAGGCGCCGGTCCTTCAGCAGCGCCGCCACCCCGGTGCTATGGGTGATCTCCCCGGCCTCCTCGCTCCGTGCGGTGGCGTACACAGCGGCCACCAGCACATAGGCGAGCGCGCCGCCGATCAGCAGCGGCCGGAAGGCCCCGGGGGCGCCGGAGCCCAGGGCGACCCCGGCGATGAGTCCGCCCAGGCTGATGCCGAGGTTGACGACGGTGCGCTGGACGGCCATCACCTTCGCGCGCAGGTTCTGCGGGGTCCGCGCGCCGACGTACGCCTGCACCAGCGGGGGCGAGGACTGTTCGGTGACGGCGACGACGGCGACCACGAGGAGGAAGCTCCACCAGCCGTCGACCCACAGGTAGCCGACGGTGGCCAGGGCGCGCAGCAGCATCACACCGATCAGCACCGGCTTCGGTCCGAAGCGTCCGGCCAGCCGGGCGACGGGCACGGCGGTGGCGACGGCGACGGCACCGCCGATGGTGAGTCCGGTGCCGACGGCCGAGGTGCCGATGTGGGCGACCTTGACGAAGTAGATGGTCGAGACGGCGAGGAACAGTCCCGTTCCGGTCCACTCGATCAGCGTGGCGCCCTGCACCAGCGGCAGGTACTGCCGGTGGCCGTGGTCCGTCCGCCGTCGGTCGAGGGTGGTGCTGGTGCCCATGTTCAGTGCTCCTGGTGCTTTCGGTCGAAGAAGAGACCTTCACTGCGCAGGTGTTCCACAGCGGAGGTGATCTCCTTGGCCACGCCCTGTTCTGTCGCCCAGTCGTCGGAGTAGAGGGTGTCGCGGTACTTGCCGCCGCCGTCGGCGGCCAGGCACACCGAGAGCCGGTCGTCGGGGCCGTCGTCCTCCCGGTCGGTCAGCATGGCGCGCACGGCGCAGCCGCTGGAGCCGCCGAGGGCGAGCCCCACGTCCTCGACGAGGATCCGGCAGACGGCGATCGCCTCGATGTCGTCGACGTGCACGGCGCGGTCGTAGCTGTGCGGCGCGGTCAGGAAGGCGGACGGCCGGCTGGCCCCGATGCCCGGTATCAGGCGGCGTCCCGCGCTGCCCGCGACGGCCAGTGAGCCGCGTACGTCCACGGCGACCGCGGCGACGTCGGGACGGTGCTCGCGCAGGTGCGCGCCGATGCCGGCGAGGGTGCCGCCGGTGGAGACCGGTACGTAGACGGCGCCGAGGTCCGCTCCGGCCTGTCCGGTGAGTTCGGGTCCCGTGACGCGGCGGTGGATGTCGGGGGCGGCCCAGTTCTCGTACTGGTCGGGCCAGCGGTATCCGGGGTTGTCCGCGCACAGTTCGCGCACCCGGCGCAGGCGGCTGAGCAGGTAGCCGCCCCGGCCGTCGGGTTCGTCGACGACGAGGACCCGGGCGCCCCGGTCGGTGAGCATGCGGCGGGTGGTGTGCGGGGTCTTCGGGTCGACCACCGCGAGGAAGTCGCAGCCGAGGCCGGGCAGCATCCGGGCCAGGGCCAGGCCGAGGTTGCCGGAGGTGGATTCCACCACCACCGTGCCCGGGGTGAGCGGTCGTTCGTCGTGCAGCGCCCGCAGCAGTCCGACGGCGCTGCGGTCCTTCACCGATCCGGTGGGGCCGCGCGATTCGAGTTTCAGACCCAGACGTCGCACGCGGCCCCGGTGGGCGACGTCCAGGCGGAGTAAGGGGGTCCGGAAAAGGGCCCGCGCCAGGACGGGTTCGACACGTGACACTGCTTCTCCCTGTACGGGGCGTCGTTGACCATTCCGATGAACCGGCCGGCCGGGCTCGCTGCGCGTTCCAGACCTTATGCGCGAGGTTCCCGGTGCCACCACGGCACCGTTCGCACACCTCAACGCTCTTGGCCAGAAGCTGGCTTGACGCCACATCAGCAGAACTCGCCGGATCGTCCGGGGCCCGGCGCGAACACCGGCGCAGGACGGTTCTCCCGCAGGGGGGCGGCGGGACGGGTCACCGAATTGGCCGGTTCGAGCGCCATGGCGTTCCGCCGCCGCCGAGGACGCGCGAAAGCCGCGCGGGCCCGTCGCCGACGGCGGGAACACGGCACCACGCATCTCCTCTCCCGAGGGCCTGTTATCTTTACGTGACTTCGCGACGCAACTCTCGGTCATGCTTTGGCCTTTGCTGTGGCGGAGTCACGGGGGCGAAACACACGACCACTGCACGTGCACAGGCACCGTCGCGACGCGCTACGGGCCCGGACTGCCATGGCTGGACGGAATGACGCAGCAGAACATGTGGGGCAGGACGAGAGGGGCCGCGCGGGCGGCACTGGCCCCGGGAACGGGGCGCCGCAAGCAGGCGAGGCGTCCGCGCGGCCGCCTGGTGCGCAGGCCGGACTACCCACGTGCGGGCCGTCACGGCTGGCGGCGCTGGGTGCCCTCGTGGCGGCTGGCCCTGGGTTCGTTACTGACCTTCGCCGCGACGCTGGTGACCGTGGTGGGCATCGCCTACGCGCGTACGGAGATCCCCGAGGACCTCAACTCGTTCGCCACCCAGCAGGACACCGTCTACTACTGGGCCGACGGAACCCCCATGGCCCGCACCGGCTGGGTGAGCCGCCAGGAGATGCCCCTGTCGAAGATCCCCGACCACGTGCGGTGGGCCGTGCTCGCGGCGGAGAACGCGAACTTCTACTCCGACCACGGCATATCGGCCCAAGGACTCACCCGCGCGCTGTGGCGCACGCTCGGCGACGGGGACACCCAGGGCGGCTCCACCATCACCCAGCAGTACGTCAAGAACGTCTATCTGACGCAGGACCGCTCCTTCTCGCGGAAGTTCACCGAGATGCTGCTGGCGGTCAAGCTGGACCGCAACATGAGCAAGGACAAGATCCTCCAGGAGTACCTGAACACCAGCTGGTTCGGCCGCGGCACCTACGGTCTCCAGCGTGCCGCGCAGGCGTACTACGGCAAGGAAGTCACCCAACTGAACGCCAGCGAGGGTGCGTTCCTCGCCTCCCTGCTCAAGGGGGCCTCGCTCTACGATCCGGCGGTCAACCCCCGCAACCGCGCACGGGCCGTCGAGCGGTGGCGGTGGACCCTGGACCGCATGGTGGAGATCGGCAGGCTGAGCCGGGCCGAACGCGCGAAGTACACCACCTTCCCCGACCCGAAGCCGCCGCACGGGCTCAGCGGCACGAACGGGCAGAACGGCTACCTCGTCCAGCTCGCCGAGTCGTACGCCAAACGGGCCGGACACATCTCCGACGCGCGCTTCGACCTCGGCGGCTACCAGATCTACACGACGTTCGAGAAGCCCCGGACGGCCGCGCTGGCCCGGTCCGTGCGCGAGGCGCGCGACGCGCTCGACCCGAAGCGGCGCAAGGAGGACCGGCACGCCCGGTTCGGGGCCGCCTCCGTCGCCCCGGACGGCCGCATCCTCGCCGTGTACGGCGGGCCCGACTTCGAGCGCCAGGCCTTCAACGAGTCCAACGCGAGCACCGTCCCGGCCGGTTCGGCCTTCACCCCGTTCGTCTACGCCGCCGGCCTCCAGCACGGAATCACGCGCGAGCGCAACGGTCCGCGCACCACCATCACCCCGTCGACGGTGTACGACGGCGACAACGCCATCCCGGTCACGACCCCCGAGGGCCCCTACTGGGACCGCAGCGGGAAGACGGTCAAGGGCGAGAACGACGGCGACCGCTCCTACGGCCGCATCAGTCTGCACGACGCCATGGCCAAATCCGTGAACTCCCCCTTCCTCCAGCTCGGCATGGACACCGGCCTGAAGCAGGTCCGCAGCACCGCGGAGGCTTCGGGGCTGCTCGCGTCGAGCTTCGGCCCGCCCGTTCCGGCGTTCGCAATGGGCAACTCGACCCCCAGCGCCATCCGCATGGCCGGCGCGTACGGCACGTTCGCGGCCCACGGCCTGCACACCGACCCGTACTCGGTCCGCAGGGTCACCCGCAACGGCACGAAGGTCCGGCTCGATCTGCCGCAGCCCAGGCGCGCCGTCCGGTCCGACGTCGCCGACGAGGTCACCTCGGCACTCACCCGGGCCGACGGCGGGAGGAACGGCGTCGCCGCCGGACCGGTCGCGGTCAAGAACGGCACCACCGGGGACGACACCGCGCGCTGGCGCGTCGGGTACACCCGGGACGCGGCCACCGCCGTCGTCGTGTACCGCATGGACCTGAACCGGAGCCTCGCGCCCCTGCCGCTCAAGGGGCTGGGCGGTGCCTCGGCGGGCGACCGGGACTTCCCGGCCCGGATCTGGAAAACCTACACGGAAGCCATGACGAAGTGACAAGAGCCAGAGCGAAATCCGCCTCCCGCCGCAAACGGGACCGTCTCACCCCCCGCGTCGCCCTGGGAATCGCCGTCTGCCTCGTGGTGGCGGGTTCCGCGGCCCTCGTCCCGCTGCTGTCCGACGACGACGGGGACGACCGGAACCCGGAACGGGACACCCGCACCGTCGCCGCGCCGACCCCCACCAGCCGGGACGTCCGCGACGCCAAGAAGGAGGAGCAGGACGAGAAGTGGGACGGCAAGGTCAGGATCCTGGGGGACGGCTCCACCTCCTACACCGGACCGCAGCCGGGCCGGCTGAAGGCGAAGCGGCTGAAGCCGGGCGAACGCCCGCCCCAGTTCGTGGTGTTCTCCTGGGACGGCGCGCTGGAGGGCGACGACCACATGTTCTCGCGCTTCCGCCGCGTGGCGAAGGAGAGCAACGCGCACATGACGTTCTTCCTCACCGGCATCTACCTGCTCCCGAAGGAGAAGCGGAACCTCTACCGGCCGCCCCGGCACGAGACCGGGGCCGCCGCGATCTCGTACCCGACGCGCGAGCACATCCGCACGACGCTGGAGCAGCTCGGCGGCGCCTGGCGGGAGGGGAACGAGATCGGGTCCCACTTCAACGGCCACTTCTGCGAGAAGAAGGGCGGTGGGGACTGGAACAAGAACGAATGGACCAGCGAGATCAGCCAGTTCTACTCCTTCGTCCAGAACTGGAAGACGAACACCGGCTTCACCGACCTCGATCCGCTGCCGTTCGACCCCACCCGGGAGGTCGTCGGCGGCCGGGCCCCCTGTCTGGAGGGCCAGAAGACCCTGCTGTCCGCCCTCAAGCCCTTCGGCTGGCGCTACGACGCGAGCTCCCCGGGGGACTTCCAGATCTGGCCGTCGAAGAAGAACGGGATCTGGGACCTGCCGTTGCAGATGCTGCCGTTCCCCGGCAAGGACTTCCAGGTGCTGTCCATGGACTTCAACTTCCTCTACAACCAGTCGAAGGGCAGCACCGAGGGCGACCCGTCGAAGTACCGGGCATGGCGCAAGGAGGCCCGCGACTCGTACATCGCGGGCTTCGAGCGGGTGTTCCACGGGAGCCGCGCGCCGATGTTCATCGGGAACCACTTCGAGGACTGGAACGGGGGGATCTACATGGACGCCGTCGAGGACACGATGCGCGAGGTATGCCCCCGCAAGGAGGTCCGCTGCGTCTCCTTCCGCGAGCTGACCGACTGGCTCGACGCCCAGGACCCCGAGGTCCTCGCCCACTGGCGCACACTCGACCCCGGCCAGCCCGCGAGCTGGAAACAGTGACCGACGGGTGCGGCCGGGTGCGATCGCGCCCGGCCGCACCCCTACCGCCTACCCGGCGAGCGTCCGCTGCGCGAGCGTGCGCAGGGCCGACTTGATCTCCTCGACGCCGCGGCCCCGGCCTCGCTGGTACGCGAAGAGCTCGGGCGCCAGGGGGGCCAGCAGGATGTCGACGAGGGCGTCGGGGCCCGCCACCCCCGCCTCCTTGACGAGCATGCGGACATGCGCGTGCCAGAAGCCGTACGCCCCGGTGGCGAACCGCGCGGAACCGGACTCGGCGCCCAGGGTGAGATGGACGTGCTGCTCCAGCAGATCGGTCATCGCGGCGTAGAAAGCGGCCAGCCGCTGCGGGGGCGGGGCCCCCGGCCCCAGGGGCGGCTCCCCGCCCAGCAACTTCTCCTGGAGCGAGCGCTCGTGCTCGTCGAGGAGCGCCGTGGCGATGGACGGGATGTCGGGGTACCGCCGGTAGAGCGTGCCCCGCCCCACGCCGGCCTCACGGGCGATGGCGTCCATCGTCACCTTGCGCGGATCCCCCGCGGCGAAGAGCCGGTTGGCCGCGGCGAGCACCTTGGCACGATTCCTTGCCGCGTCCGCGCGTTCCATGGATCCCACCGTACAGGAATAAGCGGACACGATGTCCGGTTACCCTGGCCGAGACAAGCGGACACAGTGTCCACTTGAAGCTTCCCAGGGGGTACCCATGTCCGTACTGCTGCACATCGCCGCCAGCGCCCGGCGCGACTCCCACAGCCGCGAGCTCGGCGACGCCTTCGCCGATGCCTGGCGGGCCGCGCATCCCGACGGCACGTACGTGCTCCGCGACCTGCGCACCGATCCGGTGCCGCAGATCGACGAGGCATGGACCGAGCTCTGCGACCACGTCCTGCGGCACGGCATCACCGACATCGGCCGGTACGAGGAGGCGGTGCGCACCCCGGCCCAGGCGCGGGCCTGGGAGGTCCTGCGGCCACTGCTGGCCGAACTGGTCGCCGCCGACGTCGTGCTGATCTCGACCCCGATGTACAACTTCTCCGTCCCCGCCTCCCTGAAGGCGTGGATCGACCAGGTGACGTTCCCCCGGATGTCGCTGGCGGGACGCCGCTTCGTGATCGCCTCCGCCCGGGGCGGGGCCTACGGACCGGGCACCCCGCGCGAACCGTACGACCACCAGGAGCGCTACCTGCGGGACTTCCTGTCGGGGCACTTCGCGATCGACGACCCGGTCTTCCTGGCGACCGAACTCGTGAACTCCCGGATCGATCCCGCGCTCGCCGCGCGCCGCGCCCAGCACGACGAGTCGCGCGCGACCGCCCTGGCGGCCGCCCGAGAACTGGGCGGAGGTCCGCGATGAGCTGGCTGCTGCTGGTCCTGGCCGGGCTGGTCGAGGTCGCCTGGTCGCAGAGCATCAAGCCGACCCAGGGCTTCACCCGGCCGCTGCCGACCCTGGTGTGCGCCCTGCTCATGATCGGTGCGGTGTACCTGCTCGCCCGGTCCATGGAGGGACTGCCCGTCGGCACGGCGTACGCGGTGTTCACCGGCATCGGGGCGATCGGGGCCATCACCCTGGGCGTCCTCGTCCATCACGATCCGGTGAGCCCGGGACGGCTGGCCGCAGCCGCCCTGATCGTCGGCGGCGTGGCCCTGGCACGGATGACGGACAGCCCCTAGGGCCTGGGATCAGGCCGGATCGGTGAGGTCCCGCCCCGGGGCCTCCCGTCCGGTCGGCGCAGGGCGCCGGGCCGTCGCCCGGCCCGGGGCCCTGGCCGCTCAGGGCTTGAGACTGCTGACGACGTCGGCCGTGGCCGCCAGGCTGTCCTGGATGGCCGGCGCCATGCTCGTGCTCGCGAGGAAGAACCCGAGCAGGGCGCAGACCAGCGCATGCGAGATCTTCAACCCGCCGTTGCGGAGAAAGATCACCGCGAGGATCAGCAGTAGCAGCACCAGTGAGATCGAAATGGCCATGGCCAACCTCCTCCGCCGCGCCGGAATGCGGCATTCGGCCGCCAGTGTGGCGCAGCGGAGCAGCCGTCCGGACCACCGGCGTGTCCGCCATCCGGGTGTTGACTGAACGTCACGCCCGGGGCGGCGCGTCCGGTGTGCCGCCGGGGCGGGTCACCCCGCGCGGCCGCCCCGGTCGTGGGTGCGCAGGAAACGCTCCAGACCTGTCAGATCATCGGTGTTGAGGTGGTCGACCCCGGCGGCCAGCAGCTCCGCCCAGACCGCCTCCCGCTCCGGTCCCGGCGCGTCGGGAGTGGCCCAGAAACGGACACGCCGGCCCTCGCGGTGGGCCGTGGCGACGAGCGTGCGCAGTTTGTCCCGCTCGGCCGCGGGGAAGGGGCCCGCTCCGATCCAGTCGAAGCCGTCGCTCCAGCTGCTGCTGATGAGCGGGACGAACGAGGCGTCGGCCGCGCCCCCCAGGTCCTCGGGCCGGCCGTCGTAGAAGGCGTGGCGGGTGCGCTGCGCCTCCATCGGGGCGCGGGCGGCGCGGTCGCCGGATATGACGGGCGTGACCGCTCCGGGACGCACCCGGCCGTGGTGGTACGAGGTCAGCATCCGGCGGTAGCCGCGGAGCTGCCGGTCGAGTTCGAGGTAGGCCGCGACCCCGTCGGTCTTGATGTCGATCAGCAGTTGCACGGGTTCGTGGTGGCCGGGGTGGACCGTGCCGTGGTTGGCCCGGACCCTGGCCAGCAGCGGGTCGAGGTAGAGGGAGGCGAGGGTGCGGGCGGGGTCGAGGTCCGCGGGCTCATGGGCGACCAGGAGTTCGCCGTCCACGAGGAAGATGTCGGCCTCGACGCTGGTGAAGCCGTGCGCGAGCGCGTCGTGCAGCGGGCGCGGGTGCAGGTAGTCGTTGTGCGCGTGGGCCCTGCGCAGGGCCCGGGTGCGGGAGGCGTGTGCGGACGGGGCCGGGGGCGTCGCCCCGGATGCGGCGGCCTGCGGCGAGGGCAGTACCGCGCTCGCGGCCGCGGTGGCGAGTGCGGTGGTGACGACGCTTCGGCGGGTCGGGAACGCCATGGGTTCTCCCTGGGGCGACGGACGGGCCGGACGGGTGGACGCGACCGAGTATGCGACGGTGATCACCGCAACGGGCCTGCCGCGCACAAGAGTTGCCCCATCCGTTGCCCGCCCGTCGACCACCGTTCCTCCGGCCCCTCCGTTTTCTCGGCGGAACGTGCCGGACTCGTGCTCCGGGCGGGGGCGACGGGGACGGCGCGCAGCGCCTCACCGGGGGGCGAGGCGCTCGGTGGGGCCGTGCGCCCGGCCGACGGGGCCGGAAGGCGTTCGCCGGGCGGGTCGCGTGTCAGGGCGCGGAGTCACCCGGTGGGGCCCACGGCCTCCTGCGGCACGCCCGGCTCGAAGCACTCCCGCCAGCCGACCGTGCGGTCGCACCAGCGTTCCAGCAGCACCCGGTCGTGGCCGACGGCCAGCAGTCCGGCCCCGGACTCCCGCCGGTAGGACTCGACGACCGCCACCAGCGCGGCGGTCGTCGACGCGTCGAGCATCGCGGTCATCTCGTCGCAGATCAGCCAGCGCGGCCGCAGCACCAGCGCCCTCGCCAGACAGGCGCGTTGCAGCTGCCCGTCGCTCACCTCGTGCGGTCGGCGGCCGAGCAGCTCGTCCGTGAGGCCGACGGAGGGCGCCAGTTCGGCCAGCCGGTCCGGCACCTGCGCGCGACGGCCGGTGGCCCGCAGCGGCTGGGCGATGATCTCGCGCAGGGTGAGCCGGGGGTCGGCGGCGAGCCGGGGCTGCTGGAAGACGACGCCGACGGCGGTGCGCTGCGCGCGCGGGGCGGCGTGCCGCCAGCCGCGTACCGGTTCGCCGTCGAGCACGACCGTGCCCGCGTACGGGCGGTGCAGCAGTGCGGCGACCCTCGCCAGGGTGGACTTGCCGCAGCCGCTCGGGCCCAGCAGTCCGACCGCCTCCCCCACCGCGATGCTCAGCGACGCCTCGCGGAGGACGGGGTCGCGGGGGTCGTATCCGGCGGTGACGCGGGTGAGTTCAAGCACGTTCCGGCTCCTTCTCGTCCACCCGCACACCGTGGTGGCAGGCCAGAGCACCGTCGAACGGGGGCCGTACGGCGCACCGGTCGTCGGCGCGGCCGCAGCGGGCCGCGAACGCGCACCCCTCGGGAAGCGCCCCGAGCTCCGGCGGCATGCCGGGGATCGGTTCGAAGGCACGCTCCGGCAGGGCGTCCAGGAGGCCGCGCGCGTAGGGGTGGCGCGGCCCCGGCTCGCCGAAGAACCGGGCGGCGTCGGCGAGTTCGACGATGCGGCCCGCGTACATCACGGCGACCCGGTCGGCGATCCGCTCGGCCGCCGCGAGGTCGTGGGTGATGAGCAGGAGCGCCCGGTCGCCGTCGGTGTGGCGGCGCAGTTCGTCGACGGTCCGCTCGACGAGGTCGCGGTCGAGTCCGGTGGTGGGTTCGTCGGCGAGGAGCAGCGGCGCGTCGCCGATCAGGGCGAGCGCGGTCGCGGCCCGCTGGGCGAGGCCCCCGGAGAGTTCGTGCGGGTACCGGTCGAGGTGCCCGGCCGGGAACGAGGCGCGGGCGGCGGCCCGTTCGGCGGCCGGGCGCAGGCCGGGCCCGCGGGTGCCGGTCAGTTCGCGCAGGGTCTCCTCGATCTGGGCGCGCACGGTCCGGACCGGGGTGAGGTGGGCGGCGGGGCTCTGCGGGACGAGTCCGATGCGGCGGCCCCGTACCGTGCGGGCGAGGGTCCGTTCGTCGGCGGCGACGAGTTCGGTGCCGTCGCCGAGCAGCGCCGAGCCCGAGGTCCGCGCGTTGCCGGGGAGCAGTCCCAGCAGGGCGGAGGCCAGTACGGACTTGCCGCAGCCGCTCTCGCCGACCAGGGCCAGGCACTCCCCGGCCGCGAGGTCGAAGCGCGCGTCGTCGACGGCGGCGATGTGCCGCCCGCCGCGCATCCGGAAGCGCACGGAGAGGCCGCGGACGGAGAGCACCGGTGTCCGCGGGCGGGAGGGGGTCGTCACAGCATCAGCTCCGATCGGCGGCGCGGGTTGATCCGCTCCCGCCAGGCTCCGGCGAGGCCCGCCAGCGCGAGGGTGGGGACGATCAGGAACAGGCCGGGGAAGAGCGTCGGCCACCAGTCCCCCGCGAGCAGCGAACCGCGGGCCGTCTGCACGAGGTTGCCCAGGCTCGCCTGATGGGTGGGCAGCCCGAGTCCCAGGAAGGACAGCGCGGACTCGTGCCACATGGCGTGCGGCACCATGAGCACCGCGGCGAGGCCGGCCTGCGGGAGCACGGCGGGCAGCAGGTGGCGGACGACGACCCGGCCGCGCGAGGCGCCGCCGGAGATCGCCGCGTCGATGAACGGGCGGGAGCGCAGCGACAGCACCTCGGCACGGACGATCCTGGCGGTCGAGAGCCAGTGGGTGAGGGCGACGGACACGATCACCGGGCCGACGCCGGGCCGGAACATCGCCACGATGAAGATGCCCAGCAGCAGATGCGGCACGGACGAGAAGGTGTCCACGAGGCGCATGACGACGCGGTCGGTCCAGCCGCCGAACGCCGCTGCCAGCGCGCCGACCGCGGTGCCGATGACGGTGGCGGTGAGCCCCGCGACGACACCGACGAGCAGCGAGACCCTCAGCCCGTAGACGCAGCGCAGCAGCAGGTCGCGGCCGACGTCGTCGGTGCCGAACGGGTGCTCCCAGGACGGGGGCCGGAGCTTGGCGGAGAGATCGACGGCCTGTTGGTCGAGCTGGACCAGCGGCGGCACCAGGAGGACCGCGAGCAGTACCGCGCCGACGATCCCGGCGGAAGCGGCCACCCTGATGCGGCGGGTGGTCCGGCGGGTGGTCCGGCGTGCGGAGGCCGGGGCGGTGTCAGCCATCGAAGCCCACCCTCGGGTCGGCGATCGCGTACAGCAGATCGGAGAGCAGGTTGCCGAGCACGACGGCCACGGTGGCGAGCACCGTGAGCGCGGCGAGCAGCGGGAAGTCGACGGAGGTGGCGGCCTGCACGGTGGCGGCGGCGATGCCGGGCCAGCTGAAGACCGTCTCGACGAGCAGGGCGCCGGTGATGAGTTCGGGGACGCGGGAGCCGATGAGGGTGAGCATCGGCAGCATTCCGGAGCGCAGGGCGTGGCCGAGCAGTACCGTGCGCTCGCTCAGCCCGCGGGCGCGGGCACCGCGCACCGGATCCTCGTCGAGCGCGTCCGCGACGCCCTGGCGCACGTAGAGGAAGAACCACGGCAGCTGGGAGATCCCGAGCACGGCGGCGGGGAGCACCAGATGGGTGGCGACCTGCCCGGGGGTGACGGTGTCGCTGGCCGCGTCGGTGAGGCCGCCGGCCGGGAGCACGTCGAGTTCCAGGGCGAAGAGCCAGATGGCGAGCAGTCCGAGCCAGAAGGCCGGGGCGGCTTCGAGGGTGTACGCGGCGGCGCTGACGCACCGGTCGAGCAGGCGGCCGGGCCGGCGGGCGGCCAGCACGCCGAGGACCGTGCCGAGGAGCACGGCGACGGCGAAGGCGGTCGCGGCGAGCAGTACGGACCAGCCCAGGCGTTCGCCGATGACGTCGGCGACCGGCTGGCGCATCACGGCGGAGTCGCCGAGGTCGCCGCCGAGTGCGGAGGTCAGCCAGTTCCACCAGCGGCTGACGAGTGGCTGGTCGACGCCGAGGTTGGCCCGCAGCTGGTCGAGGTTCTCCTGCGAGGCGGTGAGGCCGGCGGTGCCCGCGTACGCCTTGACCGGGTCGAAGGGGGAGGCGGCGGCGACGGCGAAGACGCCGAACGTCACGGCGGCCAGGACGGGGACGGCGAGCAGGGCCCGCCGTCCCGCCATCCTGCCCATCGGCCCCCAGGGGAGGCGGTGCTTCACTTCTTCGGCGTCCAGTCCTCGACGTTCCACCACGGGCCGGAGGCCAGTCCGTGGTCGTGCGGTTCGACCTGGGTGGTGAGGGGGCCGAAGCGGTCCTTCACGACGTAGAGGTGGTCGATGTGGGTGAGGAAGGTGTAGCCGGGGTTCTTCACCAGTTCGCGCTGGACGGTGTCGTAGGCGGCCTTGCGCTCGGCGTCGTCACCGCTTCTGCGGCCCGCTTCGAGGGCCCGGTCCACGGTCTCGTTGTCGTACCACGCCATGTTGTTGAAGCCGTCGCCCGCGAGCGAGGACTTCAGCAGCGTGTACTGGTCGAAGTCGGGGTCGGCGGGCGATCCGCCGCCCGCGAGGACCGCGTCCTGCTTCATCCGGGGCTCGATGACCTCCCAGGTCCCGGCCTGGGTGGTGATGTCGATGCCGGCCTTCTTGGCGTCGGAGGCGTAGGCGAGCGCGTGGTCCTGGCGCAGCTTGTCGCCGGTGAGGTACCAGAGCGGGAAGGCGGCGCGCACTCCGTCCCTGGTACGGATGCCGTCCTTGCCGGGCTTCCATCCGGCGTCGTCGAGGATCTTCTTCGCGGCGGCGAGGTCATGGGGGCGTTCGGTGCCCTTGGTGAACCACGTGCTGTCGGTGGGGACGGGGCCGTAGGCGGGCCTGCCCTCGCCGTTGAGGAGGGAGTCGACCATGGCCTTCCGGTCGACGGCGACGTCGAGGGCGCGCCGGACGGCGATGTCGCCGGTGACCTCGTTGTGGGTGGGCAGGGTCACGGTGCGGTAGTCGTACGTCGTGGCGGCGTACGTCCGGGTGCCGCTGTCGCGGGCGAAGCCCTTGGCCAGGTTGGGCGGCAGGATCGCGCCGTCGAGCTCGCCGGAGCGCAGCCGGGTGGCGCGTACGTCGTCGTCCTTGATGATCGCCATGGTGAACTTCTTCACCTTCGGCGCGCCGCCCCAGTAGTCGGGGTTGGCTTCGAAGGAGATCTTCTCGCCCTTGGACCACTTGGTGAGCAGGTACGGTCCGGTGCCTATGGGGTGGGTGGTGAAGGCGCCGGTGTTGACGTCCTGCCTGCCCGCGACGTGTTCGGGCGCGATGGGCAGGACGGTGCGCTGGGCGAAGGGCGCGTAGGGGTACTTGAGGGTGAAGACGACGGTGTCGTCGCCGGCCGCCTCGACGCTCTTCACCGCGTCGAGTTCGGTGCGGGAGGCGTTGTTGGTCTTCTCGTCGAGGATGGTCCGGTAGGTGAAGACCACGTCCTTCGCGCCGAACGGCTTGCCGTCGCTGAACTTCACCCCCTTGCGGAGCCGGTAGGTGTACGTCAGCCCGTCGTCGCTCACCTCGGGCAGGGCGGTGGCGAGCGCGGGCCGCAGCTTCATGCCGGCGTCGAGGGTGAGCAGCCCGTCGAAGATCTTGGAGTTGCCGTCCTTGCCGTAGCCGAGCAGCGGGCTGAGGCTGTCGGGCTCGTAGGCGATGCCGACCACCGCCGAGTCCCCCGCGCCCGATCCGGAGCCGCCGCCGTCCGGGCCTCCCGGTTGCGAACAGGCCGTCGCGGTCGACAGCAGTACGGTCGCCAGTGCCCCGGCGGCCGCTCCCCGTATCGATCGGGCCTTCATACCCTGCACCCCTTATTGAAGATCAAATATTATTGCGAAGCATTCGCAATTAAACAGCAGGCAAAGGGGTGCCCGGTACCCCGCCCGGCGGCGGAGCAAGGAAGCGGAGGCGCGCCTTCACGCACCTCCGCCCCAAGTCCCCCGCCCCTGCGGGTGATTCCTTCCTGTCCGTTACGGCGCGGGCAGTTCCATGAGTTCGGCGACGGTCTCCCGGTGGTGTCCGGCGCTGCCGTACGCGATCGAGTCGGCCTTGGCGCGCTTGAGGTACAGGTGCGCGGGGTGTTCCCAGGTCATGCCGATGCCGCCGTGCAGCTGGACGCACTCCTCCGCGGCGCGCACGGCGACCTTCGAGCAGTACGCCTGCGCGACGGCCACCGCCAGCGGCGTGTCGGGGCTGCCGGTCGCGAGGGCGTCCGCGGCGTTGCGCGCGGCGGCGCGGGCCGACACGATCTCCAGCCAGAGCTGCGCCATGCGGTGCTTGAGGGCCTGGAACGAGCCGACGGGCCGGTTGAACTGGTGCCGTTCGCGGGTGTGCCGGACGGTCTCGGTCAGGCACCACTCGGCGAGGCCGAGCTGTTCGGAGGCGAGCAGCCCGGCGCCCGCCAGCAGCCCGCGCTCCACGGCCCGTACCGCGGACGCGCCGTCCGCCAGGCGGGTTCCGGCCGCCGAGGCGAGGGTCACGGTGGCGAGCGGGCGGGTGAGGTCGAGCGGTACGAGCGGCTCGACCGCCACTCCCCCGGTGCCGGTCCCCACCGCGTACAGGCCGTCGGTCGTGGGGACCAGCAGCACATCGGCGGCGGGCGCGTCGGCGACGCCCGTCACCGTGCCCTCCAGCGTGTCGTCCGCCACACCGACCGGTCGCGCGGCATCGGGCCGCGCGGCGGAGAACGGCATGGCGAGGACCGCGACCCGGCGGCCCGCGGCGAGATCGCCCAGGAGCGCGGCGGCGGGCCCGTCCTGCGCGTCCAGCGCGAGGAGCGTCTCGGTGGCCACGACCGCGCTGGTCAGATACGGCACGGGGGCGACGCTGCGGCCCAGTTCCTCCAGGACCACCGCGGCCTCGCGATGGGTCGCGCCCTGTCCGCCCAGCCGTTCCGGCACCAGCAGCCCGGCGGTTCCGATGTCGGCGGCGAGGCCCTGCCAGAGACGGGGATCGTACGGTGTGTCGGACTCGACGCGGCCGAGGACCGTCGGCGCGTCGCACCGGTCGGCGAGCAGCGCGCGCACCGCCGCCCGCAGGTCTTCCTCGGTCTCGGAGTACAGCAGGTCGGGTGCCGGGGTCCCCCCGGTCGGTGCCGCAGTCATCGGGCCAGGTCCTTCCAGGCGACGTCCTTGTCGTTGCGCGGCTCGGCGGGCAGGCCGAGGACGCGCTCGGCGACGATGTTGAGCAGCACCTCGCTGGTTCCTCCCTCGATGGAGTTGCCCTTGGAGCGGAGGTAGCGGTAACCGGCGTCGCGTCCGGTGAAGTCGACCAGCTCCGGCCGGCGCATGGTCCAGTCGCCGTACAGCAGCCCTTCGTCGCCGAGGAGTTCGACCTCCAGCCCGCTGATCTCCTGGTTGAGCCGGGCGAAGGAGAGCTTCATGCCGGAGCCCTCGGGCCCCGGCTGTCCGGCGACGAGTTGCTGACGCAGCCGGAGGCCGGTGAGCCTGGCCACCTCGGCCTCGACCCACAGGGTCAGCAGGCGCTGGTGGAGGTCGTGGGTGCGCAGTTCGGGGCGTTCGCGCCAGGTGCGGGCGACCGTGCCGATCATGCCGCCCTCGCGCGGTACGGAGGCACCGCCGATGGAGACCCGCTCGTTCATCAGCGTGGTCTGCGCGACCTTCCAGCCCTCTCCGACGGGGCCGAGGCGCCTGCTGTCCGGGATGCGCACTCCGGTCAGGAAGACCTCGTTGAACTCGGCCTCGCCGGTGATCTGGCGCAGCGGCCTGACCTCGACGCCGGGGTCGGTCATGTCGCAGATGAAGTAGCTGATGCCGCGGTGCTTGGGCAGGTCCGGGTCGGTGCGGGCGATGAGGATCGCCCAGCGGGCCAGGTGGGCGCTGGACGTCCAGACCTTCTGCCCGTCGACCACCCAGTCGTCGCCGTCGCGGACGGCGCGGGTGGCCAGTGCCGCGAGGTCGGAGCCCGCGCCCGGTTCGCTGAAGAGCTGACACCAGACCTCCTCGCCGACCCACAACGGGCGCAGGAAGCGCCGCTTCTGCTCCTCGGTGCCGTAGCCGAGGATGGTGGGGGCGGCCATGCCGAGGCCGATGCCGATCCGGCGCGGGTCGTTGTCGGGGGCGCCCGCGGCGGCGAGTTCGGCGTCCACGACGGACTGCAGCGAGCGCGGCGCGTCGAGGCCGCCGAGGCCCACCGGGTAGTGCACCCAGGCGAGTCCGGCGTCGAAGCGGGCTTTGAGGAAGTCGGTGCGGTCGGTGGCGGCCGGCGGGTGCGCGGCGAGCAGGTCCCGGGTGCGGCGGCGCAGTCCGGCCGCGTCGGGGGCGGTCATCGGGCGGCTCCCGACGGGAGGACGACGATCCGGCCGGTGCTGGTGCCGTCGGCGACGCGCTGGACGGCCTTCGCGGCCCCGGCCAGCTCGACCCGCTCGCTGATCAGCGGCTTGACGGTGCCCTGTGCCGCGAGCCGGGTCAGCTCGTCGTGGCAGGCACGGACCGCGGCCGGGTCCTTGGTGTTGTACAGGCCCCAGTGGAGGCCGAGGACCGAGTAGTTCTTGACCAGGGCGTGATTCAGCGCCGGGGTGGGGATGACGCCGCTGGCGAAGCCGACGACGACCACCCGGCCCTCGAAGGCGACGCACTTGACGGACTTGGCGTACGCGTCGCCGCCGACCGGGTCGTACACCACGTCGGCGCCCCGTCCGCCGGTGGCCTCCTTGACGGCGGCAACGATGTCCTGGGTGTGCCGGTCGACGACCAGATCGCAGCCGAGGTCCGCGGCGATCCTCGCCTTCTCCGCGCCGCCGACGACACCGATGACGGTGGCGCCCGCGGCCTTGCCGAGCTGCACGGCCGCACTGCCGACGCCACCGGCCGCCGCGTGGACCAGGAGGGTCTCGCCGGCCCGGAGGTTCGCCCTGCGGTGCAGGCCGAACCAGCCGGTCTGGTAACCGATGTGCAGGGCGGCGGCCTCGGCGTCGTCCAGCGCCTCGGGCGCGGGCAACAGAGCCGCCTCGTCCGCGACGACGTACTCGGCGAACCCGCCGTCCGGCAGCGCGGGAGTGGCGAGCACCCGTCGCCCGTCCGGCGTCCTGCCGCAGACCTCCACGCCGGGCGTGAAGGGCAGCGGCGGACGTACCTGGTACTGGCCTCGGCAGAGCAGCGCGTCGGGGAAGTTGACGTTCGCCGCGAGCACCTCGATGAGCACCTGACCGTCGCCGGGGGCGGGCCGGTCGGTCTCCTCCAGTCTCATCACCTCGCTCGGCTCGCCGTTTCGGTGCACTCGCCATGCCTGCATGAGGGGCCTCCACAACACTGTCGGCATTACCACTGCTCCGGCGCATACTAAGCGGTCGCTTGCCTCCATGGGAACAACCCACGGGATCCACCCCGCCCACGGAGCTCAGCCCCGACCGGCCACCCCCACCTCGGCGATCCGCGACGCAGTTCCAGCCGGTGCGACTGCTGCCGTCGAGCCGAGCGGCACGGTGAGGGCACATACGCCGACGTCCCGGACGGCCCGGGGGCCGGGGCTTGTCGGATCAGTACCTCGGCGTCGACGCCGCAGCAGACGGAGGGCCGAACCAGAGGACGTACGCGAACTCCACGTACCGCCGCACGGCCCGGTCGGCCGAGCAGACGTCACGCCACTTCGCGCGGAGGTATGCGTCGCCCTTGGGTAAGTACGTACAGATGTCCTCCTGGGAACGACGAGGACACGCGGGCACCAAGCAACCTCTCGGCATGCCGTTCGCGTTGCGACCCTCGTAGGAACGATGACGACAAGGGCCTCCCGACCTGGTCCTACGCCTGCGACCCACGGTGCGAGTTGCGCCCCCGCCCAAGGACGACGAAGACAGAAATCCCGCGGCTGCCACACGCTCGCTGGACTATGGATCGCGGCCCCTCACAGGGGTGATGAGCACGCCTCTACGAGGGGTCTCAACCAGATGGCGAGGCGGTCTGCCGGGCCTGCGTCCTGGTTCCTCATCGTCCCTGCGAGAGGTTGCAACGCGGCTGCCGCGCCGGGGCCGCCTTGTGCGAGCGGGTGGGGCGCGCCCTGGTCGGTCGTCTCGCGAAGGTGGTCGGGCCGTCGGGCCCGACCACGTTCGCGGAGGTGTCCTGGAACGCCCCGTACTACGCGCGCCCGGGCTTCCGTGCGCTCGCCGGGGCGGACCTCACCGACGGGCTGCGGGAGATCCTCGCCGCGGAAGCGGCCCCCGGCCTCGGTCGTCGGCCGCGCGTGTGCATGAAGCGCGGTGCCACGTGAGCCGAGCCCCGGCCGGGGGCGGAGGTCGTCCCGTCCCGTCTCAGTAGCCCTGGTTGTTCGGGGGGTACGGGGGCTGGCCGCCGTAGCCCGGGGTGGCGGCGGTCGCGGCTGGCGGGGCAGCAGGGGTGCGGCCGGCGCCGATGGCCACGGAGGCGGAGGCGACCAACAGGCCGACACCGGCGAGGGAGATAGTGATGCCGGTGTTCTCCGCGCCGTTGGACCAGGTGTAGTTGTCCGGGCCGTCGCTCGAACACCGCTGCGTGGTCTTGGAGCCGCCGTCGGGCCCGCAGATCCACTCCAGACTGTGTTCCTTCCTGGCCTTCTCCTCGTCCTCCTCGACGAAACCGTAGAGGAGCAGGCCCAAGCCAGCGATCATGAAGAGGACTTGGAGGGTTCTGGCAACTGGATGCATGGGATGTACTCGCCTCACTGGGGCCGTTTGCGGACAGGGCGGGTTCGCCGCGCCCGTAACGGCACGCACCGGCAATCCGGTGCGCACTCCCCCGTGCCATGCTTCCCCCGGCCCGTATCCTGACTCAACGGCCCTGTTCGAGCAAGGCACTACAGCCGAGTCACGCCACGAGGGCTCACCGATGAAGGGCTCGCCGCCGAGAGACTCGTCAACTCCCTTGCCACTCGCGCAGTTCGACCTTGCGGACCTTGCCGCCGGCGGTGAGCGGGAAGGGCGTCATGAGCTCCAGCCGGCGCGGCACCTTGTGGTGCGCCAGGGACCCCGGCAGTGGGTGGCGGTCCGTCGGTGTGTCGGCCGGGTCGCGCGGGACGACGCGGGCAAGGGCCTTTTCGCCGTGGCGTTCGCCGGGGAATCCGAAGGCCCGCACGTCCGCGATCTCGCCGCGCGGCAGGGTGACCCCGGTCGACGGATCGACGGGGCGACGGCCTTGATCTCCAGGTGCGGCAGCCCCGTCCGACGGTGCCGGTCCGCCGCCGTGCCAGGCCGTCGTCGCGCCGGGTCCGGGTGGACACCGGCGAGACCTCGGTCATCCCGTGGATGATGGCCGTTTCCGTCATGTGCATCTCGGCGACGGCCCGCTTCATGACCTCGGTCGGGCACGGCGATCCGATCATGGTGCCGGTGCGGAGCGTGGCGAGGCCGTGCGAGGCGAAGTCGGGCAGCCCCAGTTCGGCCCGACCGCGCCGAGCAACGCGTTGACCATCCGCACCCGGTACGCATCCGGACCACCGAGCCGGGCCGTCTCCCACGCGCAGCCCTCCGCAGCACCCTCCCGCCATACGACCCCAGCGCGGCCATCGCCGCGGCAACCCGCTCCACCGTCGCCGGAGGCCGTACTCGATCACGTCGTCGGGGTGCGCGACCACGGCGAGGGCGCGCCGCCGGTTCGTGGGCATGGAGGTGGGCCGCTCCGCCCTGTCCCCAGACCGGCCGTCCGTGATCCGGCCTGCGCCGCGTTCCGTCGGCGCCCCCCGGCGTAGCGCACGTCTCACCGAGGCCATGGATACCCCCCGGGGTATTGATGTTAATCTGGAGCAGAGATACCCCCCGGGGTAAAGCACCACAGAAGGAGCCGTGTCGTGTTCTTCGTCGACCCCGTCGAGACAGCGGGCCCCGGCGACCGCCGCCATCCGGATGACGGGCGGCCGGCCTTCCGGGCGCCCGGCGGGAACCCGTCCGCGCACGACCGGTGCGGGGCGGCGGGCCGCGTCTCATGACCGCGCTCATAGTGGCCCTGGTCGCCGGGGCGGTGGTCGGGCTGGCGCTCGGCGGGCTGGGCGGCGGCGGAAGTGTGCTCGCCGTTCCCGCGCTGATCTACCTGCTCGGTTTCACCCCGGCCGAGGCCACCACCGCCGGGCTGCTCATCGTCATCGTGACCTCCCTCACCGCACTGGTCGCCCACGCCCGGGAGGGCCGGGTCCGCTGGCGCACGGGAGGGCTCTTCGCGGCGGCCGGGATCGTTCCGGCCGCGGTCACCGGGGCCCTGTCGATGCGGATCCCGTCCGGGGTGCTGACCGCGGGGTTCGCCGTGCTCGCGGTGGTCGCCGCGACCCGGATGCTCCGCCCGCGGGCCGAACCGGCAAAGGCCGGGGAGGGTGCGGCTCCCGCGCCCGCCGGACGGGTCGCGGGGACGGGGGCCGGGCTCGGCGCGGTGACCGGCTTCCTCGGCGTGGGAGGCGGGTTCCTCGTGGTGCCCGCGCTGGTCACCGTGGTCGCCGTTCCGATGGCCTCGGCGGTCGGCACCAGCCTGCTGGTCATCACGGTGAACTCCGTGGCCGCGCTGGCCACCCGGCTCGCCACGCCCACCGCGCTGCACTGGGCGACGATCGCCCCGTTCACGGCGGCGGCGGTGCTCGGCGCCTGGGACGGGAAGCGGCTCGCCGCGAAAGTGTCCACGGCCGCCCTGCAACGGATCTTCGGCGCGGTACTGCTGGCCGTGGCCGTGTTCATGCTCATCGACTCCGTGGCATGAGTCACGAGCCGGCCACACCGACCCGCCCCGACCTCACCGGCCGGGGCGGGTCGGCCCATGACCGCACCGGCCGGAGCCCGATCAGGCCAGGGAGAGAAAGAGCTTCTCCAGTCTGGACCGCATCTGCTCACGGTCCTCGGGGCCGTGAGCACCGTCGGCCATGCAGTGCTGCAGCCCCGTCGCGATGATCGCGAACCCGGCCCGGTCGAGTGCCCGGGACACGGCCGCCATCTGCGTGATCACGTCCTCGCAGTCCCGGCCCTCCTCGATCATCTTGATGATTCCGGCGAGCTGGCCCTGCGCACGGCGAAGGCGATTGAGGACCGACTTCAGTTCGTCGGCCGCCATGTCAAGTTCCACTTCATCCTCCTGATACCCCAAGGGGTATTCTAGCCCGACCGGGGAAGGAAGGACCGCGTCCCTCCCGAGCCCCGGTGGACGAAAGGAAAAACTGCTCGTGACCAGCCCCGCTTCCCTCTCCCCCGCCCAGGCCGCGGCCCGCCTCGCGGAGTTCACCGTCATCGACGTGCGGGCTCCGGGCGAGTACGCCTCCGGGCACGTCCCCGGCGCGCTGAACATCCCGCTGGACCGCCTCCCGGAGGCCGTGCCCGCGCTGAAGTCCGCCGCGGCCCGCGGCTCGCTGCTCATGGTGTGTGCCTCCGGTGTGCGCTCCACCCGGGCCTGGGACATCCTCGCCGCGGCCGACATCGATGCCCTGACCCTGTCCGGCGGCACTTCGGCCTGGGAGCGCGAGGGCCGTGCGCTCGACCGTCCCGCCGGGGCCCGCGCGACCTGGCCGATGGAGCGCCAGGTGCGGCTCGCCGCCGGTTCGCTCGTGGTGGCCGGGCTGCTCGCCGGGGCGCGTTTCCCGGCCGCGCGGTGGATCTCCGCCGGCGTCGGCTCCGGCCTGGTGTTCTCCGCCGTGACCAACACCTGCGGCATGGCGGCGGCCCTGTCGCGGCTGCCGTACAACCGTGTGCCGCGCGCGGCCACCGATCTGGACGCGACGCTGGCCGCCCTCCAGCGCTGAACCCCTGCGCGCAGGGGACGCCACGGCCCGGGCGGAACGGTGGGGGGGGGGGGGCGGGCCCCCGGGGAGCACCCCCACCAGTCCCGGCGGCCACCCCCGAACCCCCCC
>NZ_JBIAQQ010000032.1:0-103678 GCF_042889165.1 Streptomyces sp. NPDC002669 | reverse complement strand
TCGGGGTCCACCTCTCCGAAGAGTTCCAGCTCCACCCCGAACAGTCCACCGACGCGATCGTCATCCACCACCCCGAGGCCAAATACTTCAACGCGCGGTAAGACGATGTTCGACGCGCGGTAGCAGGACAAGTCGTACACTTGTCGGCCCAGTGCAGGCCGGTCGTCCTTTCCACGGGGAAAGGACGACCGGCCTCTCGTCCCTCACGGAGGTGTGCCGATGACCAGTACGGTCCCCGCGTCCTTGACCCGCACGGCCGAAGACGCCGCGCTCCAGGCCGTTCTGCTCGACATGGACGGCACCCTCGTCGACACCGAGGGCTTCTGGTGGGATGCCGAGGTGGAGGTCTTCGCCGAACTCGGGCACCGGCTCGACGAGGCGTGGCGGGACGTGGTGGTCGGCGGCCCGATGACCCGCAGTGCCGGCTACCTCATCGATGTCACCGGCGCGGACGTCACCCTCGACGAACTCACCGTGCTGCTCAACGACCGCTTCGAGAAGCGCATCGGCCGGGGTGTGCCGCTGATGCCGGGCGCGGCCCGGCTCCTGGACGAACTGGCCAGGCACGAGGTCCCCACCGCCCTGGTCTCCGCCTCGCACCGGCGGATCATCGACCGGGTGCTGGACTCGGTGGGCCACCACCACTTCGCCCTCACCGTCGCGGGCGACGAGGTCTCCCGCACGAAGCCGCACCCCGAGCCCTACCTCACCGCCGCCGCCGGCTTCGGCGCCGACCCCGAGCGCTGCGCCGTCATCGAGGACACCGCGACCGGCGTCGCCGCCGCGGAGGCCGCCGGATGCCGGGTGGTCGCCGTGCCGTCCGTCGCCCCCATTGCCCCCGCGTCCGGCCGGGTGGTCGTGAGCTCGCTGGAGGAAGTCGACCTCGCTTTCCTCCGGGAGCTGGTCACGGGAATGCAGTGATTTGCGCACCGAGAGTGTTTCTGTGAACGAAAGGAAAAGCTCTCGGCGGTGAATGTGTGCTTTCTGTCGCGCGCACGTGTGTGAGAGATGTGTGCGCGGCAGGGATTGCATATACAGGAAAGCGTGAGCTTTATCACTCGATAAATCCTGAAAATTGTTCAAGATCCACCTGAGTGCCCGTTTTGTGGTGGTGAAAAGTCCCGATTGCCGCCAGTTCGGAGGAAGCCTTCCGGATGCAGGGAAACGGTGCGTGGTCATTCCCTTCCGCCGCCCGATCATGCGGCGGAACTTCTCTGCGCGGCATTGCCGACCGTGCCTACTAATGTCGCTCTCTCGATACCGGGATGAGGGAGAGCGTCCAAGATGAACCGCAAGACTCTGGTGCTGCCGGCCGTCGTCGGCCTGCTCGCACCCGTACTCGCCGCCTGCGGCGCGTCGGGCGGGGGCGGCGGCGGGGACGCCGTCGTCGTCGGCACCACGGACCAGTTCGTCGCCTCGAAGGACAACCCCGCGCCGTTCGACCCCGCCGTCGCCTACGAGGCCGGTGCGTGGAACGTGCTCCGGCAGACCGTGCAGACCCTGATGCACGTGCCGCGCGGCGGTGGCCTGCCGGTGCCCGAGGCGGCCAGGAGCTGCTCCTTCACGGACACCCAGAACGAGAGTTACCGCTGCGAACTGCGCAGCGACCTCAAGTTCACCAACGGCAGGAGGATCACGTCCGACGACGTGAAGTACTCCATCGACCGGGCCATCCGCATCGACACCCCCAACGGGCCCGGCGCCCTGCTCGCCAACGTCGACACGGTCGAGACGCCGAACGAGCGGGAGGTCGTCTTCCACCTCCGTACGCCGGACGCCACGTTCCCCTACAAGCTCTCCACCCCCGTCGCGGGGATCGTGCCGCGGAGCGAGTACGACGCGAAGTCCGCGCGGACCGGGTTCCAGGTGAGCGGCTCCGGCCCGTACACCATGAAACCGGAGGTCGAGCACGACAGGGTGGTCAAGGTCGTCTTCACCAGGAACCCCCTCTACCGGGGAGACCTGAAGGTGCGGAACGAGGAGATCGAGCTGGCCCTCCTCCCCGACGCGAAGGCGATGGAGAAGGCCTTCGACCGCAAGAAGATCGACATGATGACCCGCACCATGACGCCCGAGCAGGCCCAGCGGATGCTGGAGAAGCCGGAGGAGGGCGTCAGGCTCACCGAGATGCCGGGGCTCGCCATCCGCTACCTCGGCTTCGACACCGACGACGAGACCGTGAAGAACAAGGCGGTCCGCCAGGCCATGGCGCAGGTCGTCGACCGCGGCGAGATCGCGGGCGGGGTGTACGGCGCCACGGCCGAGCCGCTGTACTCGCTGATCCCGTCCAGCATCGCCGGGCACTCCAACTCGTTCTACAACAAGTACGGCGAGCCCAGCACCGCCAGGGCGGCGAAGATCCTGCGGGCCGGGCGCATCGACACCCCGGTGAAGCTCACCCTGCACTACACGACCGACCACTTCGGCACCGGGACGGCCGAGGAGTTCCGGGCGCTGAAGAAGCAGCTCGACGACACCGGGCTGTTCGACGTCACCATCAAGGGCACCCCCTGGGCGAAGTTCCGCCCCGCCCAGGTACGCGGCGACTACGCCGTCTACGGCATGGGGTGGTTCCCCGACTTCCCGGACCCGGACAACTACACGGCGCCGTTCCTCGACAAGAACAACTTCCTCAACTCGCCCTACAAGTCGACCCTGGCGCAGAAGAAGCTCATCCCGGAGTCCCGGCGCGTGGCCGACCGCAGCGCCGCGGCGGGAACCTTCGAGAAAATCCAGGACCTCGTCGCCACCGACGTCCCCGTACTGCCGATCTGGCAGGGCAAGCAGTACGCCGCCTCCCGCGAGAGCCTCACCGGGGTGGAATGGGCGCTCAACTCCTCCGGCGAACTCCAGCTCTGGGAACTGGGGAAGGACACCGGCTGAGCCCCCGCCGCCCGGACACCCCACGGGGGCGTCCGGGCGGCGGCACGTTCACTGGGCGCCGGGGCGCACCAGACCGCTCTCGTACGCGTACACGGCCGCCTGCACCCGGTCGCGCAGCCCCAGCTTGGTCAGCACGTGCCCGACGTGCGTCTTCACCGTCGTCTCGCTGACGAACAGATCCGCGGCGATCTCCGCGTTCGACAGACCGCGGGCCACCAGCTTCAGCACCTCGACCTCGCGGTCGGTCAGCGTGTGCAGCGTGTCGGGCACGGGATCCTCGCCGGACGGCAGGTGGTCCGCGTACTTGTCGAGCAGCCTGCGGGTGATGCTCGGGGCGAGCATCGCCTCGCCCGCCGCGACCACCCGGATGGCCTGCACCAGCTCATTGGCCGGGGCGTCCTTCAGCAGGAAGCCGCTGGCCCCCGCGCGCAGCGCCTCCACCACGTACTCGTCGAGGTCGAACGTGGTCAGCACCAGCACCTTCGCCGGGCCGTCCCGCCCGGGACCGGTGATCTGGCGCGTCGCCTCCACACCGTCCATCCGCGGCATGCGGATGTCCATCAGCACCACATCGGGCTGCAGCGCCCGCACCTGGTCGAGAGCCTGGAGGCCGTCACCGGCCTCGCCCACCACCGCGAGATCCCCCTCCGCCTCCAGAATCATCCGGAAGCCGGTGCGCAGCAACGGTTGATCGTCGACCAGTAGGACGCGGATAGCCACAGGGTCTCCTTCAGGGTCCTTCGGGGGCCGCAGGCCGGCCGGCCTCAGCACGGACCGGATCCATTCTGCCCTGCCCCTCCGGCTCCGACTCGGGCGGGCGGACCGACAGCGGATACACCGGGGGAGTGCCACCGAATTCGGGACAGACCGACTGGTGGTCGCACCAGCCGCAGAGCTTCGTCGGCCGGGGCCGCCACTCGCCCGTCTCCGTGGCCAGCCGGATCGCGTCCCAGAGGGCCAGCAGCTTGCGCTCCACCCGCTCCAGATCCGCCACCACCGGGTCGTACGTCAGGATGTCCCCGCTGCCGAGGTAGACGAGCTGGAGCCGGCGCGGCACCACGCCCTTCAGCCGCCAGATCACCAGGGCGTAGAACTTCATCTGGAACAGCGCGCCCTCCGCGTATTCCGGACGCGGTGCCTTGCCCGTCTTGTAGTCGACGATCCGGACCTCGCCCGTCGGCGCGACGTCGATCCGGTCGATCACCCCGCGCAGCCGCAGCCCGGACTCCAGCTCCGTCTCGACGAACAGCTCCCGCTCGGCGGGCTCCAGCCGCGTCGGGTCCTCCAGCGAGAACCACCGCTCCACCAGGCTCTCCGCCTCCGAGAGCCAGCGCGCCAGCCGCTCGCCCCCGGCGTCCCCGGCGAACAGCTCGGCCAGCTCCGGCTTCGACTCCAGCAACCGGTCCCACTGACCGGGCACCAGCGCCGTGGCCCGGCCGGCCGTGCGCTCCGCCGCGGGATTGTCGAAGAGCCGCTCCAGCACGGCATGCACCAGCGTGCCCCGGGTAGCCGCCTCGCTGGGCTTCTCCGGCAGCTTGTCGATGACCCGGAAGCGGTACAGCAGCGGACACTGCATGAAATCGCTCGCCCGCGACGGCGAAAGGGACGAAGGCGGCTGGGGGGACCGCGACAGGGAGGTCATGTCGAAGACCCTACGACCCGCCACCGACAGTCGGCGGCATACCATCGACCACACACCCTCGAACACTGCATGACCGTGCCGCAGGGCACCGACCGAAGGGACCCCGTGGACGAGAGCGGCGACAGCGGGCGGCCGCAGCCCGGTGCCGGGGGAACGGCACCCGGGACCGGCCCCGACGGAGGCCGGCCGCAGCGCCCCGAAGAGCCCGGAGGCGGCCTTCTCATGGGCCGCCCCTTCGGCGTGCCCGTGTACGTGGCGCCCAGCTGGTTCCTCGTGGCCGCACTGATCACCTGGGTCTTCGGCGGGCAGCTCGACCGGGTGCTGCCGGAGCTCGGCGCGGCGCGCTACCTGGTCTCCCTCTTCTTCGCCATCGCCTTCTACGCCTCCGTGCTCGTCCACGAACTCGCGCACACGGTCATGGCGTTGCGCTACAAGCTCCCGGTGCGCCGCATCCAGCTCCAGTTCTTCGGCGGCGTATCCGAGATCGAGAAGGAGTCCGAGACCCCCGGCCGGGAGTTCCTGCTCGCCTTCGTCGGCCCGCTGCTCTCCCTGGTGCTCGCCGGCCTGTTCTACGTCGGGATGATGTTCGTCGAGCCCGGCACCGTGCCCGGCGTCCTGCTCGCCGGCCTGATGATCTCCAACCTCCTGGTGGCCGCCTTCAACCTCCTGCCCGGCCTCCCGCTCGACGGCGGACGCATGCTCCGGGCCGTCGTATGGAAGATCACCGGACGCCCGATGAGCGGCACCGTCGCCGCCGCCTGGGTCGGCCGCGCCCTCGCCGTCGTCACCCTGATCGGCCTGCCGCTGCTCACCCACAGCGGGTCCTTCGGCAACGACCCCGCCGAGCTCAGCGGCATGGACACCGTCACCGACGCGCTGCTCGCCGCCATCCTCGCCGCGATCATCTGGACCGGGGCGGGCAACAGCCTGCGCATGGCCCGGCTGCGCGAGCACCTCCCCGAACTGCGCGCCCGCACCCTTACCCGCCGCGCCGTTCCGGTGGAGGCGGACACCCCGCTCTCCGAGGCCCTGCGCAGGGCCAACGAGGCGGGCGCCCGCGCCCTGGTCGTCGTCGACGGCCACGGCGAGCCGAAGGGCCTCGTCCGCGAGACCGCCATCGTCTCCGTGCCGGAACACCGCCGCCCCTGGGTCGCCGTCGGCGGCCTCGCCCAGGACCTCACCGAAGGCATGCGGGTCTCCGCCGAACTGTCCGGCGAAGCACTCCTGGACCGGCTCAAGGCCACCCCGGCGACCGAGTACCTCGTCGTCGAGGAGACCGGCGAGATCTACGGAGTGCTCTCCACGGCCGACGTGGAGCGGGCCTTCGTCGCCGCGCTGGCCCGGCCCGCCGCCTGAACGCCCGCCGTCCGCCCCTGGCTCGCGGTCGGAGGCCGGGGAAACACCGGTACGCTGGTCACATGTCTGAACCGACCGGTGCCGCCCGCCGACGCGGGCCCTTCAAGGTCGGGGACCAGGTCCAGCTCACCGACCCCAAGGGACGCCACTACACCTTCACGCTCGAAGCAGGGAAGAACTTTCACACCCACAAGGGTTCTTTCCCGCACGACGAGCTGATCGGTGCCCCCGAGGGCAGTGTGGTCCGAACCACGGGAAACGTCGCCTACCTCGCGCTGCGCCCCCTGCTCCCCGACTACGTCCTGTCCATGCCCCGCGGCGCCGCCGTGGTCTACCCCAAGGACGCGGGGCAGATCCTGGCCTTCGCCGACATCTTCCCCGGCGCCCGCGTCGTGGAGGCCGGTGTCGGCTCCGGCTCGCTCTCCACCTTCCTGCTGCGCGCCATCGGCGACCAGGGCATGCTGCACTCCTACGAGCGCCGCGAGGACTTCGCCGAGATCGCCCGGCAGAACGTGGAGCGCTACTTCGGCGAGCCGCACCCCGCCTGGCAGCTCACCGTCGGCGACCTCCAGGACAACCTCTCGGACACCGACGTCGACCGGGTCATCCTCGACATGCTCGCCCCCTGGGAGTGCCTGGAGGCCGTCTCCAAGGCGCTGGTGCCCGGCGGCATCCTCTGCGCCTACGTCGCCACCACCACCCAGCTCGCGCGGACCGTCGAGTCCATCCGTGAGATCGGCTGCTTCGCCGAACCGCAGCCCTGGGAATCGATGATCCGCAACTGGCACGTCGAGGGCCTGGCCGTCCGCCCGGACCACCGCATGATCGGCCACACCGGCTTCCTCGTCACCGCCCGCCGCCTGGCCGACGGAGTGGAGCCCCCGCTGCGCCGTCGCCGGCCCGCCAAGGGCGCCTACGGCGAGGACTACGACGGTCCCGGCAGCCAGAGCGGCTCCTCGTCGCGCGGCTGACCCGTACAGGGCCGACCCGCCACAACGCACCGGCGCCGCCGCCGAGTTCCCGGAGCGACCCGGGAACCGGACGGCGGCGCCTCTTCGTTGTCCGGGGGGCAACCGCCCGTGGGGGCAACCGCCCCGCGGGTCCGGATCCGTACCGACCCCACCGTTCCTCCGCCCTGTGAGGTGTGGCACGATGCTGGCCCACCCACGCCACCGCAGAAGACCCACCGGCGCACCGCCCGTCCAGGCATCCTCCAACCACAGGAACCACAGGAGACATCCCGCGTGCAGACCTCCGAGCTCCCGGACCTCGCGCACACCGACACCAAGCCGCTGCACTGGCTCGCCACCGCGACGGCCATGGCCGCCGTCATAGCGGCCGCAGGCGCGCTCCAGCCGGACCCCGTGGCCTCGGCATCGGCCTCCACCCCCCACCGCACGGCGACGCAGCACGGCACACCGGCCGTCACCGCCCCCGACCCGGCGCGGGCGACCTTCCCCCTGGACTGCGCGGGACTGGACAGCACCGTGGCCAAGCAGGCCACCGGCGATCTCGACGGCGACGCACGCCCCGAGACCGTCGCCGTGGTCCACTGCGCGGCCGGCTCCGGCACCCCGCCCAGCGGCGTCTACGTCCTCACCAACGGGACCGGGGCCACACCCCGGGTCGTGGCGACCCTGGTGGACCCCGGTCAGAAGATGAGCGTCGGTGATTTCGGGGTGCGTGAGGGAATCATTTCCGCCACTCTGCTCGGCTATTCCTCGACAGAGGTGCCGCGCTGCTGCCCCGACCAGAGGGAAGAGGTCACGTGGCAGTGGCGGGGCGGCGCGTTCGTCCGTGCCACCGTCCCGGCCCCGGCCGGTGCCTGAGCGGTCACCGCGCGTGCCCCCGGGGCCCGATCCACCGGATCAGGCGGCCTCGGGGCCGTACACCTCGACCCTGTCCGAAACGCGACGCACATGGATGCAGTCGCCCGGGCACTCCTTGGCCGAGTCGACGACGTCCTGGAGCAGCGGCAGCGGCACCGGCGTCGTCGCCCCCCTGTCCTGCAGCAACTCGTCGTCGGCGCTCTTCACGTACGCCAGGCCGTCGATGTCCAGCTCGAACACCTCGGGGGCGTACTGGACGCAGATGCCGTCTCCCGTGCAGAGGTCCTGATCGATCCAGACCTCCAGATCCTGTGCGTCGCCACCGTTGGGCGCGTCCTGCTGCACGGTCATTTCTCCTGCCGTTCCCTGCGTATCCGAACCAAAAGAAGCCAGCCCCGACGGGTGTTGGACGGTTCGACGATACAACTGGCCGCTTTCCGATGTTGAAGGGTGGGTATTCCCCTGTACACGAGGGGGAACGCAAGGGTGAAGATCGGACACACCCCGCAGTCTTTGTGATCTAGGGGTTTCAATCATCACCCACCCAGGTAGGGTCAGGAAGCGTCCAGCTCCCCTTGGAGGAGGTGAGGACCGTGGCAGCCCACGACGACGACATCAACCGCGGCATCCGGCCCGGACGGGGGTCCGAAGACCCAGCCGGCCAGGTCGCCTATCTCGAGCAGGAAATCGCCGTCCTGCGACGTAAGCTCGCCGACTCTCCGCGCCATACGAGGATTCTCGAAGAGCGGATCGTCGAGTTGCAGACCAACCTGGCGGGCGTGTCCGCGCAGAATGAGCGGCTCGCCAACACACTCCGTGAGGCCCGCGACCAGATCGTGGCCCTCAAGGAAGAAGTCGACCGGCTCGCGCAGCCGCCGGCCGGATTCGGTGTGTTTCTGCAGGGCAATGAGGACGGCACCTGCGACATCTTCACCGGAGGCCGGAAACTCCGGGTGAACGTCAGTCCCAGCGTTGAGCTCGACGACCTCCGGCGCGGTCAGGAAGTCATGCTCAACGAAGCGCTCAACGTGGTCGACGCCATGGAATTCGAGCGGGCCGGGGACATCGTCACCCTCAAGGAAGTCCTTGAGGACGGCGAGCGGGCCCTGGTCATCGGGCACACCGACGAGGAGCGGGTGGTACGGCTCGCCGAGCCGCTGCTGGACATGACCATCCGCCCCGGTGACGCCCTGCTGCTCGAACCCAGGTCGGGCTACGTCTACGAAGTGGTCCCCAAGAGCGAGGTCGAGGAACTCGTCCTCGAAGAAGTGCCGGACATCGACTACGACAAGATCGGTGGTCTGGGCGACCAGATCGAACTGATCCGGGACGCGGTCGAACTCCCCTATCTCCACCCCGACCTCTTCAAGGAACACGAACTGCGGCCGCCGAAGGGCATTCTGCTCTACGGTCCGCCCGGTTGCGGCAAGACGCTCATCGCCAAGGCCGTCGCCAATTCCCTCGCCAAGAAGGTCGCCGAAGTCACCGGCCAGCCGGCGGGCAAGAGCTACTTCCTCAACATCAAGGGTCCGGAGCTCCTCAACAAGTACGTCGGCGAGACCGAGCGGCACATCCGACTGGTCTTCCAGCGTGCTCGTGAGAAGGCGAGCGAGGGCACTCCCGTCATCGTCTTCTTCGACGAGATGGAGTCCCTCTTCCGCACCCGCGGGTCCGGTGTCAGCTCGGACGTGGAGAACACCATCGTCCCCCAGCTGCTCGCCGAGATCGACGGTGTCGAGGGCCTGGAGAACGTCATCGTCATCGGCGCCTCCAACCGCGAGGACATGATCGACCCCGCGATCCTGCGCCCCGGCCGCCTCGACGTGAAGATCAAGATCGAGCGTCCGGACGCGGAGGCCGCGAAGGACATCTTCGCGAAGTACCTCACGCCTTCGCTGCCCCTGCACGCGGACGACCTCGCGGAGCACACCGGCTCCAAGGAGGCGGCGGCGCAGGCCATGATCCAGTCCGTCGTCGAGCGGATGTACACCGAGTCCGAGGAGAACCGCTTCCTCGAAGTCACGTACGCCAACGGCGACAAGGAAGTCCTGTACTTCAAGGACTTCAACTCCGGAGCGATGATCCAGAACATCGTCGACCGGGCCAAGAAGATGGCCATCAAGGCCTTCCTCGAACAGGGACAGAAGGGCCTTCGGGTCTCCCACCTCCTCCAGGCATGCGTGGACGAGTTCAAGGAGAACGAGGACCTGCCGAACACCACCAACCCGGACGACTGGGCCCGCATCTCCGGCAAGAAGGGCGAGCGGATCGTCTTCATCCGCACGCTCGTCACCGGAAAGCAGGGCGCGGACACCGGCCGTTCCATCGACACGGTGGCGAATACCGGCCAGTACCTGTAGAGCGCGGTCCGGCTGCGGATGCCCGGCCCGGGCATCCGCAGCCGGTTGCTTTTCCGGACAGCTCGCGCGACACCGCGGCAATGACGTAATTGATCTCCCCGTCGGCACAGCGGCGCTCTAGGCTCTTGCATACCGCCCGGTCGCGCAGCGCGTGGGCGGGCCGTGCACGCGCACCGACAAGCAGCGGTATTTGAGCGCCGCCCCCCGAGGGGAGCGCCGCCGGGCAAGGAGGGCCGCATGACCGTACGTCGAGTAATGGGCATCGAGACGGAGTACGGGATCTCCGTCCCCGGCCACCCCAATGCCAATGCCATGCTCACCTCGTCCCAGATCGTCAACGCCTACGCGGCGGCGATGCACCGGGCGCGCCGTGCCCGCTGGGACTTCGAGGAGGAGAATCCGCTGCGGGACGCGCGGGGCTTCGACCTCGCGCGCGAGTCCGCCGACTCCAGCCAGCTCACCGACGAGGACATCGGTCTCGCCAACGTCATCCTCACCAATGGCGCCCGCCTCTACGTCGACCACGCGCACCCGGAGTACAGCTCCCCGGAGGTCACCAATCCGCGGGACGCCGTCCTCTGGGACAAGGCCGGCGAACGGATCATGGCCGAGGCGGCCGAACGGGCGGCCCAGCTGCCCGGTGCCCAGCCGATCCACCTCTACAAGAACAACACCGACAACAAGGGCGCCTCCTACGGCACGCACGAGAACTACCTGATGAAGCGGGAGACGCCGTTCTCCGACATCGTGCGCCACCTGACCCCGTTCTTCGTCTCCCGCCAGGTGGTCACCGGGGCGGGGCGCGTGGGAATCGGCCAGGACGGCCACGAGCACGGCTTCCAGATCAGTCAGCGCGCCGACTACTTCGAGGTCGAGGTCGGCCTGGAGACCACCCTCAAGCGCCCCATCATCAACACCCGCGACGAGCCCCACTCCGACGCGGAGAAGTACCGCCGGCTCCATGTGATCATCGGCGACGCGAACCTCTCGGAGATCTCCACCTACCTCAAGCTCGGCACCACCGCCCTGGTCCTGTCCATGATCGAGGACGGCTTCATCAACGTGGACCTCGCGGTGGACCAGCCGGTGCGCACCCTGCACCACGTCTCCCACGACCCGACCCTGCAGTACCTCGTCACGCTGCGCAGCGGCCGCACCCTCACGGCGGTCCAGTTGCAGATGGAGTACTTCGAGCTGGGTCGCAAGTACGTCGAGGAGCGGTACGGGGCGGACGCCGACGAGCAGACCAAGGACGTCCTGGCCCGTTGGGAGGACACCCTCAACCGGCTGGAGAACGACCCGATGAGCCTGTCCGGCGAGCTGGACTGGGTCGCCAAGCGGGAGCTCATGGAGGGCTACCGCCACCGCGACGGCCTGGACTGGGACGCGGCGCGCCTGCACCTGGTGGACCTCCAGTACGCCGACGTGAGGGCCGAGAAGGGGCTCTACAACCGCCTGGCGGCCCGCGGGAAGATGAAGCGCCTGCTGGACGAGGCCGAGGTCGAGAAGGCCCGTACGAAGCCTCCGGAGGACACCAGGGCCTATTTCCGGGGCCGCTGCCTGGAGCAGTACGCCGACGACGTGGCCGCGGCCTCCTGGGACTCGGTCATCTTCGACCTCCAGGGGCACGACTCGTTGCAGCGGGTGCCCACCATGGAACCGCTGCGCGGGACCCGTGAGCACGTCAAGGACCTCCTGGACCGCTGCCGCACGGCGGAGGAGCTGGTCCAGGTGCTGTCCGGCGGCTGAAAGGGCCGGGATCGGGGAATCATCGGGATGACCCCCGGACGTTGAGGAAAGTACCGGGCCGATGTCGGAGCCCGTGGGTAGGGTCTGATCAAGTGCTTCGAACCGAGCGGGGTGAGCTATATGGCGACCAAGGACACCGGCGGCGGACAGCAGAAGGCGACGCGTTCCACCGAGGAGGTCGAGGAGCAGGCGCAGGACGCGCAGGCGTCCGAGGACCTCAAGGAACGCCAGGAGAAGCTGAGCGACGACGTCGACTCGGTCCTGGACGAGATCGATGACGTGCTCGAGGAGAACGCCGAGGACTTCGTGCGTTCGTTCGTTCAAAAGGGCGGTCAGTAGTTCATAAGTGTGAACGCGGGGGAGTGGAAGGCGGTACGCGCGGTACGGGCCGGTCGGCCCGTACCGCGCGGCCACAAGCGGCACCGCGAGCCGTGCAGCCGCCCCCGCGGTTCATGTGGATCACCGCCACGGGACGGGTAGGGTCCGTGGCGTAACCGCATCAACTGCAATTCGGCCGTCGGCGAGTTGGGAGACGATCCCGACCTCCGGTTCGGGGCCGTCGCTTACCTGGAGGGAAACGCGTGGAAGCCAACACTCGTAGCACCGGGCGTCTACCAGCTGCCTTCCTGACGCCGGGATCCTCTTCGTTCATGGACTTCCTGTCCGACCAGTCCCCGGAGCTGCTCCCGGGCAACCGCAACCTGCCGCCGCTGCAGGGAGCCGTCGAGGCGCCGCACGGGACGACCATCGTCGCGGTGACGTTCCCCGGCGGGGTGGTCCTGGCCGGTGACCGGCGGGCGACCATGGGCAATGTGATCGCACAGCGCGACATCGAGAAGGTCTTCCCGGCCGACGAGTACTCCTCGGTGGGCATCGCCGGCACGGCCGGACTGGCCGTGGAGATGGTCAAGCTGTTCCAGCTGGAGCTGGAGCACTTCGAGAAGGTCGAGGGCGCCCAGCTCTCGCTGGAGGGCAAGGCGAACCGGCTCTCCACGATGATCCGCAGCAATCTGGGGATGGCCATGCAGGGCCTCGCCGTCGTGCCGCTCTTCGCCGGCTTCGACATCGACCGCGAGAAGGGCCGGATCTTCTCGTACGACGTGACCGGCGGGCGCTCGGAGGAGCACGGCTACGCGGCCACCGGCTCGGGATCGGTCTTCGCCCGCAGCTCCATGAAGAAGCTCTACCGCGACGACCTGACGGAGCGGGAGGCGCTCACCCTGGTCGTGCAGGCGCTGTACGACGCGGCCGACGACGACTCGGCGACCGGTGGTCCGGACGTGGGCCGGCGGATCTATCCGATCGTCACCGTCATCACCGACGAGGGCTACCGGAGGCTGGACGACGCGGAATCCTCCGAGGTCGCCCGCTCGGTCCTCGAACGCCGGATGGAGCAGCCCGACGGCCCGCGCGCCGCGCTGCTCTGACCACCGTTCCGCTGCCTCTTCGATGCTCTCGTCACTGACAGAAAGGGACGGATAACCGGTGTCGACGCCGTTCTATGTCTCACCCCAGCAGGCCATGGCCGACCGGGCGGAATACGCCCGGAAGGGCATCGCCCGTGGTCGCAGCCTGGTTGTGCTGCAGTATGCCGACGGCATTGTGTTCGTCGGCGAGAACCCGTCCCGCGCGCTGCACAAGTTCAGCGAGATCTACGACCGGATCGGCTTCGCCGCCGCCGGCAAGTACAACGAGTACGAGAACCTCCGCATCGGCGGCGTGCGCTACGCCGATCTGCGCGGATACACCTACGACCGCGACGACGTGACGGCCCGTGGGCTGGCCAACGTCTACGCACAGACGCTGGGCACCATCTTCTCCAGTGCGGCCGAGAAGCCGTACGAGGTGGAGCTGGTGGTCGCCGAGGTGGGCACCGAGCCCGAGGGCGACCAGATCTACCGGCTGCCGCACGACGGCTCGATCGTCGACGAGCACGGCTCGGTCGCGGTCGGCGGCAACGCCGAGCAGATCAGCACCTTCCTGGACCAGCGGCACCGGGACGGGATGACGCTGGCCGAGGCGCTCAAGCTGGCGGTGCAGGCGCTGTCGCGCGACCCCAACGGCAGCGAGCGGGAGATCCCCGCCGAGCGGCTGGAGGTCGCGGTCCTGGACCGTACGCGGCCGCAGCAGCGCAAGTTCAAGCGGATCGTCGGGCGGCAGCTGGCGCGGCTGCTGGAGGCGGACGGCGGCTCCGCGCCGACGGACGCCCCCTCCGACACCGAGGACGGGGCCGCCGCGGCCCCGACGGACACCACCGGATCCGCCGACTCCGGCGGGGACGTGGAGTCCTCCGAGAAGTAGCCCGTCGCGGTGACGCACGCCCCGGTCCGCCTCCCGGCGGGCCGGGGCGCGGTCATGGGCGGACGGCCGCCGAGGAGCCGCGGGCGACCAGGCGCACCGGCAGGCTGCCGGGCTCGGCCGGGCGGTCGTCCAGGACCGCCAGCAGGGCCGCCATGCCGCGCTCGCCGACCTGCTCGGCGGGCAGCCGCACGGTGGTGAGCTCCGGCTCGACGGCCGTGGCCAGGGCCAGGTCGTCGAAGCCGGTGACCGAGAGGTCGCCGGGCACCCGCAGACCCAGCCTGCGGGCGGCCTTGCAGGCACCCGCGGCCAGGATGTCGTCGTCGCAGACGATGGCGGTGGGCCGGGGCCCCGGGGCGGCGAGGGCCTGCTCGGCCGCCGTACGGCCCGCGTGCACGTCGAGTGCCGCGGGGACGGTCCGCACCGAGGTGCCGGGGACCGCCCGCAGGGTCTCGTGCAACGCCCGGCCGCGCACCACGAAGGTCCAGGAGTCGACCGCCGACGCGAGGTGGACGAAGCGGCGGTGGCCGAGGGCGAGCAGGTGCTCCGCCACCTGGCGCATGCCGTCGGCGACGTCGAGATTGACGTGGGCCGCGACCCCGCCGTCCGCCGGGTCGCTGTCGATCATGACCAGCGGCAGGGCCGCACCGCGCAGCGCGTCCAGGGCGCCGGCGGCCATGGAGGAGGCGATCACGCCGTCCAGGGAGGCGCTCGCCGAGGCGAAGGGGTCCCGGGCCGGGCCGGTGCCCTCGGGGGACGGGTAGAGGACCACCCCGAAATCGTGTTCGGCGGCTACCGCGGCGGCCCCCGTGTAGACACGGGCGAAGAACTCGTTGGTGAGCGCGGGGACGACCAGCAGCGCGGTCCTGGTACGGCCGAGACGGAGGTTGCGGGCGGCGAGGTTGGGCCGGTAGCCGAGCCCGTGGGCGGTGTGCCGAACGCGCTCCGCGGTGGCCGCGGAGACCCGGCCCCGCCACTTGCCGCCGAGCACGAGGGAGACGGTGGCCTGCGAGACGCCCGCGGCCCGGGCGACGTCGCGGCTGGTGGGCCGGGTCGGTACGGGCTGTGGTGCGCTGGTCACTCGGGCCTCCCGGCCGATCGGGGCAGGCGCTGTGCGGTGGACCTGCGGACTGGGCACATGGTACGTATGAGCCTCGAAGTTATACGTAAAACCTCTGGGTGGCCGAAGAGCGCCCGAGGGAGAGGGGCGACGGAACATGGCCGCGGGATATCTGGACATCCTCCGGGCGAAACACGCCGCGCGGCTGCTGGCGGGGACCCTGCTGGGACGGCTGCCGAGCGGTACCGGCCACATCGCGATCGTGCTCTTCACCCGGGCCGAGGGCGGCAGCTACACCCTCGCCGGCGCGCTCGCGGCCGTGTACGGGCTGTCCACCGCCGTCGGCCAGCCGCTGCTGGGCCGCGCCGTGGACCTGTACGGCCAGCCGCGCGTCCAGCTGCCGGCCTCGGTGGTCTCGGCGCTGGGCATGGTCCTGTTGGCCGCGGTGGGCCTCGGTTCGCTGCCCCTGGCCTACGGGGCGGTCGTCGTGGCCGGACTCTTCACGCCGCCGCTGGAGGGCGGCCTGCGGGCCCTGTGGCCGAGCGTCCTGGGCGGCGAGGACCGGGTGCACCGGGCGTACGCCATGGACGCCGTCGCCCAGGAGGTCATGTTCACCCTGGGCCCGCTCCTGGTCACGGTGCTCGTCTCGCTCTGGTCGCCCGCCGCGGCCCTGCTCGTCATCAACGTGCTGGGGGTGCTGGGGGCGCTCTCCGTCGTCCTCTCCGAGCCGTCCCGCACCTGGCGCTCCGCCCCCCGCGAGGCGCACTGGCTGGGCGCGCTGCGCTCGCCGGGGCTGCTGGCGCTGCTCGGCTCGTTCTTCTTCGTCGGGCTGGCGCTGGGCTCGATCACGGTGGCCGGCGTGGCCTACGCCGACGACCACGGCCGCGAGTCGGTGTACGGCTGGCTGATGGCCGCCCTCGGGCTGGGCGCCCTGATCGGCGGCGCGGTGTACGGGGCGCGGCAGTGGGCCGGGGCCCCGGAGCGCCGGCTGCGGGTCATCGTCGCCCTGCTGGCGCTGGGCTACCTGCCGCTGATGCTGACGCCGGGCGTGGTCGCCATGACCGCGCTGGCGGCACTGGCCGGGGTCTTCCTGGCCCCCGCGATCGCCTGCTCGTTCATCGTGGTCGACCGGCACGCCCCGCGGGGCACCGTGACCGAGGCGTTCTCCTGGCTGGTGACGACGTTCGGGGTGGGCGCCGCGGTGGGAACGGCCGTGGCCGGCCCGGCCGTCGAGCTGGGCGGCACGGCGTGGAGTTTCGCCGTCGCTGCGGCCGGTGGAGTGGCGGCACTCCTCGTTCTGCTGACCACCGGACGGGTACTGGCAGTTCCCGGCCGCACCGCAGTTGCAGTACAGGGATCGGAAAATGATCGAAACGGTGCTGTCGAACCCGGTTTCAGCTCAGGCCATCAGGCGTAATGTTCAGTCATGGACCGCCGCATTTTCGGGCTGGAGAACGAGTACGGCGTCACGTGCACGTTCAGGGGACAGCGCCGACTGTCCCCTGACGAAGTGGCGCGCTACCTCTTCCGCCGTGTTGTGTCATGGGGCCGCAGCAGCAATGTCTTTCTGCGGAACGGCGCCCGCCTCTACCTCGACGTGGGATCGCATCCGGAATATGCAACCCCCGAATGCGACAACCTGACCGAACTGGTCACCCACGACAAGGCCGGTGAGCGCATTCTCGAAGGTCTGCTCGTCGACGCCGAACGCCGCCTGCACGAGGAGGGAATCGCGGGCGACGTCTATCTCTTCAAGAACAACACCGACTCCGCGGGGAATTCCTACGGCTGCCACGAGAACTACCTGGTGGCCCGGCACGGTGAATTCTCCCGGCTCGCGGACATCCTCATTCCCTTCCTCGTCACGAGGCAACTGATCTGCGGCGCGGGCAAGGTGCTGCAGACCCCCCGGGGCGCCGTCTACTGCGTCAGCCAGCGTGCCGAGCACATCTGGGAGGGCGTCAGTTCCGCGACGACGCGTTCCCGTCCGATCATCAATACCCGCGACGAACCGCACGCGGACGCGGAGCGGTACCGCCGCCTCCACGTCATCGTCGGTGACTCCAACATGTCCGAGACGACCATGCTGCTCAAGGTCGGTGCGACCGACCTGGTGCTCCGCATGATCGAAGCGGGCACGGTGATGCGGGACCTGACGCTGGAGAACCCGATCCGGGCGATCCGCGAGGTCAGCCACGACACCACCGGGCAGCGCAAGGTGCGCCTGGCCAGCGGCCGCGAGGCGTCGGCCATCGAGGTCCAGCGCGAGTACTACGAGAAGGCCGTCGACTTCGTCGACCGCCGCGGCATCCGCACCGGCACGGTCGCCCGGGTGCTGGAGCTCTGGGGCCGTACGCTCGACGCGATCGAGGCCGAGGACCTCGACCGGATCGAGACCGAGATCGACTGGGTGATGAAGTACAAGCTCATCGAGCGGTACCGGGCCAAGCACAACATGACCATGTCGCACCCGCGGGTCGCCCAGATAGACCTCGCGTACCACGACATCCACCGTCGTCGCGGTCTGTACTACCTGCTGGAACGCAAGGGACAGGCCGCCCGCGTCTGCAACGACCTGAAGATCTTCGAGGGCAAGTCCGTGCCCCCGCAGACGACCAGGGCGCGGCTGCGCGGCGACTTCATCCGCAGGGCGCAGGAACAGCGGCGGGACTTCACCGTCGACTGGGTGCACCTCAAGCTCAACGACCAGGCGCAGCGCACCGTGTTGTGCAAGGACCCGTTCCGTTCGGTGGACGACCGTGTCGAGAAGCTGATCGCGGGTATGTGAACCGGCGCGGGAGAAGCCCGGCCGACGACGCGACGCGGGGCCCCGTACGTTCCTCGTACGGGGCCCCGCGTACGCCCTAGAGTGTCGGGGACCCAACCAAACGTGCCGTCTGAGATCTGAGGAACCAGTGCGCCGACTTGCCGGCCTTCTCGTCGTCCCCCTGTTGCTGCTGGCAGCGGGCTGCGGCGACGAGAAGGGCTCCGCTTCCGATTCAGTTTCCGCCTCCGCCCCGTCGAAGGACGGCTTCCCCGCGATCACCGCGGGCGCGAAGTTCGGGGAGAAGCCCACCCTGGCCAAGGGCACGGGCAACCCGCCCAAGGAGCTGAAGACCAGAGTCGTCAGCAAGGGCGACGGCGCCACGCTCAAGAACGGCGACGCGATCCAGGTCAACTACCTCGGCCAGTCCTGGGACTCGGACAAGCCGTTCGACAACAGCTTCGACCGCAAGCAGCCGTTCGACCTGACCCTCGGCGCCGGCATGGTCATCCAGGGCTGGGACAAGGGACTCGTCGGCCAGAAGGTCGGCAGCCGGGTCCAGCTGGTCATCCCGCCGGACCTCGGTTACGGGGACCGGGGGCAGGGCGACATCAAGCCCAACGCCACGCTCGTCTTCGTCGTCGACGTCCTGAAGGCGACGCAGATCCCGGCCTCCGCCAAGGGCACCGAGGTCGCCCAGGACAACATCGACCTTCCGAAGGTCGGCACCAACACGGACGGCAAGGCGCCCAAGGTCACCATCCCGGCCAAGAGCGACCCGCCGAAGAAGCTGGTCTCCAACTACGTCCTGGAGTCCGAGGGCGAGGTCGTGAAGGACACCGACAGCGTCGTCGTGAACTACGTCGGGCTGACGTGGAAGGACGGCAAGACCTTCGACAGCACCTACGCGGCGGGCAAGACCCAGACCTTCCCGCTCGCCCAGGTCACCCTGAAGGGCCTGAAGAACGGTCTGGTCGGCAAGAAGATCGGCAGCCGGGTGCTGCTCGTCATCCCGCCGGACCAGGGCTTCGGCGACAAGGCCCAGCAGACCATCCCCGCCAAGTCCACGCTGGTCTTCGCGGTGGACCTGCTGGCGAAGATGTAAGACTGTCCCGGTTGCCCAGTTCATCATCAAGAGGAGCAAGTCAGTGAGCATCGAGAAGCCCGAGATCGATTTCCCGGGTGGCGAGCCGCCGGCCGAGCTGGAGATCAAGGACATCTGGGAGGGCGACGGCGCGGTCGCCGAGGCCGGCGCCACGGTCTCCGTCCACTACGTGGGCGTGGCCTTCTCCACCGGGGAGGAGTTCGACGCCTCCTGGAACCGCGGGGGCCCGCTGGAGTTCCAGCTCGGTGCCGGTCAGGTCATCGCCGGATGGGACCAGGGCGTGCAGGGCATGAAGGTCGGCGGCCGTCGCCAGCTGATCATTCCCGCGCACCTCGCGTACGGCGACCGCGGCGCCGGTGGCGGCCGCATCGCGCCCGGCGAGACGCTGATCTTCGTCTGCGACCTGGTCGCCGTCTGATCCGCATCCACGCGATGCGAGGGCCCGTGCCGAGAGGCACGGGCCCTCGCTTTTGTCCGGACAGCGCGGAGCGGTACGGTCGACCGTCGTAGAGCGAAACAGAAAGGGCGCCGATGGCGATTGCCAAGGCCGAGCGGCTGATGAACCTGGCGCTGTGCCTGCTGGGGACCCGCCGCCCGCTCAGCAAGCGCGAGCTGCGCGGATCCATCGAGGCCTACCTGGAAGCGGGCTCCGACGACGCCTTCAACCGGATGTTCGAGCGCGACAAGGACGATCTGCGCGAGCTCGGCCTCGTCATCGAGACCGTGGAGAACCTGGACGGCGACACCGGGTACCTCGCCCGCCGGGACAGCAACCGGCTGCCCCCGATCACGCTGGACGCCGAGGAGGCCGCCGCGCTCGGACTGGCCGCCAAGGTCTGGCAGCAGGCCCGGCTGGCCGGTGCCGCCAGCGGTGCGCTGCAGAAACTGCGGGCCGCCGGCATGCCGGAGACCGAGGAGACGTACGAGGTGCACAGCGCCCTCGAACCGCGCATCCCCGTCCGCGAGGCCGCCTTCGAACCGCTGATGCTGGCCTGCCGGGACCGCCGCCCGGTGATCTTCGACTACCGCAAGGGCAACGCGGCCCGCTCCGAACAGCGCCACGTCGAACCGTGGACGCTGGAATGCTGGCGCGGCCACTGGTACCTGGCCGGCTGGGACCGCGACCGGGGGGCCGAGCGGGTGTTCCGGCTCTCCCGGATCACCGGCCGGGTCCGCTCCCGGGCCGGGGCGTTCACCAGGGAGGTGCCCGACGTGGTGACCGTCCGCGAGACCGTCGAGAGCTGGGCGGGGGAGACGGCGACCAGGACCGCGCTGATCAGGCTGCGCACCGGAGCCGGCTACCCGCTGCGCTCGCGCGCCGTATCGGTCCGGGAACTCGGGAACGGGTGGGACGAGTTGGAGATTCCGTACGGACACGGTCTGGACGCCTGGCTCGTCGAGTTCGGCCCGGACGTGGTCGTCGAGGAACCCGCCGATCTGCGGGCCGACGTGGTGGAACGGCTGCGCGCCGTGGCCAAGGACTGAGGGGGAGGAGCGTACTGATGGCGACGAACGCGATCGACCAGACCCGCCGGATGCTCTCCCTGGTGACGTACCTGCGCGAGCGCCCCGGCGCCCACGTCCAGGACGTGGCCCGCGCCTTCGGGATCACCGAGGACGAGCTGATCTCGGACCTCGACGTCCTGCCCATGTGCGGGACGAGCTTCCGCGGCGGGGACCTGCTGGACATCGACACCGACGGCGACCGCATCTGGTGGCACAACCCGGACGACGTCGCCGCGCCGCTGCGGCTCGCCGCCGACGAGGCGACGGCGCTCCTGGTGGCCGCCCGCGCCGTGGCCACGCTGCCCGGGCTGCGCGAGAGCGACCGGCAGGCGCTGCTGCGGGCCACCGCGAAGCTGGAGACCGCGGCCGGTGAGACGGGCGCGGCGAGCTCCCGGCTCTCGGTCACCTTCGAGTCGGAGGGCGGCGTCTTCGCCGATGTCGACCGGGCGATCTCCGAGCGCCGCAGGCTCTGGCTGCGCTACTACTCGCCCGCCCGCGACGAACTCACCGAGCGCGAGGTGGACCCGATCCGGCTGTTCGCCGTGGGGCACACGTACATGGAGGCGTGGTGCCGGTCCTCCGAGGACCGGCGCACCTTCCGGCTCGACCGGGTGGCCGAGATCCGGCTCCTCGACGAACCGGCCGCCCCGCCCGAGCTGGAACTGCGGGACCTGTCCGAAGGGCTCGTCCACCCGGCGGCCGAGGACCCCGAGGTCGTGGTCGAGGTGGGCCCCGGCGGCCGATGGGTCGCCGAGTACTACCCGCACGACAGCGCGCAGGAACTGCCCGACGGCGGGCTCCGCATCACCCTGCGCACCCCCGATCCGGCCTCGCTGCGCAGACTCGCGCTGCGGCTGGGCGGGGAGGGCCGCATCGTCTCCCCACCGGAACTGGCACAAAGCGCGCGGGAGGCGGCCCGTGCGGCGCTCGCCGCGTACGACGGCCCGGCCTGAGCGGATACCGAGGGAGACATGAGTCATATGTCCGTGGTGTCGGACGTTCCGACCGTGGTGGTGCCCGAGTCCGTGCGGTTCAGGGCCGCCTGCCCGGACTGCCGCGAACGGTTCGAGCTGGCGGCGGGCGCCCTGCGCCTCGCCGTCGGCGCCAGCCGCCGCACGACGTTCTACTCCTTCACCTGCCCCCGGTGCGGCACGGCCGTGCGCAAGCCCGCCGGGGAGCGGATAGTCGAACTCCTCACCGGCGGCGGGGTCCGGACGCTGCGCCTCCACACCTAGGGCGTGACGAAAACCCCGGCCCCGCCCTCCACATCCGTCACCGGAACGCCTCCCGCCGCACCGGCTCCGAGACTCCGCCCCCTAGACACATCGAGGCTCTGCGCATGTTCTGGCCCATGCTCGCCATCGCCCTGGGATTTCTCGGCATCGCCGTCCTCGGCGTGCTGGCCGTCAAGGTCTTCGTCGAAACCCAGCGCCTCGGGCGCCAGGTGACGCTGACCACCCAGCGCATCAACCGGGCTGCGGAGGACCTCGAAAGGGCGGCGACCGACCTGGCCGCCACCGGCGAGGCGCTGCGCTGACGGACCCCGCGCCCCGGGTGCTCCGTCGGCTCCCATTCGCCCTGTGAGCAGGGCGAATGGATCGGGACGGGCGCGGCCTCCAGTTTCTCGGGCCGGAGGGGTACGCTGCTGAAGCGGCCCGGAGAGCGAGGCATGGGCCGTAACCGCAAGGATGCGTGGGTATTGCCCTGTGTTTACTCCTGCGGGATACGATCGCTGACAGTACGAAGGTCGGACGTCCGGTCCGAGGTTCGATCCGCCCGCCCCTGCTGCCTCGGTGAGAAGGTACACGCATATGTTCGGAAAGCTTGGCGCTCCCGAGATCATCCTGATCCTCGTCGTCGTCATTCTGCTGTTCGGCGCGAAGAAGCTTCCTGACATGGCTCGCTCGCTCGGCAAGTCGGCCCGCATCCTCAAGAGCGAAGCCAAGGCGATGAAGTCCGAGGGCTCCCCGTCGGCGACCCCGGCCGAGCCGGCCGCCAACGACGCGGCCCAGGACCAGACCGCCCAGCGCACGATCAAGGCCGCCCCCGGCGACGTGACCAGCTCGCGTCCGGTCGCGGAGCCGACCGACTCGACCAAGCGCTGACAAGAAACGGGCCGACGCAGGCGCCCTGATCATGAGGGCCTGCTGCACGAGATGAGGACGTGGGTTGCTCAAGTCTGCCCGCAAGCAGGAGACGGACCCAGAGGGCCGCATGCCCCTGGTGGAGCACCTGCGTGAGCTGCGTAACCGGCTGGCCAAGGGGCTGCTCGGGATCGTCGTCGTCACGATCGTGGCCGCGTTCTTCTACAAGGACATCATCGAGGTCTTCACCAACCCCGTGTTGAAGGCGGTCGGTTGTGAATCCAGCTTCGCCGAACTCGCGAAGAAGGAAGACGGCACCTGTGCGCGCATCGTTCTGAACGGTCTGCTCACCCCGTTCACCCTCGCCCTCAAGGTCTCCTTGATGGCGGGCATCACCCTGTCCTCGCCGCTCTGGCTCTACCAGCTGTGGGCGTTCGTCGCCCCGGGGCTGCACAAGCACGAGAAGAAGTACTCCCTCGCCTTCGTCGGCGCGGGCTTCCCGCTCTTCCTCGCGGGTGGTTTCTTCGCGTACAAGACCCTGCCCACGATGTCCCGGGTGCTGCTGGAGTTCTCGCCGGAGGACCTCGACAACCAGTTGCCGCTGGACGAACTGCTGGACCTGATCACGCGCATGGTCGTGGTCTTCGGCCTCTCCTTCGAACTGCCCCTGCTGCTCGTCATGCTGAACTTCGGCGGGGTCATCACCGGCAAGCGGATGCTGGGCTGGTGGCGGGGCATGATCATGGGCATCACGGTCTTCGCCGCGGTGGCCACTCCCAGCACGGACCCGGTGAGCATGCTGGGGCTCGCCGTACCGATCTGGGTGCTCTACTTCGTGGCCACGGCGATCGCGCTCCTCAACGACCGCCGCAAGGCGCGGATCGCGGCGGCGGGCCCGGCCGACGACGAGGCGTCGGACCTGGACCTCACCCCCGAGGACATCGGTGAGATCGAACCGGTCTCGTCCCCCCGGTCGCTGCCCTCGCAGGCGAACTCGGACCGTGACCGGCTGAACGGTTACGACGACATCACCTGACCTTGTAGGGTCCCCGGGTGACCAGCGAGATCACCCTTTTCGTCAATCCCACCGCGGGAAGCGGCCGGGGCGCGCATGCCGCGCAGCCGGCCGCTTCCGCGTTGCGGGACGCCGGATTCTCCGTCCGCACGGTTCTCGGCGAGGACGCCGACGACGCCCTGCGAAGGGCCCGCCGGGCCGTCGCGGACGGGACCGGCGCACTGGTCGCGGTGGGCGGGGACGGCATGATGTCCCTCGCCCTGCAGGCCGTCGCCGGGACGCGGACCCCGCTCGGGATCGTCGCCGTCGGCACCGGGAACGACTTCGCCCGCGCGCTCGGGACGCCGATACGGGACCCCTCCGCCGCCGGGCGGCTGGCCGCCGAACTGCTCAAGGGCGGTGCCGTGCGCGAGATCGACCTCGGCCGGGTCGGCGAGCGGTGGTTCGGTTCCGTGCTCGCCTCCGGCTTCGACTCCCGGGTCAACGACCGCGGCAACCGGATGCGCTGGGTCGGCGGACGGTTCAAGTACGACCTCGCGATCCTCGCCGAACTCGCCGCGTTCAGGCCCATCCCGTACCGGATCCGGCTGGACGGCGGCCCCGTGCGGGAGATCGAGGCCACCCTCATCGCCGTGGGCAACGGCTCCACGTACGGCGGGGGCATGCGGATCTGCGCGGACGCCGTCATGGACGACGGGCTGTTCGACGTGACCGTCGTCGGGAACTGCAGCCGCACCACCCTGCTCAAGGTCTTTCCCCGCGTCTACAAGGGAACGCACCTCGGCCACCCCGCGGTCACCGTGCACCGGGTCTCCTCCGTCGAGCTGGCCGCGGCCGGTGTCACCGCGTACGCGGACGGTGAGCAGCTCGGGGCGCTGCCGCTCACCGCGCACTGCGTGCCGGGCGCGGTACGGGTGCTCGCGCCGGGTCCCTCCGGCGGGATTTAAAGATCGCGCCTGCTGTCAGAGGGGGCGGGTAGTCTCGAAAGCACGATGACAGAGGACCTCTCACCAGCTGAGCGATACCAGGCTTCTCGGATCCGTGCCGCCGAGCAGGCCACCGCACTCGCACCCTTCCGCGAGCTGTACGAATTCGATCTGGACGCCTACCAGATCGAGGCCTGTGAGGCCCTGGAGGCCGGCAAGGGCGTACTCGTCGCCGCCCCCACGGGGTCGGGCAAGACGATCGTCGGTGAATTCGCCGTGCACCTCGCCCTCTCGCAGGGCCGGAAGTGCTTCTACACCACGCCCATCAAGGCCCTGTCCAACCAGAAGTTCACCGATCTGGTCAAGCGGTACGGACCGGACAAGGTCGGCCTGCTGACGGGCGACAACAGTGTCAACGCCGATGCCCCGGTGGTCGTCATGACCACCGAGGTGCTGCGGAACATGCTGTACGCGGGCTCGCAGGCGCTGCGCGGCCTGGGCTACGTGGTGATGGACGAGGTGCACTACCTCTCCGACCGCTTCCGGGGCGCCGTCTGGGAGGAAGTGATCATTCACCTCCCGGACTCCGTGACCCTGGTGTCGCTGTCGGCGACGGTGTCCAACGCCGAGGAGTTCGGCGACTGGCTGGACACCGTCCGTGGCGACACCCAGGTGATCGTCTCCGAGCACCGGCCCGTGCCGCTCTGGCAGCACGTGCTGGCGGGCCGCCGGATGTACGACCTCTTCGAGGAGGAGACCGACCACGGCGGCCGGGGCACCGGACGCCGCGAGGTCAACCCCGATCTCGTCCGGCTGGCCCGGATGGAGAACCAGCGGGGGTACAACCCGCGCGAGCGCCGCCGCGGCAAGATGGTGCGCGAGGCGGACCGGGAGCGCGAGCGGCGCCAGCGCAGCCGGATCTGGACCCCGGCCAGGCCCGAGGTCATCGACCGGCTGGACGCCGAAGGGCTGCTCCCCGCCATCACGTTCATCTTCAGCCGGGCCGGCTGCGAGGCCGCCGTGCAGCAGTGCCTGCACGCCGGACTGCGGCTCAACGACGAGGAGAAGCGGCGGCTGGTCCGCGAGATCGTCGAGGAGCGCACGGCCTCCATCCCCGGCGAGGACCTCCACGTCCTGGGCTACTACGAGTGGCTCGAAGGACTGGAGCGGGGCATCGCGGCCCACCACGCGGGCATGCTGCCGACGTTCAAGGAGGTCGTCGAGGAACTCTTCGTGCGCGGGCTGGTCAAGGCCGTCTTCGCCACGGAGACCCTCGCCCTCGGCATCAACATGCCCGCGCGTTCGGTGGTGCTGGAGAAGCTCGTCAAGTGGAACGGCGAGCAGCACGCCGACATCACCCCCGGCGAGTACACCCAGCTGACCGGGCGGGCAGGGCGCCGCGGCATCGACGTCGAGGGCCACGCCGTGGTGCTCTGGCAGCGCGGCATGGACCCGGGCGCGCTGGCCGGCCTGGCGGGCACCCGCACGTACCCGCTGCGCTCCAGCTTCCGGCCCTCGTACAACATGGCCGTCAACCTGGTGCAGCAGTTCGGGCGGCACCGCTCGCGCGAGCTGCTGGAGACCTCCTTCGCGCAGTTCCAGGCGGACCGGTCGGTGGTCGGCATCTCCCGCCAGGTCCAGAGGAACGAGGAGGGACTGGCGGGCTACCGGGAGGGCATGACCTGTCACCTCGGCGACTTCGAGGAGTACGCGCGGCTGCGCCGCGAGCTCAAGGACCGCGAGACGGAACTGGCCAAGCAGGGCGCGGCGCAGCGGCGGGTGGCCGCGGCGGCCTCGCTGGAGAAGCTCAAGCCCGGTGACATCATCCACGTGCCCACCGGCAAGTTCGCCGGGCTGGCACTGGTCCTCGACCCCGGGCTGCCCGCCGGGCGGACCAACGGGCACGGCCATCGCGGGCTCGAATACCACGACGGGCCGAGGCCGTTGGTGCTGACGGCCGAGCGGCAGGTCAAGCGGCTCGGCTCGATCGACTTCCCGGTGCCGGTGGAGGCGCTGGAGCGGATGCGGGTGCCGAAGTCGTTCAACCCGCGCTCGCCGCAGTCGCGTCGCGACCTGGCCTCCGCGCTGCGGACCAAGGCCGGCCACATCGTGCCGGAGCGGCACCGCAAGGGGCGGTCCGTCGCGGCCGACGACCGGGAGATCGCCCGTTACCGGGCGGAGCTGCGGGCGCACCCCTGCCACGGGTGCGACGAGCGCGAGGACCACGCGCGGTGGGCCGAGCGCTACCACCGACTGCAGCGGGACACGAAGCAGTTGGAGCGACGGATCGAGGGGCGGACGAACACGATCGCCCGCACCTTCGACCGGATCGTCGCGCTGCTCACCGAACTCGACTACCTGCGGGGCAACGAGGTCACCGAGCACGGGCGCCGCCTCGCGCGGCTCTACGGCGAACTGGACCTGCTGGCGAGCGAATGCCTGCGGGCCGGGGTGTGGGAGGGCCTGAACCCCGCCGAACTCGCGGCGTGCGTATCGGCGTTGGTGTTCGAGGCGCGGCAGGCCGACGACGCGGTGGCGCCCAAGCTGCCGTCGGGACCGGCGAAGACCGCGCTGGGCGAGATGGTCCGGATCTGGGGCAGGCTCGACGCCCTGGAGGAGGACTTCAAGATCAACCAGGCGGAGGGGGTCGGACAGCGCGAGCCCGACCTGGGGTTCGCCTGGGCGGTCTACATGTGGGCGTCGGGCCGGACGCTGGACGAAGTCCTCGGCGAGGCGGACATGCCGGCGGGGGACTTCGTGCGGTGGTGCAAGCAGGTGATCGACGTGCTGGGACAGATCGCGGCCGCCGCGCCGAGGGAGGGGAGCTCCGTGGCGCGCAGCGCGCACAAGGCGGTGGACGCGGTGCTGCGGGGGGTCGTGGCGTACAGCTCCGTGGGGTGAGGTCTCCCCGCGGGGCGGGGCCCGTTTCGCGAGTGCCGCACGAGGCGCCGGACGGGCCGGGGTGTTCTGCGGGGCCCCCGGTGCCGCACGGCCGTCGACCGGTCCGCTCCGCGCGGACCGGTCGACGGTCCCTGCTCCGGCCGGTTGCCGCTCCGGCCGGTTCCCATTTCGGCTTTCGGCTCCCGGGCGGCCTCCGCTTCAGGTGGTGCGGCTGCCGCTCTTCATGGACACGCCCGCACAGACCAGTCCCAGCAGCACGGTCAGGCCGCCGACGATGACGTTGCTGAGGACGATGCCGAGGTCGGGACTGCTGCCGACGATCCACGTCGAGAGGATCGTCCAGGCCCCCATGGCGCAGATGGCCCAGCTCAGGCCGTACATGCGCTCGGGCATGGCGGTGAACCCGAGGCCCAGGGCGGCGATCGCGAGACCCATGATCAGGTTGTGCGTCGCGAGCGTGGGCTGACTCGCCGTGAAGTGGAGCACCCACGGCGATATGGCGCAGTAGAGACCGGCGAGGAACACCGGCGCGTCCACCAGGGCCACATCGCGGCCGCCGAGCATGCGGGCATAACGATCGCGCATTTCGGAGACATCGGGGTGACTGGCCATGTCACGGCCGGTGTGCGAGAGGTTTGTCATGAGGTTCGTCTCCTTCCCTCGTGCAGCACCGCCACCACGTGCCGTGTGATGAACAGCCTGCTCTGTCATTCTGCTCTTATATGCCCCTTATGTGTAGGTTCTGGGCCGGTCAATGTCCGCGGGAATCGCGTGGGGCGGCCCCGTCCAGCCGCCGGGCCAGGTCCACCAGGTCGGCGGTGCCCAGCACCCGGCCCCCGTACCCCGGCAGCGGTACGTGCAGGGGTTCCGTCCAGCGGGGCGGGATCGCGCCGAAGCCGTGCACGGCACCCGCCAGGCCGCCGGTCACCGCCGCGACCGTGTCGGTGTCGCCGCCCACGTCGACGGCGGCCGCCACGGCCTCCTCGTACGTGCGGCCGGTGCGCAGCGCCCAGAGCGCGGTGCCCAGGCAGGGCCACACCGCGCCGTTGAACTCCGTCGCCGCGTCCGGGTGCCAGTCCGGCGCCAGGACGACGGCCCAGCGCCCGCGGTGGTCCTCGTGCACCAGCTCCAGGGCGGCGGGTACGGCCCCGAGCGGATCGCCCCCGTCGAGCGCCACCCGGAGCAGCTCGTGGAGCACGGCGGTGCCCTCCCAGGCGGCCCGGTCGCCATGGGTCAGCGCGGCGATCCGGCGCGCCGCGTCCATGGTCGCCGCTTGTCCCAGGGGCGCGAAGTACACGGCGGAGCCGGCCGCCCGCATCAGCGAACCGTTGCCCGCCGCACGTCCGTTGACCTGGAAGTGCAGCGCGGCGGCGAGGTCCCAGGGCGCGCCGTCCGTCAGGACCTGCTCGGTCTGCAGCCCGATGTCCTTCGGCTCGGCCGCCGCCCACCGGCGGAATCGGTCGAACACGTCGGGGAGATCGAGTCCGCCGCGCTCCAGCAGGGACTCCGCGACCAGAACGGCCATCTGGGTGTCGTCCGTGGCCTCGCCCGGGTCCCAGCCCCCGCCCCCGCACATCGTGCCGACGCCGTCCGGGAAGCGGGCCGTGTACACACCGGCGGGGCCGAACTCGAACGGCGCCCCGAGCGCGTCGCCCACCGCCGATCCGACGAGGGCGCCCGCCACCCGGTCGTGCCGGTCCGTCCCGCTCACAGAATTCATCCGGTCAGGGTATTCATCCGGCCGGGGCGCGGAGCGCGGCCCGGTCCGGCTCCCCGCTCCCGGTGCGGGCCCTCGGCCCCCGTACCGCCCGCAGGACGAGGAAGACCAGCAGGCCGAACGGCGACAGCAGGATCGTCAGCACCAGCAGCGGACCCATCGCCCACGGGGAGATCCCCAGTCGGCGCCCCTCCAGGAACATCCACTGGCCCAGCAGCAGATCCCAGGCGATCACCTGGGCCCAGACCGCCCCGGCCCCGTTCGCCAGGGCCGTCAGGTCGCGGAAGGTGTCGATGTCGGGGCTGCGCACCGCGTCCCAGAGTTCGGGCAGGACGGGCAGCGCCATGAGCAGGTAGACCGCCAGCACCGGCAGCACGGTGAAGGGGGAGGCGGCGACGCGGGCCGTGAGGCGCAGGCCGGGCGCCAGGATCATGAGCAGCCAGAAGGGGGCCGCCAGGAGGAACGAGATCTCGAAGAGCGCACCGGTCATGTCACGAGCTCCTTCGTTTCCGTGGAATCGGACTTCGGGTCGGGAACGGGATTCGGGCCGGGGTGGTGCTTCGGGGCGGGGCCGGACCGCGGCCGCCGGTCCGCGCGGGCCGTCCGCAGGGCGAGCAGGCCGCCGGCGGCGGTCGTCGCCACGAGCAGGGCGGCGGCGCCGAGCGTCGCGCCGTCCGGGTGGACCAGGGGCTGGCCGCGCAGCGCCTGCCAGGTGACGAGCGCGACGAGTGCCGCGTACGACGCCGAGGCGACTTGTACCAGCCGCAGCCGGACCCGCGGATCGCGCAGTCGCGCGAAACGCGGGGCGAGGGAGATCAGGACGAGCAGGAGGAGCGGCAGCAACTGGAGCGCGTGCATCCCGACGAAGTGCGGTATGCGCAGGTCGCCGCCAGTGGTGGACCAGCCGGTGAGCGGCATCGACGGGCCGCCGTCCGGTACGCCCACGGCGTGGGCGCCGATCACGTCGGCGGTGTCCAGGTTTCCGGCCGCCCGCTGCTCGGGGGTGGGCTGTGTCATCAGGAAACCGAAGGCGGCACCCACCAGGGCGAGCAGCACGCCCGAACGTATCGCCCAGGCGGCGGCGCGGTCGGCCATGCGGGCGCGCAGCAGCAGGACCGCGATGACCAGCGTGCCGGTCCACAGGACGACGACCGTGACGGCCATCGCGTTGAACAGCGCTTCGTCGAACGGCGTGGCGTGGTTGAAGTGGCTGCGCTTCCCGCGGATCACCTGACCGGTGATGATCGCCATCTCGGCCAGGCAGGCCGCAGCGACCACCGTGCCCGTCCACCAGCCGACCCGCCGGCCACGGGTGACCAGCGTCAGCATCCAGGCGAGCGCGAGCGCGTACACGACGAACGAAACCGCGAACTTGAACGGCTTGAACCATATCGCCGCGCCCGCGAGAACCCGGTCGTCGACCATCAGCCCCACGGCCGAGACGACCGACATGACGGTCATCGCCGCGGCGAAGAGCACCAACGGCCGGTGCCAGGAACGCCAGGAGGGCAGGAGCGGGGCGGATAAGAGCCGGGAAGACATGGAACCCCCAGGGAATTATGGATAGCGGTACTCTCTGCTATCCGATAGTGGAACTATCTATGATGGCTCCGGGGGTTGGCAAGAGCGGAAGGATGAACGCGCGGTGCGCATCGGAGAGTTGAGCCGCAGGTCCGGGGTCCCGGTACCGACGATCAAGTACTACGTACGGGAAGGGCTGCTGCCGGCCGGGCAGTTGACCAGCCCGAACCAGGCCAGTTACGACGACGGGCACGAGCGCAGGCTGCGGCTGATCCGCGCCCTGCTGGACGTCGGCGGGCTCTCGCTGGCGGCCATCGGCGATGTGCTGCGGGTGATCGACGACCCCGAGCGGCCGGTGCACAAGGTGCTGGGCTTCGCGGCGAAGCGCCTCGCCCAGTCGGCGGGCGACGATCCCGGTCCCGAACTGGACGACGCCCGCGACGAGGTGGCGGAACTGGTGGAGCGGCGCGGCTGGCGGGCGGACGCGGCCGGCCCGGCCGGTGAGTCCCTGGCCGAGGTGATCGTCGCGCTGAGGCGGGCCGGGCACGGCGGTTTCGTCGAACTGCTCGACGCCTACGCGGCGGCCGCCGAACCGGTCGCGCGGGCCGACCTCGACTACGTGGGGCGCCGGGTGGCGCGCGAGGACCTGGTGGAGAGCGTGGTTGTGGGCACGGTGCTGGGGGAGGCGATGTTCGGCGCGCTGCGGCGGCTCGCGCACGTGGACGCCTCGGCGCGCGCGTACGGGGGCGGGAGGGGCGCGGACGGTGGGGGCCCTGGTGGTGCGGATGGCGCAGGTGGTGCGGATGGCGGGGGCGGGACGGGGGCGGCTGCCGGGGGATGACGGCCCGCGTCCCGGTCCCGTCCCGACGCGCGTGTGCCCCGGCCGGGGCCGGGGCACACGTACGGGGGCGACGGGGGCGGGACCCGCCCGGTCCCGGTCCGGCGGAGGGGCCTACGCGGCGCCCTCCTGCTCGCGCTCCACCTGCTCGTTCCACTCGCGCTTGACCGAGCGCCAGGCGTCGTCGTTCTGGCCGAGCCGCCAGTAGCCCGATATCGACAGCCGGGAGAGCGGGATTTCGCGGTCCAGGCGCAGGTGGCGCCGGATCTCCTTGACGAAACCGGCCTCGCCGTGGACGAACGCCTGGACGTCGCCCGCCGGGAACTCCAGCTCCTGCACGGCCGCGACCAGTGCCTCGCCGACCGGCCGCTCCCCGCGGTGCAGCCAGGTCACCCCGACGCCCTCGGGCGTCACGATCTTCTGCTCCTCCTCGGCGTCCGCCACCTCGACGAAGGCGTGCACCACCGCGCCCGCGGGCATCTGCTCCAGCGCCGCCGCGACGGCCGGCAGGGCGCTCTCGTCGCCCACCAGGAGGTGCCAGTCCGCCGAGGCGTCCGGGGCGTAGCCCCCGCCCGGCCCCAGGAGGGTCACCTGCTCGCCCGGCGTGGCCCGCGCCGCCCAGGGCCCGGCGAGCCCCTCGTCGCCGTGCACCACGAAGTCGATCGCCAGCTCGCGGGCGGCCGGGTCCCAGGACCGCACCGTGTACGTACGGGTCGTGGGCCACAGCTCCCGCGGCTGCTCCTCGCGGATGCGGGCCATGTCGAAGGGGTGCGGGTAGTCGGCGCCCTCGGGGGCGAAGCAGATCTTGACGTAATGATCGGTGCACCCGGAGAGCTCGAAGTCGGCGAGGCCCTCGCCGCCGAACACCACGCGCACCATGTGAGGTGTGATCCGCTCGGTGCGCAGCACCTGCGCCCCCTGCGCCTTGGGTGCCTGCCGCGCCGGTCGCTCTGCCACGAGGTTCTCCCTGCTCCGATTACTTAGGTTTACCTAAGCTAGCACTTCATCCGGGCAGAGTGGAGAGCAGGCGCTGCAGCGAACCGCCCAGCCCCCACCGCTTCGCGAGCTCCTCCAGTGCGGCGGGATCGCGCGGCGCGGCGGGCAGTGCGGGATCGAAATCCGGCAGGGGCACGTCGCCCGCGACCCGGACCACCTTCGGCGCGACGGCCACGTAGTCCCGCGCCTCGTCGAGCCGCCTGCGCTGCGACGGCGTGAGCGCCGACCCCGGATCGTCGACGGCGGCCATGATCCCGGCCAGATCGCCGAAGGCGTCCAGTAGCTTCGCCGCGGTCTTCTCGCCGATGCCGGGGACGCCCGGCAGCCCGTCGCTCGGGTCGCCGCGCAGCAGGGCCAGGTCCGCGTACCCGGAGCCGTCCACCCCGTACTTCTCCCGCAGCCACGTCCCGTCCGTCGGCTGGAGCGAGCCGACCCCCTTCAGCGGGTAGAGGACCCGCACCCCGCGGGCGTCGTCGACCAGCTGGTAGAGGTCGCGGTCGCCGGTGACGATGTCCACCGGCCCGGTGGCCCGGCCGGTGAGCGTGCCGATCACGTCGTCCGCCTCGTAGTCCGCGACGCCGACCCGGGCGATGCCGAGCGCGTCGAGCACCTCCTCGATCACCGGCACCTGCGGGCCCAGGGTGTCGGGGGTCTCCTCCTCGTCGGGCAGCCCCTCGGCGGTCTCCACCGCCACCCGGTGCGCCTTGTACGAGGGGATCAGCTCGACCCGCCAGTGCGGCCGCCAGTCGGCGTCCATGCAGGCGACCAGGTCGTCCGGCCGGTGGTCCTGCACCAGGCGGGCGATGAAGTCGAGCAGGCCGCGCACGGCGTTGACCGGCGTGCCGTCCGGGGCGCGCACCGAGTCGGGGACCCCGAAGTAGGCGCGGTAGTAGAGGGAAGCGGTGTCGAGGAGCATCAGGCGTCGCGTCACACCCCGATGATGCCGCACCCCACCGACACCGCCCGCCGCGGACGCCGGGGAGGGCGAACCATGGAACCGATCATGCAAATATGACCTGGGTCACTCTTGTGTTTGGGTTGGATAAGCGGGGGCAGGCGCGCAGCCGGAGCGGATCACGTCGCGATTTCAACCAATGCGCGTGCCGTGCGGACCGGATCCGCGTCGCTCCACGGTCTGCCGGAGGGGGTGGCAGACCGTTTTCGGTTCAACCCGCGAGGTGTATGTGTCAAGGCTGCAGGCCGAGCACTTGTACAAGGTGTTCGGCAGACGACCCGATCAAGCAGTGCGAAGGCTCGAGGACGGTGCCGACCGCGACGAGCTGCGCGCCGACGGAACGACCGCAGCGGTGATCGACGCCTCGTTCACCGTCGAGCCGGGGCAGATCTTCGTCGTGATGGGTCTGTCCGGGTCCGGCAAGTCCACGTTGCTGCGCATGCTCAACGGACTTCTGGAGCCCACCGCCGGACGCGTGCTGTTCGACGGGCAGGACCTGACCGCCCTGGCCCCCGCCGAGCTGCGCCACGTCCGGTCCTCGAAGATCAGCATGGTGTTCCAGCACTTCGCGCTCTTCCCCCACCGCAGTGTGCTGGAGAACGCCGCGTACGGCCTCGAAGTACAGGGCGTACCGCGTGCCGAACGCGAGAAGCGTGCCGCGGAGGCGCTGGAGCTGACCGGTCTCGCCGGCTGGGAGAAGTCCTGGCCCGACGAGCTCTCCGGCGGCATGCAGCAGCGCGTCGGCCTGGCCCGCGCCCTGGCCACCGACGCCGACCTGCTGCTGATGGACGAGTCCTTCAGCGCGCTCGACCCGCTGATCCGCCGCGACATGCAGGACCAGCTGCTCGAACTGCAGAAGCGGCTGAAGAAGACGATCGTCTTCATCACCCACGACCTCAACGAGGCCATGCGCCTGGGCGACCGCATCGCCGTGATGCGCGACGGGCGGATAGTCCAGCTCGGCACCGCCGAGGACATCCTCGTCACCCCGGCCAACGACTACGTCGCCTCCTTCACCCAGGACGTCGACCGGACCCGGGTGCTGACCGCGGGGGCCATCATGGCCGAGCCGCACACCGTCATGGGCACCAGCACGGACGACGGCAAGGAGCTGCGCACCGCCGCCGACGTGATCGCGGCCGCCCCGGCCACCGTCACCGAGTCCACGCCGATCGCCGAGCTCTTCACGCCCTGCTCGCAGAGCGGGGTCGCGGTCGCCGTGACCGACGCCGGGGGCAAGCTCGTCGGCGTCGTCCCGCGCGCCCGGCTGCTCGCCGTCCTCGGCGAACCGATGACCCCCGCCGAGGCCCCGAAGGACGCCCCGGCCGACCTGAAGAAGGTGGCCAGTGTTTAGGCTCCCTCTCGGTGACTGGGTCGACTCGGCCGTCGACTGGCTGCAGGCCCACCTGGCCTGGTTGTTCGACGCGATCAGCTCCGTCGTCAGCGGCATGTTCGACGGCATAGCCGCCGTGCTCTCCGCCCCCGCCCCGCTGCTCTTCGCGGGCATCGTCGCCGTCATCGCCTGGTGGCTGCGCGGTCTGCTCGCGGGCGCGCTCGCCTTCGTCGGATTCGCCCTCATCGACTCCGTCGAGCTGTGGGACGAGGCGATGGACACCGTCACCCTGGTGCTCGTCGCCACCATCATCGCGCTGGTGCTGTCCGTGCCGCTGGGCATCTGGGCGTCCCGCTCCAAGGCCGTCAGCGCGGTCACCCGCCCGGTCCTGGACTTCATGCAGACCATGCCCGCCATGGTCTACCTGATCCCCGGCGTCATCTTCTTCGGCGTCGGCGTGGTCCCCGGCATCATCGCCACCATCATCTTCTCGCTGCCCCCGGGCGTCCGGATGACCGAACTCGGCATCCGCCAGGTCGACGGCGAGCTCGTCGAGGCGGCCGAGGCGTTCGGCACCACCCGGCGCAACACCCTGCTGCGGGTCCAGCTCCCGCTCGCCCTGCCCACGATCATGGCGGGCATCAACCAGGTCATCATGCTGGGCCTGTCCATGGTGGTCATCGCCGGCATGGTCGGCGGCGGCGGCCTCGGCGGCGCCGTCTACCGCGCCATCGGCAACGTGGACGTCGGCCTCGGCTTCGAGGCGGGCATCTCCATCGTCATCGTGGCGATGTACCTGGACCGGATGACCAGCGCGCTGGGCCGCGAGGTCTCCCCGCTCGCCCGGCGCGCGCTCGCCAAGGCGCAGTCGATGGCCGGCGGCCCGAAGGTCTGGAACCACCGCCCGCAGCCCGTGGTCGCGGTCGTCGGCGTCGTCGTCCTCGCGCTCGTCGCGGGCGGCATGGGGATCTTCGGCTCGTCCGGCCCGGACAAGGGCACCGCCGCCGACGGTTCGGACATCGGCGCCGGCAAGAAGATCAGCATGGGTTACATCCCGTGGGACGAGGGCATCGCCTCCACCTTCCTCTGGAAGGAGATGCTGGAGCGGCGCGGCTTCCAGGTCGACGTCAAGCAGTACGAGGCCGGCGCGCTCTACACCGGCATGGCCAACGGCCAGATCGACTTCGAGACCGACTCCTGGCTCCCGGTCACGCACGCCAGCTACTGGAAGAAGTACCAGGACAAGCTGGAGGACATGGGCTCCTGGTACGGCCCCACCTCGCTGGAGCTGGCCGTCCCGGCGTACCTGGAGGACGTCAAGTCCCTGGAGGACCTCAAGGGCAAGGGCTCGCGGTTCAAGAACCGGATCGTCGGCATCGAGCCGAGCGCCGGTGAGACGGGCCTGCTCAAGGACAAGATCCTGCCGGGCTACGGCCTGGACGAGGAGTACAAGGTCATCGACGGCTCCACGCCCTCGATGCTGGCCGAGCTGAAGCGCGCGTACGCCAAGAAGGAACCCATCGTCGTTCCGCTCTGGTCGCCGCACTGGGCGTACAACCAGTTCGAGCTCACCAAGCTCAAGGACCCCAAGAACCTCTGGGGCAAGGGCGACGGCATCCACACCCTGGCCCGCAAGGGCTTCTCCGCCGACAACCCCGAGGTCGGCCGCTGGCTCAAGAACTTCAAGATGAGCGAGGACCAGCTCACCAGCCTGGAGGCGGAGATCCAGAAGGCCGGCTCCGGCAAGGAGCAGGAGGCCGTCCGCACCTGGCTGAAGGCCAACCCGGGCGTCGCCGACCGATGGACCCCGGTCACCGGGGCGAAGGCCGCCGCCGCGAAGAAGAGCGGCAAGGACGAGCGCGACCGCCCCGTCGAGATGGCCTGGTTCCCCTGGGAGGAGGACATCGCCGCCACGTACCTGTGGAAGGCGGTCCTGGAGGAGCGCGGCTACAGGATCAACCTCAAGCAGTTCGAGGTCGGCCCGATGTACACCGCAATGTCGCGCGGCCAGATCGACGTGCAGTTCGACGGCTGGCTGCCGTACACCCAGAAGAACTACTGGGACAAGTACGGTTCCCGGCTGACCGACCTCGGCTCGTGGTACGGCCCCACGTCGATCGAGATCGCGGTGCCCTCGTACGTGAAGGACGTCAAGTCCCTCGCCGACCTCAAGGGCAAGGGCTCGCGGTTCAAGAACCGGATCATCGGCATCGAGCCGGGCACCGCCACGATGGAGAACCTCAAGAAGAACGTGCTGCCGACGTACGGCCTCGACGAGGAGTACGAGGTCCTCGACTCCTCGACGCCCGGCATGCTGGCCGAGCTGAAGCGCGCGTACGCCAAGAAGGAGCCCATCGCGGTGCTGCTCTGGACGCCGCACTGGGCGTACAGCGAGTACGGCATGACCAAGCTGAAGGATCCCGAGAAGGCCTTCGGTGACGGCGACCGGCTGCACACCATCGCGTCCAAGGACTTCCCGAAGCAGTACCCGCAGCTGACGAAGTGGTTCAAGGAGTTCAAGCTGAGCGAGGACCAGCTCGCCGGCCTGGAGAACCAGATCCAGAAGCTCGGTACGGGCCACGAGGAGGAGGCCGTGAAGGCCTGGATGGCGAAGAACCCGGGCATCGCGGACAAGATGGCCCCGCAGTAGGGCCCGGAAGCACCCGAAGGGGTGGGTACCGCCGACGGCGGTACCCACCCCTTCCCGCTGCCTCGGTGTTCATCGACGGGCCGACTTGTGCAACCGTGTGCGTAACACGTCGGCAACCGGAAGGATGGCGAGTCGGGAGGGAGCCGGACATGGACGAGAAGGAAGCACTCCGCGTGGGTGCCGCGGTCCGCCGCAGACGCAGGTCCCTGGGGCTCACGCTGGCCGCGGTCGCCGGGCGCAGCGGCCTGTCCGTGCCGTTCCTCAGCCAGATCGAGAACGAGCGGGCCCGGCCCAGCGCCCGGTCCCTGGACCTGGTCGCCGAAGCCCTGGAGACCACCACGGCGAAGCTGCGCGCCGCCGCGGACTCCGCGCGCGCCGTCGACGTGGTGCGCGCGGGCGAGAGCGACGGGGTGCGCCGGGTGGTGCGCGGGCGCCACCAGCTCAGCGCCCTGGAGTTCACCGGGGAGATCGACCTCGGGCGGGAGTTCCAGCACCGCAACGACGAGGTGATGTACGTGACCCGGGGCGGCGTCGAGGTGGAGGCCGAGGGGCAGGCGTACCGGCTGGAGGAGGGCGACACGCTGTTCCTGTCCGGCGGGGTGCGGCACCGCTGGCGGGCCACGGAGCCCGGCACCCGGCTGCTGGTCGTCTCGGTCGCCGAGCACATCGACGCCACCTTCGACCCGCGCCGCTGACCGGAGGCCCCGTGCGCGTCGTCTCCCTGGTGCCCTCGCTCACCGAGGCCGTCGCCACCACCGACCCCGGCCGGCTGGTCGGCGTCACCGACTGGTGCACCCACCCGGCCGGCCTGACCGCCGCCCGGATCGGCGGGACCAAGAACCCCGACGTGGCGGCGGTCCTCGCGCTCCGGCCCGACCTCGTCCTCGCCAACGAGGAGGAGAACCGGGCCGCCGACATCGCCGCGCTCCGGGCCGCCGGGACCGAGGTGCTCGTCACGGAGATCCGCACCCTCGACCGGGCCTTCGCGGAACTCGCGCGCGTCCTGGCCGCCTGCGGCCGGTCCCGGCCGCGCTGGCTGGACGAGGCCGAGGCGGCCTGGGCCGCGCTCCCGCCCCCCTCGGCCCCGCGCCGAGCGGTGGTGCCCGTGTGGCGCAGGCCGTGGATGGTGCTGGGCCGCGACACCTTCGCCGGGGACCTGCTGGCCCGGCTCGGGGTGGAGAACGTCCACGCGGACCACGCCGAACGCTACCCCCGCATCCCCCTCGACGAGCTCAACGCGGCGGGCGCCGAGCTGGTGGTGCTGCCCGACGAGCCGTACCGCTTCACCGCGACCGACGGACCCGAGGCGTTCCCCGCGCTGCCCGCCGCACTCGTCGACGGGCGGTACCTCACGTGGTACGGACCGTCACTGGTGCGGGCGCCCGCGGTGCTGCGAGCAGCGCTCCGTCGAGCAGCCCGCGCAGCGTCCTGACCCCGGCCACCGCCCACGCGGTCACCAGCAGCGCGTACAGGGCGACGGCCAGCCAGGTGAACGCCGTGAGGCCGGTGTGCCGGGCCAGGCCCGCGGCGCCCGTGACACAGGTGCCGACGGGGAAGGTGAAGCCCCACCACGTCATGGCGAAGGTCATGCCGTTGCGCAGGGCCCGCACCACCAGCGCCGCGGACAGGGCCAGCCACAGCAGCGCGAACCCCATCACCGGCACCCCGTACAGCACGGCGAACATCCCGAACCCCGCGACGTACGGTTCCGGGACCGCGCCCGGCGCCGCGTCGGCGATCTGGCCGACCGCGGTCGTCGACTGCCCCAGCGGACCGAGGACCAGGAACAGCGTGGGCGTCAGCGCGAGCGGCAGCGGCCCCCGGTGGACGAGCCGGGCGAAGACCAGCGGCAGCATCACCAGCGTGGCCAGCAGGCTCAGACCGAACATCGCGTAACAGGCCAGCAGCATCGCCTCCCGCCACTGCCCGGCGGGCAGATGGGGCACCAGCTGCGGACCGAGCGCCGCGGAGACCATCGGCGCCACCACCGGGAGCAGCCACACCGGAGAGGCGTTCCCCGGCTCGATCCGGTGGCGCACGACCATCAGGTACGGGACCGCGGCCGCGACGACGAGACCGATCACCGTGCCCGCCGTGTACAGCACCACGTCCAGCGCCAGGGCCGCCGACTCCCCGATGAGATCCCGGCCCACCACGAGCGAGGAGCCGCCGACGGCCAGCAGCGCCATCGAGAGGCAGCCGTAGAACGGGGCGACGGCGGGGTCGAGCAGATGCCCGCGGGCCTGGTCGCGATGGGCGATCCAGTGCCCGGCGCGGGCCGTGAGCAACACCGCGAGCGCGAGTGCCGAGAGCGCCCACACGAACACGCAGACGGTCCGCAGCCCCGGTACGCGCACGGGCAGCGCCACCCCCGCGCTCGCGACGATCGAGGTGCCCATGACGGTGGCGTACCAGTTGGGACCGAGATGCCGCAGGGAGGGCAGGCGGGGGGCGGTCGGGTTCGGGCACGGGGCTGGGGACTGCTGCGTCCGCGGAAGGGTGGCCATGCCAACGATTTTTGCCGCGGGGGCACGACCCCACCAGGGAGTCCGCTTCTATGAGGTCATAAGCTGGCTTTATGGCCGGTGAAGCGCATGTCCCGTCCCCGCTGTCCCACCGGGTCCCCGACCTCGGGGCGCTGGAGCTCCTGCTCGCCGTCGCCCGGCACGGCAGCCTGGGGCGCGCGGCGCGGGACGTCGGCGTCACCCAGCCCGCCGCCAGCAGCCGCATCCGGTCCATGGAGCGGCAGCTCGGCGTGGCCCTGCTGGACCGCTCCCCGCGCGGCTCCCGGCTCACCGACGCGGGAGCCCTGGTCACCGACTGGGCGCGCAGGATCGTCGAGGCGGCCGAGGCGTTCGACGCGGGCGCCCAGGCGCTGCGCGACCGGCGGGACTCACGGCTGCGGGTCGCCGCCTCCATGACCATCGCCGAGTACCTGCTGCCGGGCTGGCTGATAGCACTGCGCGCCGAACGGCCGGACACCGCCGTCTCGCTGCTCGCCGGGAACTCGGCGGCCGTCGCGGGGCGGCTGCTCGTCGGCGAGGCCGACCTCGGATTCGTCGAGGGCCTGTCCGTCCCGGAGGGGCTCGACGGCACGGTCGTCGCCCACGACCGCCTCGTCGTCGTGGTCGCCCCCTCCCACCCCTGGGCCCGCCGCCGCGCCCCCCTGGCGCCGGGGGAGCTCGCCGCGACCCCGCTGATCCTGCGCGAACACGGCTCCGGCACCCGTCAGGTGCTGGGCGCGGCCCTCGCCGTGCACGGCGGCCTCGCCCAGCCGCTGCTCGAACTCTCCTCCACCACGGCGGTGAAGGGCGCGGCGGAGAGCGGCGCCGGGCCGTGCGTCCTGAGCGAACTCGCCCTGGGCGAGGAGCTGTCCTCGCGACGCCTGGTCAAGATCCCGGTCGCCGGAGTGCGCCTGCGGCGCCAGCTGCGCGCGGTGTGGCCCTCGGGCCACCGCCCCACGGGCCCCGCCCGCGACCTGCTGTCCCTGACGGGGCGGGACGGCGCGGCCGGCAGGGCGGGGCGGGACGGCTGACGGGGCGGGGCGAGGCGAGGCGGTATGGCCGGCGGGGAGGTGCGACGCGGCCGGCGGGGCACCGTCGGTCACGGCACCGGGTCCGCGGCCGCCGTCCGGACCGTCGCCGGGCGCGGCACCCGGTCCCGGGCCGCCGCGACCAGTGCCTCCAGCAGCCGCGGGTCGTCACCCATCTCGGGATGCCACTGCACCCCCAGCACCCATGGGGCGCCCGGGAGTTCGACCGCCTCGACCGTGCCGTCCGCCGCATGGGCGCCGATCACCAGGCCCGGCGCCGGGCGCTCCACGCACTGGTGGTGATAGGTGGGTACGTCGCACGGCTCGGGCGCCACCGACGCGTAGCGCGTGCCCGGCACCGGCGTCACCCGGTGCGTGCCGAAGACGCCGGTCGTGCCCGGCGGGCCGGTGTGTCCGTCGAGGTGCTGGACCAGGGTGCCGCCGAGCGCCACGTTGAGCAGCTGCATGCCGCGGCAGATGCCGAGCAGCGGAGTGCCGGACTCCAGGGCGGCCCGGATCAGGGCCAGTTCCCAGTCGTCGCGCTCCCGCGCGGGCGGACCGCACCCGGGATCGCGCTCCGCGCCGTACCTGCCGGGATCCACGTCGGCCCCGCCCGCGATCACGAGCCCGTCCAGCCTGGCCACCGTCGCCCCGGCCCGGCCGGGATCGTCCGGCGGGAGCATCGCGGCCAGGCCGCCGGCCCGCTGGACGATGCGCGGGTACCCGGCCGGCAGGAGGGCGGCGGGCAGCTCCCAGACCCCCCAACGGGCGGCGGGCTCCAGATAGGTGGTGATGCCGATGAGGGGTTCGGGCACGGGGTGGTCGAGAGGTTCGGGCACGGCGGTCCCTCCGGTCGGCCGCCCGCGGGGCGGGGACGGTCCCAGGAATTCAAAGGTCGACACGAATACCTTTGCGTTCCCCGGGGCTCCGCACAAGGGGCCGGGGCGAACCGGCCGCAGGCCGGTTCAGGCCAGGAACCCGCGCAGGAGCGCGGCCGTGCCCGCGCAGTGCTCGCGCATCACCGCACGCGCGGCCTCGGCGTCCCCGTCCAGGATCGCCTCGATGAGACTCGTGTGCTGGTGCTGCGAATGCTCCAGGTTCCGCACGAGCAGCGGTATGCAGTCCAGCAGGTCGTTCAGGGAGGCCCGGACGGCCGCGTACTGCGTGGTCAGCGACGCGGAACCGGAGAGCTCGGCCAGGGTCAGGTGCAACAGGGTGTCGCGCCTGCGGTAGTCCGACAGGGGCGCCTCGTGGGTCGCGGTCAGGGCCGCGCGCAGCCGGTCCGCGCCCTCGTCGTCGAGCCCCTGCGCGGCGCACAGCTCGGCCGCCCCGGCCTCCAGCACCTCGCGGAAGCGCAGCACGTCCTCGATGTCGACGGCGGCCCCCCTCCGGCGCAGCTCGTCCTCGCCGGCGCTGCCGGTGCGCGCCAGCACGAACGTGCCGCCGTACCGGCCGCGCCTGCTCTCCACCAGGCCCTGGTCCTGGAGGACCTTCAGCACCTCGCGCAGGGTGACCCGGCTGATCCCCAGCAGCTCGGCGAGGTCGCGCTCGGCCGGCAGCCGCCCGCCGCCGGGCACCAGCTCCAGCCTGACCACCTGGAGGATCTGCTCCAGCGCCTCCTCGAAGCCGTTCCCGGCGCGGACGGGTCGCAGCACCGGCAACAGACGGTCGATGAACTCGCTCTCCCCGGCCACGCCCCGCCTCCCTTTCGATCAATGGTCGGCCACCACACCTTAAGTCCCGCGGCTGAACGCAGAAGTGGCGGACCGGCGATCGGCGGACTTCCGCCGATGGGCGAACCCTAGAGTGGGGGGATGAGCAACGCGACACCGCCCGGCTGGTACCCGGACGCCGCGATACCGGGCACCGAACGCTGGTGGGACGGTGCGGCATGGACCGCGCACACCCGCCCGACCGCCCCCGCTCCACAGCAATTCGGGCCGCCCGCCCCGCAGTTCGGGCAGCCCGTGCCGCCCGACGAGGCGCTCGCGCGGACCGGCGGGGCCTCCGGCGGCAGGGGCGGTCCCGGCGCCACCCGGATCGTCGCCCTCGCCGTCGCCGGGCTGGTCGTCGTCGGCGCGGCCGTCACCGGGGCGCTCCTGCTGCGCGGGGGAGACGGCACCCCGGAGGCCGGCCCCGCCAGTTCCGCGCCGAAGCCCACCACGACCGCGACCGCGACGGGCACCCCGTCCTCCGGGGGCTCACCGGCCGAGGACGACCCGAAGGTCCTCGTCGACCAGCTCAACGGCATCACCCTGCCGATCCCCGCCGGCTGGGAGAAGCCCGAGCGAACCGTCGACAAGGTCCTCACGATGCGCACCGTCGACTCCTACCGGTGCCCCGGCGACTCCGGCCGCTACTGCTACCACGGCACGGTGACCAGCCGCACCGCGAGCGCCACGGACATCACCTCCGCCGAGGAACTCGCCAAGCAGGACATCGCCGCCGCGGCCGACGCCGCCTACGGGAAGGACCTCATCGGCAACCGGTTCCACGGCGGCATCACCTCCCACGAGGAGCTCGCCTCCGAGTCCGTCAGCGTCGCCGGACGCACCGGCCACCGGGTGCGCTGGCGGGTCGAAACGGGCAAGGGGCCCGGCGGTTACGTGCAGTCGCTCGTCTTCCCGTCCACGGTCGGCAGCGAGACGCTGGTCATCGTGCGCTACGCCTTCGACGCGGGCCCCGACGGGCCGTCGCTCCCGCTCATGGACACCATCACCAAGGGCATCCGGCCGATCGGCGACAGCGCGACGAGCGGCGGCGTGGGCAGCTCGGTCGGCCCCTGACGCGCCGTCGGCCGGTCCGATGGCGCGTCAGGGGCCGGGCGGCGCACCGGCTCCGGGATCAGAGGAACGTACGGCCCTCGCCCCGGTACGTCGGCACGGTCGCGGTCACCCGGTCGCCCTCGATCAGCTGCAACTCGTCGAAGCGCTCGCACAGTTCACCGGCCTTCGCGTGCCGGAACCACACCTTGTCGCCGATCAGCAGATCGTCGGCCGGGGCGCCGAGCAGCGGGGTCTGCACCTCGCCCGGCCCCTCCTGCGGGTCGTAGCGCAGCCCCTCCGGCAGATACGGGACCGGCAGCCGGTCCGGTCCCGCGGGGCCGGACGCCGGATAGCCGCCGCCCAGCACCGTCACCACGCCCACACCGGGCCTGCGCACCACGGGTTGGGCGAACAGCGCGGCCGGACGGGCCGTGAACGACGTGTAGTTGTCGAACAGCCGCGGCACGTAGAGCCCCGACCCGGCCGCGATCTCGGTCACCGCGCGCTCCGCCGCCGTGTGCTGCACGCTGCCGGTGCCGCCGCCGTTCACGAACTCCAGGTCCGGGGCCACCGCCCGGACCGCGCGCACCACCTCGGCCCGCCGCGCGGCGAGTTCCCGGCGGCCCGCGGCCTGCATCAGCCGGATCGCCCGGGAACGCAGCGGCCGGCCCGCGAGCGAGTCCCCGACCCCGGCGATGTGCCCCTCGTACGCCATCAGACCGACCAGCCGGAAACCCGGCCTGCGCGCCACCGAGCGTGCCAGATCGGCCAGTTGGGCGGGGGAGCGGAGCGGGGAGCGCAGGGCACCGACCCTGACCCGGCCGCCGAGCAGCTGGAGCGAGGTGTCCAGCTCCAGGCAGACCCGGATCTCCTCGTGGCCGCCCGCCCGCGCCGCGTCGATCAGCTCCAGCTGCGCGTGGTCGTCCACCATCACCGTCACCGCGGCGGCCAGTTTCGGGTCGGCGGCCAGTTCCGCGAGGGCGGCCCGGTCGGCCGTCGGATAGGCCAGCAGCACGTCGTCGAAACCGGCCCGCGCCAGCCACAGCGACTCGGCGAGCGTGAACGACATGATCCCGGCGAAACCGGGCCGCGCGAGCACCCGTTCCAGCAGCGCACGGCAGCGCACCGACTTGCTGGCCACCCGGATCGGCTTTCCGGCGGCCCGCCGGACGAGGTCATCGGCATTGGCGTCGAACGCCTCGAGATCGACGACGGCGATCGGGGCGTCCAGGTGGGCAGTGGCCCGGTTGTACCGGGTCCGGTCAGCGGCGCGGGCAGTCATGGCCGCAGCTTGCCAGACGTCCGTACCGATGGGTAAGGGCTGTTCCGCATCCCGGTCGCACCGGTGCCACCGGACGGCACGTGCCCGCGTACGGGCCCGCCCCCACAGGGATGATCTGCGCAGATCATCAGGGGTCGGGCGGCCTGCTCCCGCCAGGGGTGCCCCACCCCGTAGAGTGACGGACACGCGGCAATCAGCGGCAATCGAACGGGCCTGCCCGTGAAGCCGATCCGCGCGCGGTACGGAACGGGATCAGGGGGGCGGATGAGTACCGAGGCGCAGCGGGCTCCTGTTCCACCCCGCCCCACGCCCCCGGCACAGGGCACGGATCCGATGCCCCCGGCCTCCGCCGCCCGCCAACCGGAGCCGGTTCCCCCGACAGGGGCGACGAACACGGCACCCCCGGTACGGGAGACGGGCCCCGTGGCTTCCGCTCCCGCTCCCGTGGCTTCCGCTCCCGCTCCCGGAAACCAGGGGCCGGCGCGGGCCCAGGGAGGCGCACCGGCCGCGAGCCCGCCGTCCCCGGCGCCCGTCCGTCCGGCGGAGCCCGCACAGCCGACGCGGAACCCGGCCCCGGCACCCGCCGCCGCGCCCGTTCCGCCGCGCCCGGCGACCCCGCCGCCCGCGACGGCCGTCCCGCCCGTGGAGACCACGGCCCGACTCCGGCCCGTCCCCCCGGCCCCCGCTCCGAGTACGCCCCCGCCCCCGGCGCCCGCCCAGGGCGCGCCCATGCCTCCCGCGCCCGCGCCGGGCGTCCCCGTGCCCCCGGCGGCCACCGCTCCGCCCCGTCCCGGGCAGCCGCCCGCCACGACCCGGCGGCGGCCCGTCGGCGCCGTGGACCTCACCCCGCGCCCGGGGACGGGACCGCCGCCCGTGCCGCCCCCGTACCCGTACCGGCAGCCACAGCCGTACTACGGCCCGCGCCCCGAGACGCCCGCCGAGACCACCACCCGGCTGCGCCCGATCCGCACCCGCCGCCCCGCCCGGACCGCGGCCGCGGCGGCCTGCGTCGTGCTCGGCCTCGGGCTGATCGGCGGTGCGGCCACCGGTACCTGGCTCACCAGCGACTCCTCGGCCGACCCCGCCGCCCGCAACGCCTACGCCGTGGGCCGTTCCGCCTGGCACAACGTCCCCGTGGACACCCTCTTCCCGCGCACCCTGGCCGGTGACGGGGCGGGCCCCGGCGGTGCCGACCGGGTCTGGACCCGGCTCGCCGTCGCCCCGGACGGCGGCTGCACGAAGGCGCTGGACCCGTTGCTGGCGAGGACGCTCGGCCCGGTCGGCTGCGAGCGGATGCTCCGGGCCACCTACACCGACGCCACGACCAGCAGCGTCACCACCGTCGGGATGATCTTCACCGAGGGCGACGAGGCGGCCATGCGGGCGCTCGGCACCCGCTTCACCGACCAGCACCTCGACCGGCGCACCGACCTGATGCCCCGCACGTACCCCGTCCGGGGCACCGTCGCCGCAGGGTTCGGCGACCGGCAGCGGGCCGGCTGGACCGTCCACGTACTGACCGAGGTGCCCGTCGTCGTGTTCGCCGTCTCCGGATTCGCCGACGGGCGCGCCGTCACCGATCCGCAGCCCGCGGCGAAGGCCATGGACCCGAAGTCGACGACCGCGGCGGCACAGGCCGGACTCGGCCACGAGGCCAAGGGCATCGCCGACCGGATCGAGCGCGGTCTGCGCCGGGCCGTCACCGACCTCACGGAGAAGCCGGAATGAGCCGCCGCACCCGCCGACACCGTGCCCTGGGCGCGGTCTGCGCCGCCACCGCGCTGGCGCTCCTGCCCGCCGCACCGGCCCGGGCCGATGCCATCCGGGACCAGCAGTGGGGGTTGCAGGCGCTCCACACCGAACAGGCGTGGCGGACCACCAAGGGCAAGGGCATCACCGTCGCCGTCGTCGACACCGGGGTCGACGGCAGCCTCCCCGACCTGGCCGGACAGGTGCTGCCCGGCAAGGACATGATCGGTTTCGGCGCGGGCCGCGGCGACCGTTCCTGGGCCCGGCACGGCACGGCGATGGCGGGCATCATCGCGGGGCGCGGCCACGGGACGGGAGGCGACGAGGGGGTGCTCGGCATCGCGCCGGAGGCGAAGATCCTTCCGGTCCGGGTGATCCTCGAAGCCTCCGACCCGGCCCGCTCCAAGGCCCGCAAGTCGCGCGGCACGGCCCTCGCCGACGGCATCCGCTGGGCCGCCGACCAGGGCGCCGACGTCATCAACCTCTCACTCGGCGACGACAGCAAGTCCGCGCACCCCGAACCGGGCGAGGACGCGGCCATCCAGTACGCCCTGAAGAAGGGCGCCGTCGTCGTCGCCTCCGCGGGCAACGGCGGCGAGAAGGGCGACCACATCTCGTACCCCGCCGCCTACCCCGGGGTGATAGCGGTCACCGCCGTCGACCGGTACGGCACCCACGCGGCGTTCTCCACCCGCCGCTGGTACGCCGCGGTCAGCGCCCCAGGCGTCGACATCGTCGTCGCCTCGCCCGACCGCCAGTACTACGTGGAGTGGGGCACCTCCGCCGCCGCCGCGTTCGTCTCGGGCGCGGTCGCGCTGGTCCGCGCCGCGCACCCGGACCTGACGCCCGCCCAGGTCAAGAAGCTCCTCACGGACACCGCCCGCAGCTCCCCGGCGTCCGGCCGCGACGACGCCCGGGGGTATGGCATCGTCGATCCCGTCGCGGCGATCGAGGCCGGGGCGAAGCTCCGCCCCGCCGACCTGCGGGCCGGGGCCGGGTACCGCAAGCAGTACTTCGGCCCCGGCCCCAGCCCCGCGCGGCACGAGAACATCCCCGCGGGCTGGCTCGCCGCCGGTGCGGGCGCCCTCGGCGCGCTCCTGCTGGCACTGGCCGTGGTGCTCTGGCGCGGCAGGGGCCGCGGCCCGGCCACCGGCCGGAACTGACCGCCCCGCCGACCGCTCCCGCAGCGTCCGGCGGGGGCTTCCGGGAAACGGCCGGTCCGCCCCGTCGACGGGGCGGGCAGGGCCAGGGACTACGCTCGCCCCGTGGCGCTGAAGAACATTCCGGACCCCGGTTACTCCGACGACGACGGCACGGCCGACCCGGCCCTGACCGCGGCACTCGCCGCGTGGGCCGCGGACCGGAAGGCGGTCGGCCCGGTGCTCGAAGCCCTCAGGGGTGCCCGGCTGCTGGTCCCGGTCGTCGCCGTGCTGGGGGAGGTGGAGGAGGACGAGAACGGATTGCGTCGCGAGAAGACCAGCGACATGGCCGTCCCCACCCTCCGGGCGGGGGGCCGCCGGGCCCTGCCCGCCTTCACCTCGACCGCGTCGCTGGCCCGCTGGGACCCGCAGGCCCGCCCCGTGGCCGTCCCCCTCCACCAGGCGCTCCAGGCCGCCGCGCACGAGAAGGCGGACACGGTCGTCCTCGACCTCGCGGGACCGGTCGCCTTCGAACTGACCGGCTCCGCGCTGCTCGCCCTCGCCGAGGGCCGCACCAGCGCCGACCCGCTGGACGACCCGGCCGTCGCCTCGGCGGTGCGGGCCGCGGTCGCCGCCGAGCCCGCGGTGCTCCGCGCCCACCTCGGCCCCGGCTCCGCCGACGGCACCCTCGCCCTCGTCCTCGCCCCCGACGCGAACCCCGCCGACGTCGCCCGCCGGGTCGCGGGGACGCTGGCCGCCGACGAGGTGCTGCGCGCCCGGCTGGTGCGCGGCCTGGACCTGGCGCTGCTGCCGGCCGACACGGCCGCACCGGGCGAGCCCCTGTTCACCCGCTGACCGCGAAGCGGGCACCGGCACGGCCGCATGACACAGGTGAGCCCCCGCCCGGCATGGGCGGGGGCTCACCTGTTCGACAGGGGACGAGAGGCGCGGGCTCAGCCGAAGACGGGGCCGGTGTACTTCTCGCCGGGGCCCTGGCCGGGCTCGTCCGGGACGAGCGACGCCTCGCGGAACGCGAGCTGCAGCGACTTCAGCCCGTCGCGCAGCGGGGCCGCGTGGAAGGAGCTGATCTCGGTGGTGCTCGCGTCCAGCAGACCGGCCAGCGCGTGCACCAGCTTGCGGGCCTCGTCGAGGTCCTTGTGGTCGGCGCCGTCCTCGGTCAGTCCGAGCTTCACGGCGGCGGCGCTCATCAGATTGACCGCGACCGTCACGATCACCTCGACCGCGGGCACCTCCGCGATGTCGCGGGCCATGTCGTCGAAGCCGGGGGAATCACTGGTGGGGGTCGCGTCACTCATGCGCCATACGATAGGCCCACGCCGGACCCGTCCCGTCCGCGGGAGCGGGGGCGGCGGCCGGTTGGTACGCGCACCGGGGAGCTGCTAGCCTGGTGTGACGACCGGCTGGGCAGCTATGTGCCCGGCCCACAAGTGGAGGCTCCGATCTCCCACCTGGCCGTCCTTGCAGGACGGCGGGTCATCCGGTCAGGCGGTAACCATCGTTCCGTACGGACGATGGGACCGCCCGATGCGCCCCGCGGTTGACCGCGGCGGTGTTCCGGTTGTTCCAGGAGCCCCGCCTGTGTCCCGTCCGGGGCATTTTTCTTGCCCGTGTGCGGTTGGTCCCAATGAAACAGACGTTACGTGGCTGTCCGCCAGGCGGCCGCGTGGTGCTACCGAGGAGGATCCATCAGCGCCGAGCCCCGCATCAACGACCGGATTCGCGTTCCCGAGGTGCGACTTGTCGGTCCCAGCGGCGAGCAGGTCGGGATTGTTCCGCTTGCCAAGGCCCTGGAACTCGCGCAGGAGTACGACCTCGACCTGGTCGAGGTGGCGGCGACCGCCCGTCCGCCCGTGTGCAAGCTCATGGACTACGGGAAGTTCAAGTACGAGTCGGCCATGAAGGCCCGTGAGGCGCGCAAGAACCAGGCGCACACGGTCATCAAGGAGATGAAGCTCCGGCCGAAGATCGACCCGCACGACTATGACACCAAGAAGGGTCACGTCGTCCGGTTCCTCAAGCAGGGCGACAAGGTCAAGATCACGATCATGTTCCGTGGTCGTGAGCAGTCCCGCCCCGAGCTGGGCTTCCGTCTGCTCCAGCGTCTGGCTTCGGACGTGGAGGAACTCGGCTTCATCGAGTCCAACCCGAAGCAGGACGGCCGGAACATGATCATGGTTCTGGGCCCGCACAAGAAGAAGACCGAGGCGATGGCCGAGGCCCGTGAGGCCCAGGCCGCCCGCAAGGCGGGGCGTCAGGGCTCCACCCCCGACGCCGCAGCGGACCAGGTTGCCGACGAGCAGCCCGAGACACCTTCCGAGGCGTGACCTCAGGGGTCGCCATCCAGGCGGCCCCGGGTCCCCCCGGAATTCCCATCAAGATCTGACGCCCCTGCTGTCCGGTGCCCACACCGAGAGGGGCGCCACTGACGAGGAGAGAACGGCGCGATGCCGAAGAACAAGACGCACAGCGGTGCCAGCAAGCGCTTCAAGATCACCGGCTCCGGCAAGGTGCTCCGTGAGCGCGCCGGCAAGCGCCACCTGCTTGAGCACAAGTCGTCCAAGAAGACCCGCTCGCTGACCGGCACGGTCGAGCTGGCCCCGGCCGACGCCAAGAAGGTCAAGAAGCTTCTCGGCAAGTGAGCCCGCGGTCCCCGGTGCGTCCGGGGGCGGCGACCTCGACTTCAGACCGGGACCAATTCGTTTCCGGGCCGTGTGAGTCCAACCACGGCCCCGCTACAAGGAGTTAACAAGTGGCACGCGTCAAGCGGGCAGTAAACGCTCACAAGAAGCGTCGGGCGATCCTCGAGCAGGCCAGCGGTTACCGGGGCCAGCGCTCCCGTCTGTACCGCAAGGCGAAGGAGCAGGTCACCCACTCCCTCGTCTACAACTACAACGACCGCAAGAAGCGCAAGGGCGACTTCCGTCAGCTGTGGATCCAGCGCATCAACGCCGCTGCCCGCCAGAACGGCATGACGTACAACCGCCTCATCCAGGGTCTGAAGGCCGCCAACATCGAGGTGGACCGCAAGATCCTGGCCGAGCTCGCGGTCAACGACGCCAACGCGTTCGCCGCCCTCGTCGAGGTCGCCCAGAAGGCCCTCCCGAGCGACGTCAACGCCCCGAAGGCCGCCTGACCCAGGCAGCACTTCCTGCTTTTCCGAGCCGGACCCGCAGGCGCCCGCCGTCTGCGGGTCCGGCGCGTTGCACGGCACGTTCCGCACGTCCGTCCGTCGCTCCCGCACCCGCCAGCCCCGTACGCAGAGAGGCCCGCCGCCGACCATGGGCACCCCCGAACTGATCTCCCCGCGATCGCCGCGCGTCACCGCCGCCCGCCGGCTGGCCAAGCGCAACTTCCGCGGCAAGGAGCGCAGGTTCATCGCCGAGGGGCCGCAGGCTGTGCGGGAGGCCGCCGAGCACCGCGGCAGCGACGGCGAACCGACCCTGATCGAGCTGTTCGCCACCGTCGAGGCGGCCGAGCGGTACGCCGACATCGTCGCCGCCGCCCACGCGGCCGGCGCCCGGGTGCACCTCGCCGACGGGAACGTGCTCGCCGAGGTGTCCCAGACCGTCACCCCGCAGGGCCTGATCGGGGTCTGCCACTTCCTCGACTCGCCGTTCGACGAGATCCTCGCCGCGAAGCCCAGGCTGGTCGCCGTCCTGGCCCATGTGCGCGACCCGGGGAACGCGGGCACGGTGCTGCGCTGCGCCGATGCCGCGGGCGCCGACGCCGTCGTGCTCACCGACGCCTCGGTGGACCTCTACAACCCCAAGTCGGTCCGGGCCTCGGTCGGCTCGCTCTTCCACCTGCCGGTCGCCGTCGGCGTCCCGGTCGAGCAGGCCGTGCGGGGGCTGCGGGAGGCGGGCGTACGGATCCTCGCCGCCGACGGCGCGGGCGCCGACGACCTCGACGACGAGCTCGACGCGGGGACCATGGGCGGCCCGACCGCCTGGATCTTCGGCAACGAGGCGTGGGGCCTGCCGGAGGAGACCCGGGCACTGGCCGACGCCGTCGTACGCGTGCCCATCCATGGCAGGGCGGAGAGCCTCAACCTGGCGACCGCCGCGGCCGTCTGCCTGTACGCCTCCGCAAGGGCCCAGCGCCCGCGCCGCTGACGGACCACCGCACGGCCCTCCGGGGCCCGCCGGGCCCACCAGGGCCGGGCGGGCCCCGCTGCCGCTTCCTGCACCGCCCCGCCACCACCCCGCAAAGGCAAAGAGGGAGAGCCGCTTCCGGTACGCCCGAGGGGGGCGTACGCGGGCGGGTGCCCGGGATCACGGGCGCACCGGGGGCGCTGTCCGGCGGCGCTCGTGCCGCACCCGCCGGACCGCGGGCCGCAGCAGTGCGCCCCCGCAGGGTGTCGCTCCGTCACCGACGACTAGTAGGGTGGCGAACTCGGGGGCCCACTGCACCGGTTCGAGAGGTGGGGTACGGGATATGGCTGTCGGCATGAGCAGGCCGCGCGAGACGCACACCGCAGTCGTGCGCGGATGCGAACGCCCGGACGGGGCGGACGAGCCGACCGGGGAGTCGGACCTCGTCACCACCGCCATCGGCGTCGACCCCGACGACCTGCCCGACGGCCTCGTCGTCGCCGACGAGAACGGCCGGGTCGTCTGCTTCAACTCCGCCGCGGTCCGGATCACCGCCGTGCCCCGCGACGCCGCCCTCGGCCTGCCCCTGGAACAGGCACTGCCGCTGGAGGACCTCAAGGGCCGCCGCTGGTGGGCGCTGACCGATCCGTACGGCGGTCTCGCCACCCGGGTCGGCCAGCCCGAACGCAATCTGCTGCTGCCCGGCGGCCGGGAGGTCCTGGTCTCCGCCCGGTACGTGCGCGAGCACCCCACCGGCCCCGTGCGCCGGCTGGTCGTCTCGCTGCGCGGCACCGAGGCCCGCCGCCGCACCGAGCGCAGCCACGCCGAGCTGATCGCGACCGTCGCCCACGAGCTGCGCTCCCCGCTGACCTCGGTCAAGGGCTTCACCGCGACCCTCCTCGCCAAGTGGGAGCGGTTCACCGACGACCAGAAGCGCCTGATGCTGGAGACCGTCGACGCCGACGCCAACCGCGTCACCCGGCTCATCACCGAACTGCTCGACATCTCCCGGATCGACTCGGGACGGCTGGAGCTGCGACGCCAGCCCGTGGACCTCTCCGCGGCCGTCGAACGCCACGTCCAGGCCCTCACCGCGAACGGCCAGACCCCCGACCGCTTCCTCGTGCGCACCTGCCAGCCGCTGCCCGTGGTCTGGGCCGATCCGGACAAGGTCGACCAGGTCCTCGGCAACCTGCTGGAAAACGCGGTGCGCCACGGCGAGGGAACCGTCACCATCGAAGTCGCACCCGCACCCGCGAAGAGCGACGAGAAGGGAACGGCCGTCACCGTGAGCGACGAAGGTCCCGGCATCCCCGAGGAGTCGATGGGCCGTGTCTTCACCCGCTTCTGGCGGGGGAGCAAGCGCGGCGGCACCGGACTGGGCCTCTACATCGTCAAGGGCATCGTCGAGGCGCACGGCGGCACGATCACGGTCGGCCGCGGCCCCGGCGGCGGGGCGGAGTTCCGATTTATCCTGCCCGTGAGCACGCCGGCCTACCTGGTCTGAGCAGCCCACGGGCCTCTCACACGTTCCACGGCCCTTAGACTCGACTTTTGGCACCTTTGCGTCCGCCTGCCGTCGAGCAGCCGGGCCGCGGGGTCCGGGGCGTACCCGGTTCAGAGCATTACCAGCCAATCGGAAGCACGGGAAGAGATGTCGGCACCGAACAAGTCGTACGACCCAGTCGAGGTCGAGGCACTGAAACCGGAAGAGATCGAGCGCATGCGGGACGAGGCGTTCGCCGCCTTCGCCGCCGCCGGTGACCTCGACGCGCTCGCCCAGGCGAAGACCGCGCACACCGGTGGCACCTCGCCCCTCGCGCTCGCCAACCGCGAGATCGGCGCGCTGCCGCCGCAGGCCAAGGCCGAGGCGGGCAAGCGCGTGGGCCAGGCCCGCGGCGCCGTGAACAAGGCCCTCGCCGCCCGCCAGGCGGAGCTGGAGGCCGAGCGGGACGCCCGCGTGCTGGTCGAGGAGGCGGTGGACGTCACGCTGCCCTACGACCGCACCCCGGCCGGTGCCCGTCACCCGCTGACGACCTTCATGGAGCGCGTCGCGGACGTCTTCGTGGCCATGGGCTACGAGGTCGCCGAGGGCCCCGAGGTGGAGGCGGAGTGGTTCAACTTCGACGCCCTGAACTTCGTGCCCGACCACCCGGCCCGGCAGATGCAGGACACCTTCTTCGTCCAGGGCGCCGACGGTGCGAAGACCGACGAGTCCGGCGTCGTGCTGCGCACGCACACCTCGCCCGTCCAGGCCCGCTCCCTGCTCGACCGGGAACCCCCCGTCTACGTCGTCTGCCCCGGTCGCGTCTACCGCACCGACGAGCTGGACGCGACGCACACCCCGGTCTTCCACCAGATCGAGCTGCTGGCCGTCGACGAGGGCCTCACCATGGCCGACCTCAAGGGCACCCTCGACCACATGGTCCAGGCGCTCTTCGGACCGGACATGAAGACCCGGCTGCGGCCGAACTTCTTCCCGTTCACCGAGCCGTCCGCCGAGATGGACATGGTCTGCTACGTCTGCCGCGGCGCGTCCGTCGGCAACCCCGACCGCCCCTGCCGCACCTGCGGCAGCGAGGGCTGGATCGAGCTCGGCGGCTGCGGCATGGTCAACCCCAAGGTGCTCGTCGCCTGCGGCGTCGACCCCCAGAAGTACAGCGGATTCGCCTTCGGGTTCGGCATCGAACGGATGCTGATGTTCCGCCACAACGTAGAAGACATGCGAGACATGGTCGAGGGTGACGTCCGGTTCACCCGGCCGTTCGGGATGGAGATCTGATGCGGGTCCCGCTTTCCTGGCTGCGGGAGTACGTCGACCTGCCGGCGACGGAGACCGGCCGGGACGTACAGGCCAAGCTCATCGGTGTGGGGCTGGAGGTCGAGACCGTCGAGCAGATCGGCGCCGGCCTCAAGGGCCCGCTGGTCGTCGGGCAGGTACTGACCATCGAGGAGCTGGAGGGCTTCAAGAAGCCCATCCGTTTCTGCACGGTCGACGTCGGCAACGCCAACGGCACCGGTGAGCCGCAGGAGATCGTCTGCGGCGCCCGCAACTTCGCCGTCGGCGACAAGGTCGTCGTGGTCCTCCCGGGCGCCGTGCTGCCCGGCGACTTCGCGATCGCCGCCCGCAAGACGTACGGCAAGACCTCGCACGGCATGATCTGCTCCACCGGCGAGCTCGGCATGGGCGACGACGGCACGCACGGCATCATCGTGCTGCCGCCGGAGCACGAGGCCGGCACCGACGCGATCGAGCTGCTCCAGCTCGTCGACGAGGTCCTCGACATCGCCGTCACGCCCGACCGCGGCTACTGCCTCTCCATGCGCGGCGTCGCCCGCGAGACCGCCATCGCGTACGGGCTGCCGCTGCGCGACCCGGCGCTCCTGGACGTGCCCGCGCCGAACGCCTTCGGCTACCCGGTCAAGGTCGCCGACCCGCTGGGCTGCGACAAGTTCACCGCGCGCACCGTCGTCGGCCTGCAGCCCGAGGCCCGTTCCCCGATCTGGCTGCAGCGCAGGCTGCAGAAGGCCGGGATGCGCCCGATCTCGCTCGCCGTCGACATCACCAACTACGTGATGCTGGAGCTCGGCCAGCCGCTGCACGCCTACGACCGCACCCGCATCGAGGGACCGATCGGGGTGCGTCGCGCCCAGCAGGGCGAGAAGCTCACCACCCTCGACGGCACGGTCCGCGTCCTGGACGCCGAGGACCTGGTCATCACCGACGACCGCGGACCGATCGGCCTCGCGGGCGTCATGGGCGGCGCCAACACCGAGATCGCCGACCTCCAGGAAGGCGCCGGGACCACCGAGGTCGTCATCGAGGCCGCGCACTTCGACGCGATCTCGATCGCCCGGACCGCGCGCCGCCACAAGCTGTCCTCCGAGGCGTCCAAGCGCTTCGAGCGCGGCGCCGACCCGCAGGCCGCGGCCGCCGCCGCGCAGCGCACCGTCGACCTGCTGGTGCTGCTGGCCGGCGGCACCGCCGAGAGCGGCGTCACCGAGATCAGCGCGCCCTCCGCGCCCCGCACCATCGCGATGCCGGCGAACCACCCCGACCGGGTGGCCGGTGTCGAGTACGGCCGCGAGACCGTCGTGCGCCGCCTCCAGGAGGTCGGCTGCGACGTCTACGGGCAGGACGAGCTGATCGTCACCGTGCCGTCCTGGCGTCCCGACCTCGGCGAGCCGAACGACCTCGCCGAGGAGGTCATCCGGCTGGAGGGCTACGAGAACCTCCCCTCCACCCTCCCGACCCCGCCCTCCGGCCGCGGGCTCACCGACCGCCAGCGGCTGCACCGCAGGATCGGCCGGGCGCTCGCCGGGGCCGGTTACGTCGAGGCGCTGAACTACCCGTTCATCGGCGACGCCGTCCTCGACCGGCTCGGGCTGGAGGCCGACGACGCCCGCCGCCGCACCGTCAAGATCGTCAACCCGCTCTCCGACGAGGAACCGGCGCTGCGCACCACGCTGCTGCCGGGCCTGCTCGGCGCACTGCGGCGCAACGACGGCCGCGGCAGCCACGACCTCGCGCTCTTCGAGACCGGCCTGGTCTTCAGGCCGACCGGCACCGAGACGAAGGCCGTACGGCTGCCCGTCGACCGCCGTCCCACCGACGAGGAGATCGCCGGGCTCGATGCCTCGCTGCCGCGTCAGCCGCGCCGTGCCGCGGTCGTCCTCGCGGGCGCCCGCGAGCAGGCCGGCTGGTGGGGCAGGGGCCGCCCGGCCGACTGGGCGGATGCCATCGAGGCCGCCCGCACCATCGCCCGCGAGGCCGGTGTCGAGGTGACCGTCCGCAGCGACCGGCACACGCCGTGGCACCCCGGCCGGTGCGCCGCGCTGTACGTCACGGTCGACGGCGAGGAGACCCTCTTCGGGCACGCCGGCGAGCTGCACCCGCGGGTCGTCAAGGAGTTCCACCTGCCCGAGCGCACCTGCGCCATGGAGGTCGAGCTCGACGTCCTGGAGCAGGCCGTCGACGGCGTGCTCCGGGCGCCCCGGATCTCCACCTTCCCGGTGGCGACCCAGGACGTCGCGCTGGTCGTCGCGCAGGACGTCCCGGCCGCCGACGTGGAGCGGGCGCTGCGCGACGGCGCGGGCGAGCTCCTCGAATCGGTGCGGCTGTTCGACGTCTTCACCGGTGAGCAGATCGGCGGGGGGAACAAGTCCCTGGCGTACGCGCTGCGGTTCCGCGCCGCGGACCGCACGCTGACCGTCGACGAGGCCACGGCCGCGCGCGACGCCGCGGTGGCGCTGGCCGCCGAGCGCACCGGCGCGGTGCTGCGGGGCGCGTGACGGGAAACGGCCGTACGGCCCCCGCCACCGGGTGATCCGGCGGCGGGGGCCGTACGGGTGTGAGGAGGGGCGCGTCCGGCCGGACGCGCCCCTCCTGCGTGCTCGCGGGCGGCGGGATCGCACCCGGGCCCCGGCGCGGCCCGGGGAGGACCCGGCCCCGTGCCGACCCCGTGGCCACCCTCCGATCCGTGGGCAGTGGGTCGTGCGATCCGGCGCCGTCCGGGCTGCCACGGAGTGCCGGGCAGGTCGGCAGGACGGACGGCGCGGGTGCGGGTCGTCGTGCTGTACGAGGGGGAGCGGACGACCCGTCCGCCTCTTGCGAGGCGACTGATTCAACCGACCCGCGCACCGGCGCGACAGGGTGCGCAGCGGGACGGTTCGGGCATTCCGTTCACACCCCGTGTGAATCGTGCTCCACTGGTGCGACACGTCTCGGCGTGCCGAACCACCGGAGGGGCACATGGGAGCGACGGAGCCCAACATTCTGCTGGCGGCCCTGATCGAGGAAGCGGGCGTCTCCCGGGCGGGCCTCGCCGCACACGTCAACCGGGCCGGTGACTCCCGAGGGCTCCCGCTGCGGTACGAACACACCGCGGTGGCCCGCTGGCTGAAGGGGCAGCGCCCGCGCGGCCGGGTGCCGGACCTGATCTGCGAGGTGCTCGGGAGCCGGCTGGGCCGGCCCGTCTCGCTGGACGACATCGGCATGGCGGAGGCGGGCACCGGCTCGCCCGGCCCCGGCTGCCCGTTCACCGGGTTCGTCGAACGGGCCACCGCGCTGTGGCGCTCGGACGAACAGGGGCGCCCCCGTCCGCCCGCCCCGGCCCCCGTCGCGGGAACCGCGGCGGTGATGCCCGTCTGGGAGTGGGAGAACCCGCCCGAGGACGCCGACGTCTCCCGCGACGGCCCGGTCCGCGTCGGCGCGGCCGACCTGGTGACCCTGCGCGCGGCCCGCACCCACTACGAACTGATGTACCGCAGGACCGGCGGAATAGCGGCCAGGCCCCGGGTCGCCGGCTTCCTGAACTCCGTGGTCGCCCCGCTGCTGCGCGGCGGGTACGACGACGCCACCGGCCGACGGCTGTACCGGGCGGCGGGCGGGCTGGTCGCGATGGCGGGGATCTGCGCGTACGACTGCGACCTGCACGGTCTGGCCCAGCGCCACTTCCACCAGGCGCTGCGGCTGGCCAAGGCGAGCGGGGACCGGGGGTTCGGCGGCTATGTGATCGCCCTGCTCGTCAACCAGTCGCTGTTCCTCGCCGAGTACCGGCAGTCCGTCGCCTTCGCACAGGCGGCGCTGCGGGCCGCCGGGGGACGGCTCGGCCCCGCCCTCACCGCCGACCTGTACGCGATGCAGGCCAAGGCGTACGCCCGCCTCGGCGACGCGGGCGGCGCCGGGGAGTGCATCCGGCGCGCGGAGGCGGAGGCGGCGCGCATGCGGCCGGGGCAGGAGCCGGCCGAGGCGGGATACGTCCAGCCGGGCCTGGTCGACGTGCAGGTCGCCGAGGCGCTGCTCGTCCTCGGCGACCTGGCGGGGGCCGGGGAGCACGCGGCGGCGGCGGTACGGCACCCGGCGCACGACCGGGGCCGGGTGCACCGGCTGGCGGTGCTGGCCCAGGTCGAGCTGGGCCGGGGCGAGGCGGACCGGGCGGCGGCCACCGCGGTGGAGATGGCCGCACTGGCCGGGGGGATGGAGTCGCGGCGGCTGCGCGACCGGCTGCGTACCGTGCGCGAGGGCCTGGCCGCGAGCGGTGGCGCCGAGGCGGGCCGGGCCGCCGAACTGATCGACGGGGCCCTGTGCGTACCGCTGTGAGCCCGTGGCCCGTGGCCGGTGGGGCGGGGCCGGGAAAGCGGACGGGGCCGGCCGGGGGATCGCCCCGGCCGGCCCCGTCGGGCACAGCGGTGAGGAATCAGGAGTACGGGTAGAAGCCCGACCCCGTCTTGCGGCCGAGCCGGCCCGCGTCGACCATCCGCTGGAGCAGCGGCGGCGCGGCGTACAGCGGCTCCTTGAACTCCGCGTACATCGAGTCGGCGACCGAGGCCACCGTGTCGAGCCCGATCAGGTCGGAGAGCTTGAGCGGGCCCATGGGGTGGGCGCAGCCGAGCTCCATGCCGTTGTCGATGTCCTCACGGCTGGCGATCCCCGACTCGAACATCCGGATCGCCGAGAGCAGGTACGGGATCAGCAGCGCGTTGACCACGAAGCCGGAGCGGTCCTGGGCGCGGATCGGGTGTTTGCCGAGGACCTCCTGCACCAGCGCCTCGGAGCGCTTGACCGTCTCGTCGGACGTGGTCAGCGCGGGGATCAGCTCGACGAGCTTCTGCACCGGCGCCGGGTTGAAGAAGTGGATGCCGATGACCTGGTCGGGGCGGGAGGTCGCCACGGCCAGCTTCACCAGCGGGATGGAGGAGGTGTTCGAGGCGAGGATCGCGTCCTGCCGGGTCACCACCTGGTCGAGTACCTGGAAGATCTCGGTCTTGACCTGTTCGTTCTCCACGACGGCCTCGATGACGAGATCGCGGTCGGCGAACTCCCCGAGGTCGGTGGTGAAGCTCAGACGGGCGAGTGTCCCGTCCCGCTCCTCCGGAGTGATCTTGCCGCGTTCGGCGGCCTTCGAGAGGGAGTTGTGCAACCGGGTGCGGCCGATCTCCAGCGCCTCACCGGTGGTCTCGGCCACCAGGACCTCGAGACCACTGCGGGCGCACACTTCCGCGATGCCCGCGCCCATCTGGCCGCAGCCCACCACTCCGACGCGTGCAATGTCGGCCATAGAGTCCGTCACCTCGTGCCTTTCGCTGTTCTCCGTGTCGCAGGTTCCCGTCTGATTCCGGTGCCCGCCCCGACCCCCCGACGTTACTCCGCGTCCTGCGGGTCATTGCGGGCCGGGGCGGGCATGCTCTGCGTTACGCCCGAATACGGGGGCGACGGATGATGACGACGATGCCAAAGAGACGGCAGGTGCAACAAATGCGGCAGATGGCCAGAAGAGGCTTCGTGGCGGGTGCGGCCGGGGTGGTCGCGGGCGCGGTGGGCGGTGTCGCCGCGGCGGGCGACGCCTTCGCGGGCCCCTCCAGGGGGGTCGGTGACTCCCTCGCCGCCCCGTCCGGCGGCCCCGACGCGACGGAGCACGCCGGACGGGGCCGGGTCGTCCGGCGCGAGCTGCGCGGGATGTGGGTCGCCACCGTCGCCAACCTCGACTGGCCCTCGGCACCGGGCCTGACGGCGGCCGCGCAGCGGGCCGAGCTGATCGCGTACCTCGACGAGGCCGTCGACCGGCGGCTGAACACCGTGATCCTCCAGGTGCGGCCGACCGCCGACGCGCTGTGGCCCTCGCCCTACGAGCCGTGGGCCCAGTACCTCACCGGCGTCCAGGGCAAGGACCCCGGCTGGGACCCGCTGGGCACCGCCGTCCACGAGGCGCACCGCCGCGGCCTGGAACTGCACGCCTGGTTCAACCCCTACCGGGTCGCCAACCACACCGACCCGTCCCGGCTGGCACCAGGGCACCCGGCCAGGGTGCACCCCGACTGGGTGCTGCCGTACGGCGGGAAGCTCTACTACAACCCCGGCATCCCCGAGGTCCGCCGCTTCGTCCAGGACGCGATGCTCGACGCGGTCCGCCGCTACGACATCGACGCGGTGCACTGGGACGACTACTTCTACCCGTACCCGGTGGCGGGGCAGGTCTTCGACGACGACGCCACGTACGAGAAGTACGGTGCGGGCTTCCCGGACAAGGCCGCCTGGCGGCGGGACAACACCGACCGGCTGGTGCGGGAGACCGCCGAGAGGATCAAGCAGATCAGGAAGAACGTCCAGTTCGGGGTCAGCCCGTTCGGCGTGTGGCGCAACGCCGCCACCGACCCGCTCGGCTCCGACACGAAGGCCGGTGTGCAGACCTACGACGACCTGTACGCCGACACCCGTGGCTGGGTGAGGAAGGGCTGGATTGATTACATTTGCCCGCAGATCTACTGGAACATCGGCTTCGCCGCCGCCGACTACGCCAAGCTGCTGCCCTGGTGGGCCGAGACGGTCCGGGGTACCGGCGTCGACCTGTTCGTGGGGGAGGCGCTCTACAAGGCGGGCGACCCCGCCCAGCCCGCCGCCTGGCAGGACCCGGCCGAACTCTCCCGCCACATCGCCTTCGCCGCCGGCTACGACCAGGCGCGCGGCCATGTCTACTTCTCGGGGAAGAGCGTGGTGAACGACCCGATCGGGGCCATGGACCGGGTGGTGGCCGACCACTACCGCAACCGGGCGCGCCCGCCCCGCTGAGGGAAGGCCGCGTCCGCCCCGCCGACAGCAGGGGCGGGGCGGACGCGACGAGCACCGTGGCCGGGCCGGCCGGTTTCCCGGCGGCCCGGCCACGGGCGTCCCGGGGCGAAGGGAAGCGTCGGGCCACTGGTGGCCGTTACGGAGTCTTCCGGGGGTCGGTGTGCTGTACGACGCTGTCGGGACCGGGTGAAATCAGGTGCTCGTGTCCGTCCTCGAAGCGGACGCGGTAGGGGGGAGTGCCCCCGGCCCCGAGCACTTCGACGATCTCTGCGACCTTGTCGTGCTGCCCCACGGTCCTGCCGTGTGTCAGCAGCCGGTCGCCCGCGTGTGCCTCCATCGCGACTGACCTCCTCACGGGTGGCGGTCCATGTCGACAAGTCTATGTCCGCAGGGCGACTTCGCCCGGTGGGGAGCGGCGGGCCCCGGTACCGGCCGGGCGGAGGGGCGGGTGGGGGAGCCGTCGGGGAAGGAATCGAGTGTTCCGGAGCCCCGAACCGCACTGGTGGGCCCAACTTGCTTGTGGATCAGGCGAGTTCAAGCCATCGGGCGGACGTGGCGCGGTCGGGTCCGGGCGCAGGTTGACCCGCGTAGACCCTCTTGACCGAAAGGACGTTCGGCCCCACGATCACGGCCATGACTTTTCGAGTCTCGCTCGTGACCGCGGCGCGTGGCTCCGCGCTGCTCGCCGAACGTTTCGACGACGACCGGCCGCTCGACGAGGCCGGCTGGCACGAGGTCCAACTCGCCGCGCGCGCCCTGATGCCCCTGGGCGCCGCCGAGTTGCGCTACTGCTCGCCCACCCCGCGCAGCCGTGCCACCGGGGACGCGCTCGGCTTCGCCCCGCTCGTCCAGCCGGCCCTGCGCGACTGCGACATGGGCCGCTGGCGCGGGTACACCCTCGCCGACATCACGGCGTGCGAACCGGCGGCGGTCGATGCCTGGCTCGCCGACCCGCGCTCCGCCCCGCACGGCGGGGAACCGCTGCTCGCGTTCATCTCGCGGATAGGGGGCTGGCTGGACACCCGGCCCGCGTGCGACGGGGCCATCGTCGCCGTCGCCGAACCCGCGGTGGTCCGGGCCGCGCTCGTCTACGCGCTCAAGGCCCCGCCCGCGACGTACTGGAGCGTGGACGTCGGGCCGCTCTCCATGGTCACGCTCACCGGTGTGCCGGGCCGCTGGAGCCTGAGGCTCGAAGCGGGGACCCACTGACCGTCCGGCTCCGCCGGGCGGGACCCTTCCCGCCGGTCCGGCCGGTCGGTGCGTTGCGTGTCCAGGCCGTCCGGCGCGTCCGACGGGTGCCGTCCGGGCGGGAGGAGCCGCCGTGCCACGGGTCCACGACCGGTGCGACGACCGTTTCTCCGCGGTGCGGGCCGCGTTCGAGGAAAATTTTCGGGAGCGCGGGGAGCCGGGCGCGGCCGTCTCCGTACTGATCGGTGGGTGGCCCGTGGCCGACCTCCGGGGCGGCTGGGCCGACGGCGCCCGCACCCGTCCCCGGGAGCGGGAGACGCTGGTCAACGTCTGGTCCACGGCCAAGGGCCCGACCGCGCTGTGCGCCCGCCTCCTCGCCGACCGGGGCCTGCTGGACCTCGATGTGCCGGTCGCCGCGTACTGGCCGGAATTCGCCGCGGTGGGCAAGGGGGCCGCGCTCGTGTGTCATTTGTTCTCGCACCGCGCGAACCGCACACCCTGGCCGAGCTCTGCGACGGGGACCTGACCACCGCCCGGCCGACGGCGGCCGAGCGCGTCCGCGAGGGGCAGGGCGTCTGCCGGGACCTGGTGCTCGGCGAGGGCTTCGGCCGCGACACGGAGATCGCCCTCGGGGTCCGGCCGAGCGGACCCGAGGGTTCGTACGGGCCCGATCCGCGGGCCTTCGGCCATGACGGCGCCGATGGCTCCTGCGGCCTGGCCGGCCCGGAGGCCGACCTCGCCCTCGGGTACGTGATGAACCGGATGGGGTTGGCGATCTCGGACGACCCGCGCAAGATGGCCCTGGTCGAGGCGGTGTACGGGGCGCTCGGCGGCCGTACGGGGTGGAGCCCGTCGGTGCGTACGGCGACGGCTCGACGGGTCGGCCCCGGACGCCCGGCTGCCCCGCGCCCCGAACGCGCCGGGTCACCGGCGCGCCCGGGGCGCGGGGGATGCTCACTTCCTCCGGCTCACTCCTTCCCCGGGGCCTCCTGGGGGGAGACGGAGACGATGGCGAGGGCCTCGGCGATGGCCGTCTCGGCAGTCGCCTTGTCGATACCGAGACCGGTCAGCACACCCTCCCCGTCCTCCTGCTCCAGCAGGGCCAGCAGGATGTGCTCGGTGCCGATGAAGTTGTGGCCCATCCGCAGGGCTTCCCGGAACGTCAGCTCCAGCGCCTTGCGGGCCCCGGCGTCGTACGGGATGAGGTCGGGCACCTCGGCGGCCGGGCCGGGCAGCGCCTCGGCCGCGGCCCGCCGGATGTCCTCGGCCGTGACGCCCTGGGCCTTGATGAACACGCCGGCCAGCCCCTCCGGCTCACTGAGCAGCCCCAGTACGAGGTGCTCGGGGCGGATCTCGTCGTTGCCCGCTTCGCGGGCCTCGTTCTGCGCGGCCATCACCACGTTCCGGGCCCGCGGGGTGAAGCGGCTGAAGCCCTGGCTGGGGTCGAGGTCCGAGACCTCGCCCGGGTCCTTGGCGACGAACCGCTTCTGGGCCGCCTGCCTGGTCACCCCCATGCTCTTGCCGATCTCCGTCCAGGAGGCGCCCGAGCGCCGGGCCTGGTCCACGAAGTGCCCGATCAGGTGGTCGGCCACGTCGCCGAGGTGGTCCGCGGCGATGACGGCGTCGGCGAGCTGGTCGAGGGCGTCGGTGTGCACCTTCTTGATGGCCTCGATCAGGTCGTCGAGGCGTACGGGGTTGCTCATGCGTACGGGATTCTCCATGTGTCAACCGTAGGTTGACAGTGTTCTGATGTCAACCCTCGGTTGACAGTCCGTGGACGGGTCCCTTCGCCGGGCTCCTTCACCGGTTCGAGAGGCAGAAGACGCAGTCCTCCCACCAGGCCGGTGCGGACAGGACCCGGTGCCGTACGCACATGGCCGTGGCGGCCTCCTCGGGGGTGGGGAAGAGGGAGGGGCCCCGCTCGTCGGCGTCGACGCCGGCGGGGACGAACGTCTCGACCATCTCCCGGTAACGCCGCAGGCTGTTCTCGATGAACGGCGGGTCGTAGCCCAGCTCGTCCCACCGGTGCCTGCGCAGCGCGAGGTCGAGCACCCGCAGCACGAAGTCCTTCGCCGCGTCCCGTTCCTGCGGGGAGCGGCCCCAGTCGATGTCCTCCAGGTCGAAGCCGACCGCTCCACGTCCCATGGCCGACTGGTCCTGCCGGCACAGCAGCGCGGCGAAGCGGTGCTCCCAGAGGGTGTCGGCGAGTTCGGACACGGCCAGCATCAGCACGTCGACGAAGACTTCCGTGCCCCCGTTGGTCAGGTACAGCGTGCGGTCCCCGACGCCGAAGGTGTTCCCCATGCCCGTCACCGTACCGAGGGTGACGGAGCCCGTGCGGGGAGGCGGAAAGCAGCAGGCCCCCGACGGGGACCGTCGGGGGCCTGCTGCGTTTCAGCGGTTCGGGGTGCGGGTCAGAGGACGCCGCTGTCCGCGATGGTGATCTTCGCCTTGGGGCGGCCGCTCTGCGAACCGAGGGCCTCGATCTTCTTGACCAGGTCCATGCTCTCCTGGTTGTCGACCTCGCCGAACACCACGTGCTTGCCGTCCAGCCACGACGTCACGATCGTCGTGATGAAGAACTGCGAACCGTTGGAGTTCGGGCCGGCGTTGGCCATGGACAGCAGACCCGGCTTGGTGTGCTTGAGCTCGAAGTTCTCGTCGGCGAACTTGGCACCGTAGATGCTCTTGCCGCCCGTGCCGTCGCCACGGGTGAAGTCGCCGCCCTGCAGCATGAACTCCGGGATGATGCGGTGGAAGGACGACCCCTTGTAGCCGAAGCCCTCCTCGCCGGTCGCCAGCTTCCGGAAGTTCTCCGCCGTCTTCGGGACGACGTCGTCGAACAGCTTGAAGGTGATCCGGCCCGCGGGCTGGTCGTCGATGGTGATGTCGAAGTAAACCTTGCTCGTCATGGGGACCATCCTGACATCGACCGGCCCGGTGTCGACAATCGGGAGTCCCTTGCGGTGCCGTGCCCGGCAGCCCGTACCGTCCCGCGGCCGCGCACGCCCTTCCCCTCGCCCCTTCCCGCCCCCTCGGACCCCTGCCCGCTCCCGCGCCCGGTCCTTCCCCGTCCGGCTCGATCCGGGCGGAGGATCTAGCCTGGTGGAGGGGCTGCCCGAGGAGGTCCGACGTGACGGTGGAGACCGAGACGGCGGCCGGGACACGGCGGGTTCCCGGCGGTTTTCCGGGTGCCGAGGACATCCGCTACCCGCCCGTCGCCGAGCACGGCCTGATCGGCGACCTGCGCAGCGCGGCGCTGGTGGACACCCGGGGCACCATCGACTGGTACTGCTGTGCGCGCTTCGACGCGCCCAGTGTCTTCGCCTCGATCCTGGACGCGGACCGGGGCGGTTCCTTCGAGCTGGCCGCCGACACCCCCGCCCGCACCAAACAGTTCTACTTCCCCGACACCAACGTGCTGATCACCCGCTTCTTCGCCGAGGACGGCGTCGGTGAGATCCAGGACTTCATGCCCGTCGTCGACGACTCGCGCGAGGCAGACCGGCACCGGCTGATCCGCCGCGTGGTGTGCGTACGAGGATCGCTGCCGTTCCGCGCCCGGGTGGCACCCCGCTTCGAGTACGGGGCCCGACCGCACACGGTACGGGCCGGGCACGGCCAGGCGGTCTTCGAGACGCCCGCGCTCACCCTCGCCCTGACGGCCAGCGTGCCCCTGGAGGTCGCCGGGCCGGACGTGTGGTCGCTGTTCAAACTGCACGAGGGCGAGTCCGCCGTCTTCGCCCTGGACCGGATCGGCGGCGACGTGGCTCCCCGCTTCTGCCCGCTGTCCGAGGCGGAGCAGCAGTTCAACGCCACCGTCGGGTACTGGAGACGGTGGCTGTCCCGGTCGCGCTACCGCGGCCGCTGGCGGGAGATGGTGCACCGCTCCGCCCTCACTCTGAAGCTCCTCACCTACGCCCCGACCGGCGCCATCATCGCCGCACCGACCACCAGCCTGCCCGAACGCATCGGCGGCGAACGCAACTGGGACTACCGCTACGTGTGGATCCGCGACGCCGCGTTCTGCGTGTACGCGCTGCTCAGGCTCGGCTTCACCGAGGAGGCCGAGGCGTTCATGGGCTTCCTCTCCGAGCACGTCCAGCTGGAGGTGCCGACGGGCGACGGGGCGGCGGGGACGAGCCGCGGCGCCGGCCCGCTGCAGATCATGTACGGCATCGACGGGCGCCGCGAGCTGCCCGAACGCGAGCTGTCCCATCTGGAGGGCTACCGGGGCTCGGCCCCCGTGCGCGTCGGCAACGGCGCCGTCGGCCAGCTGCAACTGGACATCTACGGGGCGCTGATCGACGCCCTCTACCTCTACGACAAGTGGGGGCAGCCCATCTCCAGCGCGCACTGGGAGAGCATCGGAGAGGTGGTCGACTGGGTGTGCAACCACTGGGACCAGCCCGACCAGGGGATCTGGGAGAGCCGGGGCGCCGGCGAGAACCACCTCTACTCGCGGCTGATGTGCTGGGTGGCCGTCGAACGCGCCATGCGGCTGGCCCAGCACCGCGGACTGCCCGTCGACATCGTGCGGTGGGGGCGGGCCCGCGACGCGATCTACCGCCGGATCATGGACCACGGCTGGTCCGCCGAACGCAATGCCTTCGTCCAGTACGAGGGGGGCCAGGTCCTCGACGCCTCCCTGCTGATGATGCCGCTGGCGAAGTTCATCTCCCCCACCGACCCGAAGTGGCTCGCCACGCTGGACGCGCTGGGGGAGGACCTGGTGTCCGACTCGCTGGTCTACCGCTACGACCCGCAGGCCAGCCCGGACGGCCTGCGCGGCGACGAGGGCACGTTCTCGATCTGCTCGTTCTGGTACGTGGAGGCGCTGACCCGGGCCGGCCGGCTCGACGAGGCCCGGCTCGCGTTCGAGAAGATGCTCACCTACGCCAACCACCTCGGCCTGTACGCGGAGGAGATCGGCCGCACCGGCGAGCAGACGGGGAACTTCCCGCAGGCGTTCACCCATCTCGCACTGATCAGCGCGGCCTTCAACCTCGACCGCGCCCTCGGCTGAGAGCCGGCCCCACGGGAAAAGGAGTGCGCCCCGCGAGCGCGCCTCGGGCAGGATGGCCGCCGTGCATGAGGACGGGAGACGCCGCGGCCACGGGCGGTACACGCTGACGGAGACGGAGCACGGCCGGGCCTGGGGGGTGTGCGACGCGGTGGACGGGTTCTTCGGGGAGCCGCGGCGAGGGACGTACGAACTGTTCGGCTGGGTGCCGGAGGGCCCCGAGGTGCGGGGCTGGATCGGCAACCGGACGTGGCTGGTGCCGGACGACGGGACGATCGACCCCTGGCTGCTGGAGGACGCGCAGAGCCCGGGGCGGCTCCCCGGGGCGGACAGCCTCGTGCTCACCGGTGCGGACGACTACGAGGGCCCGCCCGAAGGGCACCGGGGCCGCGTCCGGGTGCACGACGGCCACCGATGGCTGGGCTCCTGCCGGGAGTTCACCCGCATCCTGCCGCGGGAACGGCCCGCACCCCCGTTCGTCCTGCGGGGACTCGCCCCGGACGACCGGCTGCGGGCGGCCCTGGCGAAGGGCACCCGGCGGGCCCTGGACCTGGAGCAGGCCGCCCTGGAGATACGGGACGACGGGGGCCGGCCGCTCACCGAACGACTGCTCTGGGCCAGGATCACGGACTGGCGCCCGTCCTCCGTCGGGGGCGATCTGATCGACCTGGAACTCGACGGGTACTTCTTCGAGCCCGCCCCCGAACACGTCCGGCCCGTCTGGGAGCGGTGGCTCGCCGGGCCGCCGGACGCCCCGGGCGCCTGGGCGGGCCTCGACACCCGGCGCCGCTGGGCCTGGCACGACCTGGTCCGGGAACGGGCCGCCCACCGCCCCGCCGGTGACCGGCCGGCCGGTCACACCTACGAACTCGACGGCCGGTACGTCACCGACGAACCGGGCTTCTACCTGGCGCTCGGCGAGGCGGTGAACGGGCCGGGCGGCTACTTCGGCGGCTGTCTGCCCGCCCTCGACGACTGCCTGGGCGGCACCTTCGGCTACACCGCACCCGCGACCCTGCTCTGGCGGGACTCCGCGACCGCACGCGCGCACCTGTCCCGGACCCTGACGCCGGAGGGTCTGCCCTGCGACCTGTTCGCCGTCCTCCTCGACGCCCTCGCCCGGGGCGGCATGCGCGTCATCCGGGCGTGAGCCGGGGCCGCCGGCCCGAAAACCCGTCGAACCCCGCGCGGCGCGCTGTCTACGCTGCGCCCCATGGCTGATCCGGAGACCATCACGGGCGCCTGCGACCGGCTGGTCCGGCTCGTGGCGCCACCGGCCGCTCCCGTGGACGCCCACGGGGACTGGGCCGCGGCGGAGGCGGCGGCCGGGACCCGGCTGCCCGGCGACTACGTGCGACTGGTCGGGACCTACGGCTGGGGGGAGTTCTGCGACTTCCTCTACCTCCGCACGCCCTTCGGCACGAGCGAGCACAACACCGTCGAGTGGCAGGGCGCCCGTCTCACGGGAGTCGCCGAACGGGACCGCGAGAGCTACCCGTACCCGCTGCACCCGGCCCCCGGCGGGCTGCTGGTCTGGGGTACGACCATGGACGCCGACCGGCTGTGCTGGCTGACCGTCGGGCACCCCGACGACTGGCCCGTGGTGGTGTGGTGCAGCGAGGGCCGGTACGAGACCCACGACATGGGGGCGGCCGCCTTCATCGAGGGCTGGGCCGCCGGGCGGATCGAATCCCGGCTGCTCGTGGAGATGGAGCCGGACCTGGCACCGTGGTTCAACGCCTTCCGTCCCCGTGTCCACCGCTGCCTGCGCCTGTCCGAGGGCTCCGTGCCCCACGCCGAACGCCTGCGGCTGCTGCGCGAGGCGCTGGCCCCCACCTCGGACCGGGGCACGTGGCGCTCCGAGGACGGCCGCATGGGGCAGGACCACTTCGCCACCGTCGACACCGACTGGCTGCTCACGTACGACCTGTCCTGCCCCCACCAGATCCGGGTCGACTTCCCGCCCGAGGACGGCGAGCGGGCCCGTCGGCGCCTCTTCGCCGCCGCCCGGCTCATGGGATGCGAGGTCCTCCGGATCACGGGCGCGCCGGGAACGCCCCTGCCGTCCTGGGACGCGACCGAGGACGGGTGAGGCCCGCCGCGCCGACGTACGTGGTCTCCCTGCCGCGCGGCGGCCCCGCGTCAGCCCGTCGCCGGGCTGCGGGCCCCTTCGTCGAAGGTGAGGACCGACACCGCGGTGTCGTACTCCTCGCGCAGGTACCCGGCGTATCCGGAGCCCTCGACGTGGGGCGCCAACAGGTCCATGACCGTGGTGAGTTCACCGATGTCGTCGTCCAGCCAGAGGTTCCGGGTGAACAGGCCCCAGGCGTCCTGGCTCCCGAGGGACTGGTACCGCAGGGACGCGAATTCCCCGCCCGGCAGCCGGCTGTCCGGGTCCGGGGCGAGCAACTGGTACGGGTGCTCGTCCTCGTCGAGGTGCGGCGGTCGCTCCTCGCTCGCGCCCGTGTGCCACCGCAGTGCCTCCAGGACGGGTTCGGGCGTCCCGTCCCGGAGGAAGCAGGTGAAGACCACTTCGTAGTGAAGGCTCACGTCCGTGTTCTCCCGGCCCGGCTCAGCCCCTGACCGCCTCGGCGATCCGCAGGGCGGCCTGTTCGGGCGTGAGGTGCGTGGTGTCGACGACCTCGGCCTCGGCGTGCAGCCAGGTGCGGGCCGCCTCGGCGTAGGGCTCCAGGTGGTCGAGCCGGAAGGTGGAGGGGCCCATGACGGTATCCCCCTCGATCCGCCCGCGGAGGGTGCCCTGGTCGGCGTGGAGGACGAAGTGCCGCACCGGGATGGAGTGCCGGGCGAGGCCCGCGCCGATCTCGCGCCAGTACTCCTCGACCAGGACGGTCATGGGGACCACCAGGGTGCCGCCGGTGTAGTCGAGCACATGGCGGGCGGTCTCGACGACGAGCGGCCGCCACGGCGGCCAGTGCTGGAAGTTGCCCGTCCAGGGAAGGGCCGGCCTGATGTCCATGAGCGTCTCGCCGACCTTCTCGGCGTCGAACACCCGTGAGTCCGGGATCAGCTGTTGCACGAGCGCACTGGTCGTCGTCTTGCCCGCGCCGTGGGTGCCGTTGAGCCATACGATCATGGGCCCCAACGGTAGTTCCTCCCCGGCCGGACCCGCCCGACGCTTCCGAGCCATTGACCGTCAGCCATCGGTCCTCGGCGTCGGCCGGCCGCGGCGAACCCGTCAGACGGCCACGGGGCCGTCGTCCTCGGCCGGTTCGTCCCGGGCCGTCAGACCGGCCACCCACAACGGCATCAGCCAGTGCACCACGAGGACCGCGACGAGCACCGGCGCCGCGTACGCGGTGGGGGCGTCGCCGTCGATCGCGCCCGCGGTCAGCAGACCGGCCGCGGCCGCGACCAGGAGGAGGGTCATCGTCCGGTGGGCGCGGGCCTGCACCCGGACGCGTTCGGCGGACTGACGCTCGTCCAGCGCCCGTTCGCGCAGTTCGAGCAGGCCGCGGGTGGCCGCGTTGATCGCCCCGGTCGCGACCATCCACGGCAGCAGCAGCACCGCCATGACGGCGACGGCCGAGACCGTTTCCCCCTCCGCGAGGTAGAGGTGGGCCATGAATCCGCCGATGGCCGCGGTCAGCACCACGTGCGCGGCGACGACCAGGCGTCGCCGGGCGGCCGTGGCGTACAGCGGCTGGGCCCGGCGGTCGTTCATGAGCCGCAGCATCCTGCGGTCGTAGCGCGTCAGCGGCGTGGTGGTCATGACGTCTTCCTCCCGTAGATCTCATCCGTGAGCGGCCGGAACGGTTCGAGCGAGAACAGCGCCTCCACCGGCAGACCGAAGAACTTCGCGATCTTCAGTGCCAGGTCGAGGCTCGGGTTGTACTGCCCCCGCTCGATGTAGCCGATGGTCTGGTAGTGCGCTCCCACGGCCTCGGCCAGGTGCTGGCGTGACACCTTCCGCTCGGCACGAACCACGGCCAGTCTGTTGTGCACCTGCTCGCTCATGTATAAGAAGTACTACATTCAGAGGGACGGCTGCAACGTTGTGCAGCACTTCCGTGGATCCGGAGGCCCGATCGGCTCCCGGGGCCGGTCGGGCCGGGCGCCCGGCATCGGCTGCCCGCCCGCGCCGGACCGGTGGTCGTCCGGGCCGGCGGGCGGGGCGCCGTCAGTCGGGGGTGCCGAGCGGCGGGTGTTCGAGCACGCGGGGCTTGTACTCGACCAGCTGGATGCGGCCGTCGAAGGTGCGGTGCTCGATCATTTCGAGGGCGACGTCCGGATAGCCGTCGTAGATGTGTTCCTCGCCGGTGGCCCCGGTGATCACCGGGAACATCACGACCCGGAAGCGGTCGACGAGCCCGGCCCGCAGCAGGGACCGGCACAGGGCGAGGCTGCCGATCGTGCTGAGGAGCCCCGAGCCGCTCGACTTCATGGCGCGGACCGCCTCGACGGCGTCGTCGCGGACGAGCGTGGAGTTGGCCCATGTCAGCGGCTCCTTGAGCGAGGAGGAGAACACCACCTTGGGAGCCCGGGTGAGCTCGTCGACGGACGCCTCCTCCTCGGGCCTGAACTCGTCCTGGCCGTCCGGGACCCGGCCCGCGGCGAAGCCCGACATCAGGCGGTAGGTGTTCGCTCCCATCAGGTAGGTGGCCCCGGGCTGCTCGCCGAGCCATGCGAGGTACTCCGGGCCCTCGAGACCCCAGAACCCGGGCCACCCCTCTCCCGATGCGCAGCCGTCGAGGGAAGTGATGAAGTCGACGAGAAGCTCCGGCATGGCGGTGTCCTTTCCTCGGGTGTCACGAGCTTGGACCGGCCGGGAGCTGCAAACTCATCGGTTCCGCACCGGCCCCGCGCGGGACGCGCAAGTCTTTGCATAAAAGTGCAGTGATGCGTATAGTCATGCCATCGACGAGGAGGCTTTCGATGGTGGTACGTGCAGCGGTGGCAGGGGCGAGCGGATACGCCGGCGGGGAGCTGCTCCGCCTCCTGCTGGTCCACCCCGGGGTCGAGATCGGTGAACTCACCGCCAACTCCAACGCGGGACAGAAGCTCGGCGCGCTCCAGCCGCACCTGAGGCCGCTCGCCGACCGGGTGCTCCGGCCGACCACCCCCGAGGTGCTCGCCGGGCACGACGTGGTCTTCCTCGCCCTGCCGCACGGGCAGTCCGCCGCCGTCGCCGAGCAGCTCGGGGACGAGGTGCTCGTCGTGGACATGGGCGCCGACTTCCGGCTGGAGAACGCCGCGGACTGGGAGAAGTTCTACGGTTCGCCGCACGCCGGCACCTGGCCCTACGGGCTGCCCGAGCTCCCCGGCCGACGCGCGGCGCTGGCCGGTTCCAAGCGGATCGCGGTGCCCGGCTGCTACCCGACCGCGGTGTCGCTCGCGCTCTTCCCGGCGTACGCGGCCCGGCTGGCCGAGCCCGAGGCCGTGATCGTCGCGGCGTCCGGCACCTCCGGGGCCGGCAAGGCGGCCAAGCCGCACCTGCTCGGCTCCGAGGTGATGGGCAACATGTCCCCCTACGGTGTCGGCGGCGGACACCGGCACACCCCCGAGATGATCCAGAACCTCAGCGCGGCGGCCGGTGAACGGGTCACGGTCTCCTTCACCCCGACCCTGGCGCCGATGCCCCGCGGCATCCTCGCCACCTGCAGCGCGAAGGCGAGGCCCGGGGTGAGCGCCCGGTCCCTCCGCGACGTGTACGAGAAGGCGTTCGCCGACGAGCCGTTCGTCGACCTGCTCCCCGAGGGGCAGTGGCCCGCGACGGCGGCCGTCCAGGGTTCCAACGCCGTACAGATCCAGGTCGCCCACGACGAGGCGGCGGACCGGATCATCGTCATCAGCGCCATCGACAACCTCGCCAAGGGCACCGCGGGCGGTGCCCTGCAGAGCATGAACATCGCCCTCGGACTTCCCGAGGACACAGGTCTTTCCACGATCGGAGTCGCACCGTGAGCGTCACGGCAGCACAGGGGTTCTCCGCGGCGGGCATCGCCGCGGGAATCAAGCAGAACGGCAACCCGGACCTGGCCCTCGTCGTCAACCGCGGTCCGCGCCGCGCCGCCGCGGGCGTCTTCACCTCCAACCGCGTCAAGGCCGCCCCCGTCCTGTGGTCGGAGCAGGTGCTGAAGGGCGGCGAGGTCACCGCGGTCGTCCTCAACTCCGGCGGCGCCAACGCCTGTACCGGACCGAGGGGCTTCCAGGACACCCACGCCACCGCCGAGAAGGCCGCCGAGGTCCTCACCGGCCACGACGCCGGCGAGATCGCGGTCGCCTCGACCGGTCTGATCGGCACCCTGCTCCCGATGGACAAGCTGCTGCCCGGCATCGAGCAGGCCGCGGCCGCCCTCAGCGAGCACGGCGGCGAGAAGGCCGCCATCGCGATCAAGACCACCGACACCGTCCACAAGACCGCCGTCGCGGGCGGCGAGGGCTGGACCGTCGGCGGCATGGCCAAGGGCGCGGGCATGCTCGCCCCCGGCCTCGCGACCATGCTGGTCGTCCTCACCACTGACGCCGACGTCGACGCCGCCGGACTCGACTCCGCGCTGCGCGCCGCCACCCGCACCACCTTCGACCGGGTCGACTCCGACGGCTGCATGTCGACCAACGACACCGTGCTGCTGCTGGCCTCCGGGGCGAGCGGGATCACCCCGGAGCAGGACGAGTTCGCCGAGGCCGTACGGACCGTCTGCGCGGACCTCGCCCGGCAGCTGATCGGGGACGCCGAGGGCGCCTCCAAGGACATCCGGATCGAGGTCATCAACGCCGCGAGCGAGGACGACGCCGTCGAGGTGGGCCGCTCCATCGCCCGCAACAACCTCCTCAAGTGCGCCATCCACGGCGAGGACCCCAACTGGGGCCGGGTGCTCTCCGCGATCGGTACGACGAAGGCCGCCTTCGAGCCCGACCGGCTGAACGTCGCGATCAACGGGGTGTGGGTCTGCAAGAACGGCAGCGTCGGCGAGGACCGCGACCTGGTCGACATGCGTTACCGGGAGGTCGCCATCACCGCCGACCTGTCCGCCGGCACCGAATCGGCCGTCATCTGGGCCAACGACCTCACCGCGGACTACGTCCACGAGAACAGCGCGTACAGCTCATGAGCACGGCGCGGAAGCACACCGCACTCCCGAAGGCGCAGATCCTCATCGAGGCGCTGCCCTGGCTGACCCGGCACAACGGCAAGACCGTCGTCATCAAGTTCGGCGGCAACGCCATGGTCGACGAGGAGCTGAAGGCGGCCTTCGCCCAGGACGTCGTCTTCCTGCGCCAGGCCGGCCTCAAGCCCGTCGTCGTGCACGGCGGCGGACCGCAGATCAGCGCCCAGCTCGACAAGCAGGGCCTGGTCAGCGAGTTCAAGGCGGGGCTGCGCGTCACCACGCCCGAGGCGATGGACGTCGTACGGATGGTGCTGGCCGGACAGGTCCAGCGCGAACTCGTCGGCCTGCTCAACCAGCACGGCCCGCTCGCCGTCGGCATGACCGGCGAGGACGCCCGCACGATCACCGCCGTCCAGCACCGGCCGACCATCGACGGCGAACTCGTCGACATCGGCCGGGTCGGCGAGATCACCGCCATCGACACCGGGGCGATCCAGGCGCTGCTGGACGACGGCCGGATCCCGGTGGTCTCCTCCATCGCCCGCTCCGCCGACGACGACCACGTCTACAACGTCAACGCCGACACCGCGGCCGCCGCGCTCGCCGCCGCGCTGAACGCCGAGACGCTGATGGTCCTCACCGACGTCGAGGGCCTCTACGAGGACTGGCCCAACAGCGACGACGTGATCAGCCGCCTCACCGCCACCGAGCTGGAGAAGCTGCTGCCCGAGCTGTCCAGCGGCATGGTGCCCAAGATGCAGGGCTGCCTGCACGCCGTGCGCAACGGCGTCGAGACCGCCCGCGTCATCGACGGCCGGGTCCAGCACTCGATCCTGCTGGAGATCTTCACCGACGAAGGAATCGGCACGATGGTCGTGCCCGACGCGCAGCCCGCGCAGGGGGAGTCATGAGCAACCAGGAGCTCGTCCGGCGCTGGAACGACGCGCTGATGGACAACTACGGCACCCCCCAACTGCCCCTGGTGCGCGGCGAGGGGGCCAGGGTGTGGGACGCCGACGGCACCGAGTACCTCGACTTCGTCGGCGGCATCGCGGTGAACGCGCTGGGCCACGCCCACCCCGCCGTCGTCGAGGCGGTCTCCGCCCAGATCGCCTCGCTGGGCCACGTCTCCAACCTCTTCGTCGCCGAGCCGCCCGTCGCGCTCGCCGAACGGCTGCTCCAGCTCTTCGGCCGCACCGGCCGGGTCTACTTCGCCAACTCGGGCGCCGAGGCCAACGAGGCCGCCTTCAAGATCGGCCGGCTGACCGGGCGCACGCACATGGTCGCCACCGACGGCGGCTTCCACGGCCGGACCATGGGCGCCCTCGCGCTGACCGGCCAGCCCGCCAAGCGCGACCCCTTCCTCCCCCTGCCCGGTGACGTCACGCACGTCCCGTACGGCGACGCCGAGGCGCTCCGGGCGGCCGTGACCACCGACACCGCGCTGGTGATCATCGAGCCGATCCAGGGCGAGAACGGGGTGGTCGTGCCGCCCGTCGGCTACCTGGAGGCCGCCCGCGAGATCACCCGGGCCACCGGCACCCTGCTCGTGCTCGACGAGGTGCAGACCGGTATCGGCCGCTGCGGCCACTGGTTCGAGCACCAGGCCCACCAGGGCGTCGAGCCCGATGTCGTCACCCTCGCCAAGGGCCTGGGCGGCGGACTGCCGATCGGCGCGACCGTCGCGTTCGGCCCGGCGGCCGAGCTGCTGGGGCCGGGGCAGCACGGCACGACGTTCGGCGGCAACCCGGTCGCCTGCGCCGCCGGACTCGCCGTCCTGGACACCCTGGCGGCCGACGGTGCCCTGGACCGGGTGAAGCGGCTCGGCGAGAGGATCCGCGAGGCCGTGGAGGGTCTGGGCCACCCGCTGGTCTCCCATGTCCGCGGCTCCGGGCTGCTGCTGGGTATCGTGCTCACCGAGCCCCTTGCGCCCCAGGCGCAACAGGCGGCTCAGAGAGCCGGAATCCTGGTGAACGCACCCGCCCCCGATGTCCTGCGGCTGATGCCGCCGCTGATCATCGGCGACGCGGAGGTGGACGCGTTCCTCCGGGCACTGCCCGGTGTTCTCGACGCGGCAAGAGGGGACGGACGATCCGGAGAATGAGGCGACGACGATGACCGAGGCGCAGGAGACCGAGCACGGGGGACCGGCCGTGCCGCAGACCCGCACCGCGCGCCACCGCCGGATCGTGGACATCCTGAACCGGCAGCCGGTGCGCTCGCAGAGCCAGCTGGCCAAGCTCCTGGCCGACGACGGGCTGAGCGTCACCCAGGCGACGCTCTCCCGGGACCTGGACGAGCTGGGCGCGGTGAAGATCCGCAACACCGGCGGCGAGCTGATCTACGCGGTTCCCAGCGAGGGCGGCTTCCGCACCCCGCAGGCACCGCTGGGCGGCTCCGCCAAGGAGGAGCGGATGCGGCGCCTCTCCGCCGAACTGCTCATCTCGGCGGAGGCCTCGGCCAACCTCGTGGTGCTGCGCACCCCTCCGGGCGCGGCCCAGTTCCTCGCCTCGGCCATCGACCAGGCCGAACTGCACGACATCCTCGGCACCATCGCGGGCGACGACACCCTGATGCTGATCAGCCGCGACCCGGCGGGCGGCCAGGCGCTCGCCGACCACCTGCTGCGGCTGGCCCAGAACGAACGCTGAGAACCGGCCGGGTCCGCCGGCCGCCCGGGGCTCCGGGACGGCCGGCGGCGCGTGACGGGATCCCGGACCGTCAGTAGCGCGTGATCGCGGTCGGGCCCGACCGGGTCCCGATCGCGATGTGCGGACGGCGGGCCGGGTTCACCCAGTCGAGGATCCGGTCCATCGCGGACGCCGGTACGGAGACGCAGCCGGCGGTCGCGCCGCGCCCGTCGACGTGCAGGAAGATCCCGGCGCCGCGCCCGCGCACCGGCCGTTCGTAGTTGAACCCGATGACGAGCGCGCGGGCGTACTGCGTCGGGTACGCGATCAGGTGCTCCGCCTCGCCGGCCCGGCAGTCCGCGGGGCGCGGCTCGACCCAGCGGTTGTAGTCCCGCGCCGCGTTGTCCTGACACCACCACGACCGGTCGTTGATCCGCCGGTAGGGGTGGGTGGTGCCGGCCGGTGCGGCTTTGGTCCCGAAGGCGTACGGCAGGTCGTACAGGCCGGTGGGGGTGGTGTTCGTGCCCTGCTCGCGCGAGGCGCCCTCGGCCAGGCCCTTCGCGCCGAAGCGGGCCGGTGCGGAGCCGGCCTTCACCCAGACGCCCCGGCGCAGGTTCCACCAGGTGACGGTGCCCGTGGTGGAACCCGCGTCCGGCGCCTCGGCCGTGATCAGCTGGGTGCCGCCGCCGGTGTCGGCCAGCCGTCCCGGAGGGGTCGGCGCGGGGGCGGGCCGGGCCGCGACCGAGCCCGCCAGCGCGAGCAGTACCGACACGGTCACCACGGATCTGCGCATGCCCCGGACGTTAGACGCTCCGCCCGGCCCTCACCCCCGGATCTGCTCCGTACGGCTCAATCCTTCTCCTCCTGCGGCATGACCGGCAGCGGGAGCGGCAGCCCGGGCAGCCCGTCGATGCTGGTCGCTATGTGCTCCTTCTTCTCGAAGTAGGCGCCGAGCGAGGCGTCGTCCTCCCGGGCGAAGCGCCGGGCGTGCAGTGGCCGGTCCTCGTCGTACGACATGAAGGGCACCCCGTAGCCGCAGGTGTCCCGGATCAGTTCGGCCCGCACCACGATGATCGCGCGCAGTCCGTGGAGGCCGGGGTCCACGTCCGGGAAGTGGGCGAGCAGCGGGCCGAAGCGGGGGTCGTCCCGGAAGACCGGCTCGCCGCGGCCGTGCACCCGCACGATGTTCGGCGGGCCCTGGAAGGCGCACCACATCAGCGTGATGCGGCCGTTCTCGCGCAGGTGGGCGACGGTCTCGGCGTTGCTGCCGGCGAAGTCCAGATAGGCCACGGTCAGCTCGTCGACGACGGCGAACGAGCCGCTGATCCCCTTGGGGGAGAGGTTGACCGTGCCCTCGCCGTCCAGGGGCGCGGTCGCCGTGAAGAAGATGCGCTGCTCCTCGATGAAGGTCCTGAGCCGTCCGTCGATGCGTTCGTACGTTTTTCCCATGCGGGCCATTGTCGTCGCCGATTCCGCGGTGGACAGGGGCGTTTCGGGGGTCGGGACGCGGGCGGGGGAGCCCTGTCGGCACGCCGCCCACCCGCACTTTTGACAAAACATACGGAGGACTGCATAGTTATACCCATCAGTGATTGCACCGTAAGGAGAAACCCGTGACCGAGCGCGTCGTACTCGCCTACTCGGGCGGCCTGGACACCTCCGTCGCCATCGGCTGGATCGCCGAGGAGACGGGCGCCGAGGTCATCGCCGTTGCCGTGGACGTCGGCCAGGGCGGCGAGGACCTGGACGTCATCCGCAAGCGCGCGCTCGCCTGCGGTGCCGTCGAGGCCGAGGTCGCGGACGCCAAGGACGAGTTCGCCGAGGAGTACTGCCTCCCCGCGATCAAGGCCAACGCCCTCTACATGGACCGCTACCCGCTGGTCTCGGCCCTCTCCCGGCCGACCATCGTCAAGCACCTCGTCGCCGCCGCCAACAAGCACGACGCCGGCATCGTCGCCCACGGCTGCACCGGCAAGGGCAACGACCAGGTCCGCTTCGAGGCCGGCATCTCCGCGCTCGGCCCCGACCTGAAGTGCATCGCCCCGGTCCGCGACTACGCGATGACCCGGGACAAGGCGATCGCCTTCTGCGAGGAGAAGAACCTCCCGATCGCGACCACCAAGAAGTCCCCGTACTCCATCGACCAGAACGTCTTCGGGCGCGCCGTCGAGACGGGCTTCCTGGAGGACATCTGGAACGCGCCGATCGAGGACATCTACGAGTACACCGAGAACCCCGCCACCCCGCGCGAGGCCGACGAGGTCGTCATCTCCTTCAAGGAGGGCGTGCCGGTGGCCATCGACGGCAAGCCCGTCACCGTCCTCCAGGCCATCCAGCAGCTCAACCAGCGGGCCGGCGCCCAGGGCATCGGCCGGATCGACATGGTCGAGGACCGGCTCGTCGGCATCAAGTCCCGCGAGGTGTACGAGGCCCCGGGCGCGATCGCGCTGATCACCGCCCACCAGGAGCTGGAGAACGTCACCGTCGAGCGCGAGCTGGCCCGCTACAAGCGGCAGGTCGAGCAGCGCTGGGGCGAGCTGGTCTACGACGGCCTGTGGTTCTCGCCGCTCAAGCGCGCCCTGGACGGCTTCATCGACGAGGCCAACCAGCACGTCACCGGTGACATCCGGATGACCATGCACGCGGGCCGCGCCGTCGTCACCGGCCGCAGGTCCGAGCAGTCGCTCTACGACTTCAACCTCGCCACCTACGACTCGGGCGACACGTTCGACCAGTCCAAGGCGCAGGGCTTCATCGAGATCTTCGGCCTCTCGACGAAGATCGCCGCCAAGCGTGACCTGGCCTGACCCCCAGCAGTTACGTCACCGCCTCCCCGGACCCTCCGTGCGGGGAGGCGGTCGCACATCCACCCCTTGTCCTTCCGAGGAGCACGCAGTGAGCAACGGCAACGGCACCAGCGACGTACGCCTCTGGGGCGCCCGCTTCGCCGACGGTCCGGCCGAGGCGCTGGCCAGGCTGTCCGCCTCCGTCCACTTCGACTGGCGGCTCGCGCCGTACGACATCGCCGGCTCCCGCGCCCACGCGCGCGTCCTGAACAAGGCGGGCCTGCTCACCGACGACGAGCTGAGCCGCATGATCGAGGGCCTCGACCAGTTGGAGGCGGACGTCGCCGACGGCTCGTTCACCGGCACCATCGCCGACGAGGACGTGCACACCGCGCTGGAGCGCGGACTGCTGGAGCGTCTCGGCCCGGACCTCGGCGGCAAGCTGCGGGCGGGCCGGTCCCGCAACGACCAGATCGCCACGCTCTTCCGGATGTACCTGCGCGACCACGCCAGGATCATCGGCGGCCTGATCGCCGAGCTCCAGGGCGCCCTGGTCGGCCTCGCCGAGGCGCACCCCGACGTCGCGATGCCCGGCCGCACGCACCTCCAGCACGCCCAGCCGGTGCTCTTCGCCCACCACGTCCTGGCCCACGCGCAGGCCCTGTCCCGGGACGCCGAGCGGCTGCGCCAGTGGGACGAGCGGACCGCGGTCTCCCCGTACGGCTCCGGCGCCCTGGCCGGATCGTCGCTCGGCCTGGACCCGGAGGCGGTCGCCGCCGACCTCGGCTTCGAGCGCGGCTCCGTGGGCAACTCGATCGACGGAACGGCCTCCCGCGACTTCGTCGCCGAGTTCGCCTTCGTCACCGCGATGATCGGGGTGAACCTCTCCCGGATCGCGGAGGAGGTCATCATCTGGAACACGAAGGAGTTCTCCTTCGTCACCCTGCACGACGCCTTCTCCACCGGCTCCTCGATCATGCCGCAGAAGAAGAACCCGGACATCGCGGAGCTGGCCCGGGGCAAGTCCGGCCGGCTGATCGGCAACCTGACCGGCCTGATGGCCACGCTGAAGGCCCTCCCGCTCGCGTACAACCGCGACCTCCAGGAGGACAAGGAGCCGGTCTTCGACTCCTGCGACCAGCTGGAGGTCCTGCTGCCCGCCTTCACCGGAATGATGGCCACCCTCACCGTCAACCGCGAGCGGATGGAGGAGCTGGCCCCGGCGGGCTTCTCGCTCGCCACCGACGTCGCCGAGTGGCTGGTCAAGCAGGGCGTGCCGTTCCGGGTCGCGCACGAGGTGGCCGGCGAGTGCGTCAAGGAGTGCGAGCAGCACGGCATCGAACTCGACGAACTGACCGACGAGCAGTTCGCCAAGATCTCCGAACACCTCACGCCCGAGGTCCGCACGGTCCTCGACGTGGCCGGTGCGCTGGCCTCCCGCAGCGGACGAGGCGGCACCGCCCCGTCGGCCGTGGCCGTCCAGCTCGCCGAGGTGAAGGCCGACCTCGCGGCCCAGCAGGCCTGGGCCACCGCGAGGAACTGACCGCCGCGGGGGCGGATGCCGGGGGCGGGGAGCGTTCGCGCGCTCCCCGCCCGCCGGTCCTCGTGGGCCGGGGCACGACCCCGGGCGCGACAGGGAGTCCATCCCCTGTCGCGCTCCGGGTTGTTACGTTGACGGGGGAGAGCACCCGACCGACGAGGAGCCCACGATGCCTTTCGCCAGGCTGGCCGCAGCGACGACTCCGACCGCCCACATCGGGTTCGGGCTGGCGGCGGTCGGCAGGCCCGGTTACATCAACCTCCACCGCGACCGGGACCTGCCCGCGGACCGCGGCGTCGAGGCCCTGCGCGCACGCACCCACGAACTGCTCGACGCCGCCTACGCCCAGGGCGTCCGCTACTTCGACGCGGCCCGCTCCTACGGCCGGTCGGAGGAGTTCCTCGCCGACTGGCTGACGGCGCACCCGGAGGCGGACGACGTCGTCGTCGGCAGCAAATGGGGCTACACCTACACCGCCGACTGGAGCGTCGAGGCCGAGGAGCACGAGGTCAAGGACCACGGCCTCGCCACGTTCCTGCGCCAGCGGGCCGAGACCGGCGCGCTGCTCGGCGACCGCCTCGACCTCTACCAGATCCACTCGGTGACCGCCGACAGCCCGGCCCTGACCGACCGGGAACTGCACACCCGGCTCGCCGCGCTGGCCGGCGAAGGGGTCAGTGTCGGCCTGAGCACCAGCGGACCCGCCCAGGCCGACGCGATCCGGGCCGCCCTCGCCGTCACCGTGGACGGCGAACCGCTCTTCCGTACGGTGCAGGCCACCTACAACGCGCTGGAGACCTCGGCCGGGGCCGCGCTCGCCGAGGCCCATGCCGCCGGGCTCACCGTGATCGTCAAGGAGGCCGTGGCCAACGGGCGGCTCGCCGGTACGGAGGCCCCCGCGGTGCTCCAGGAGATCGCCGCCGGGGCCGGTGTCGGCAGCGACGCGGTGGCCCTGGCGTTCGTGCTGCACCAGCCCTGGGCCGGGGTGGTGCTCTCCGGCGCGGCGACCGTCGGCCAGCTCGCCGGGAACCTGCACGCGCCCGTGGTCGACCTCGACGAGGAGCTGCGCTCCCGGCTCGACGCGCTGGTGGAGGAGCCCGAGGCGTACTGGCGCCACCGTGCCGGGCTGCCGTGGAGCTGACCGGCCGGGACGCGGAACCCGGAAGGTGTCCCGGAAGTCCCGCGTCCCGGCCGGGAACGCCCGTCACATCCGTGCGGTCCGAACCGTCAGTACGGTGACGGACTACGATCCGCCGGCGCACCGGGCCACCCGGCCGTCGGTGCGGTGACGGAACACGACGGAGGAAACACGACCGTGGACGGACACGAGTTCCTGGCGGAGCGCTTCGAGGCGAACCGGCCCCGGCTGAGGGCCGTGGCCCAGCGGATGCTCGGCTCGACGGGCGAGGCGGAGGACGCCGTCCAGGAGGCGTGGATCAGGCTCGGCCGTGTCGACGGCGGGACGATCGAGAACCTGGACGGCTGGCTGACCACGGTCGTCGGGCGGGTGTGCCTGGACATGCTCCGCTCCCGCCGCTCCCGGCCCGAGGCGCCCCTGGAGACCGGGGCGCCCGAGGAGAGCACCCCCGGCGACCGGCCGGAGGCCGACCCCGAGCAGCAGGCGCTGCTGGCCGACTCGGTCGGCCTCGCGCTGCTCGTCGTGCTGGAGACGCTCGACCCCGCCGAGCGGCTCGCCTTCGTGCTGCACGACATGTTCGCCGTGCCCTTCGACGAGATCGCCCCGGTCGTGGACCGCACCCCGGCCGCGGCCCGGCAGCTCGCCAGCCGGGCGCGCCGCCGGGTACGGGGCGCGGAGCCGGTCGCGGACCCCGGCCTCTCCCGCAGGCGGAAGGTGGTCGACGCCTTCCTGGCCGCCGCCCGCGACGGCGACCTCGACGCCCTCGTGGCCGTGCTCGACCCGGACGTGGTGGTGCGGTCCCTCACCGGTACGCCGTCCCTGGTGCGGGGCGCCGAGACGGTGGCCCGCCGGGCGATGATGTTCGCGCCGTTCGCCCGGTCGTCGCAGCCGGCCATGGTCGGCGACCGGCCGGCGGTCCTCTCGTCCCTCGACGGCGGGAAGTTCTCGGTCCTGGTCTTCACCGTCGAGCGGGGGAGGGTCGTCGAAATGCTCGCGATCGACGACCCGGCCGGTCTTCCCGGCCTGGACCTGGTGGTCCTCGACGCCTGAGCCGCGGCACGCCGGTCACCGGGCCCCGGTGACCGGCCCCGCCCGACGGGCTCAGCCCCCGTCGCCGGCCCGGCCGTCCGCCCACGCGGCGAGCGCCGTGAAGTCGTCCGGCAGCAGTCCGAGCCCCGGATCGACCCATCGCAGCAGCGCATCGGCGACCCCGTGCCCCAGGACCCACTCCCGGTCCCGCGGGGTGATTTCGTCGTCGATCCAGGCGAACGGCCGACCGGCCGCGTACTCCACGACGTACTGCGTCTTCCAGTACGTACCGGCGGGAGCGGTGCCGTGCATCGCCGGCCAGTCGATGTACGGCAGCGGGGGCAGCCCGAGGCGCGGTCCGACCCACTGGTTGGCCTCGTCCTTCCAGGTCGTCGCCCAGACCAGTTCGTAGCGGCCGGACAGCGCCCGCAGGGCCCGCCCGTGCTCCGGGTTGAGCAGGACCGGCAGCGGCGGCCCCTGCTCCCACCCGGTCGGCCGCATCGGGTGCCTCGTGTATCCGTCCGGCGCCCCGGGGCGCACGAGCGCGAGGTAGGGGTTGAGCGGGCCGTCGATGTCGATCAGCAGGAGCGGCTTCCCGGCGGCATACGTCATGCACGCCATGGTCCTCCCGTGCCGGGCCCGGGGGCGACACCTTTCCGGTGAGACACTGGTGTCTCAAATGGTCTATGGTTGTCTCATGACTCTCGACCGTGAGCAGGTGCTGCGCAGCGCCGCCGCCCTGTTGACCCGCAAATCGACCGCCACCATGGACGAGGTCGCCAGAGCCGCGGGCATCGGCCGCGCCACCCTGCACCGGCACTTCGCCGGGCGGGACGCACTGGTCAGGGCGCTGGAGGAGCTGGGCATCCAGGAGTTCGAAGCGGCACTGGACGCCGCCGCGCTCGACGAGGGGACCTCGGAGGAGGCACTGCGCCGACTGATCGCGGCCGTCGAACCGGGCGCCGGACTGCTCTCCTTCCTCGTCACCGAGAACCAGCTCTTCGAGGGCGAACAGGTCAACGAGGGCTGGAGCCGGCTCGACGCCCGCGTCGCCGCCTTCTTCCGGCGCGGCCAGGAGCGCGGCGAGTTCCGGATCGACCTCACCCCCGCCTGGCTGACCGAGGCCCTCTACGGGCTGATCTCCAGCGGAGCCTGGACCGTCCAGACGGGCCGGGTCGCGAGCAAGGACTTCCAGTACATGATCGCCGAGTTGCTGCTCGGCGGCGCACGCCGGAGCGTGGAGCAATGAGCCGTATCGAACAACGGGTGAAGAACTCGGACGAGCTGTACCGTCCCGGGCGGTGGATCGCCCTGGCCGTACTCGTCCTCGCCGTGTTGCTCGTGGCGATCGACGCCACCGTCCTCGGCCTGGCGACCCCGTTCCTCACCGAGGACCTCGAACCGACCGGCACCCAGCTGCTGTGGATCGGCGACGTCTACTCCTTCGTCATCGCCGGCCTCCTCGTCTCCATGGGCAGCCTCGGCGACCGCATCGGGCGCAAGAAGCTGCTGCTGTGCGGCGCGACCGCGTTCGGCGCGGTCTCCGTGCTCAACGCCTACGCGCACACCCCCGAGATGATGATCCTGGCGCGGGCACTGCTCGGTGTCGCGGGCGCCACCCTCATGCCGTCCACGCTCGCCCTGATCCGGAACCTCTTCCACGACCCGCGCGAGCGCAGCCTGGCCATCGGCATCTGGGGTGCGATGGCCTCGGCGGGCGCGGCCGTCGGACCCGTGGTCGGCGGGTTCCTGCTGGAGCACTTCTGGTGGGGCTCGGTCTTCCTGATCAACCTGCCCGTCATGGTGATCCTCGTGATCGTCGGCGCGAAGATGATCCCCGAGTCGAAGAACCCGGCCCCGGGCCCCTGGGACCTGGGCAGCGTCGCGCTCTCCTTCGTCGGCATGATCGGCGTCGTCTACGCCGTCAAGGAACTGGCGGCGCACGGCCCGAGCTGGGAGATCGCCGTCGTGGGCATCGGCGGCCTGGCCGCGCTCTGCTGGTTCGTGCGCAGACAGCTCACCCTCCAGTCGCCGCTGCTGGACATGCGGCTCTTCCACCACCGGGGCTTCTCGGGCGCGGTCCTGGCCGACCTGCTGACCATCCTCGGTCTGTCCGGACTGGTCTTCTTCCTCTCCCAGTTCCTCCAGCTGGTGCAGGGGCGCGGGCCGCTGGAGGCCGGTCTCGCCGAACTCCCGGCGGCCATCGGCGCGGTCGTCGCGGGCCTGCTCGCCGGAAGGGCGGCCCGGCGCTTCTCGGTGCGCTCGGTGGTGACCGGCGGCCTCGGGGCGGTCGGCCTGGCGCTCGCCGCGGTCACCCTGATCCACCAGCAGACCGCGTACCCGCTGATCGGCGCGGTGCTCCTGGTGGTCGGCCTCGGCGCGGGTTTCGCCTTCACCGTCACCTCCGACGTGATCCTCTCCAGCGTTCCGAAGGAACAGGCGGGTTCCGCCGGAGCGGTCTCGGAGACGGCGTACGAACTCGGCGCGGCCCTCGGCATCGCCCTGCTCGGCTCCATCGTCACCGGCGTCTACCAGAACTTCGAATCGCCCGCGGGCGTCCCGGTCGACCGTGCCGCGGCCGCCCACGAGTCACTGGGCGGCGCGGTCGAGGCGACCCACGGGATGCCCGCCCAGCAGGGGCAGGAACTGCTCGCCGCGGCACAGGAGGCGTTCGTGGACGGGCTGCGGCTCGCCGCGGGCGTCGGCGCCGCGGTCCTGCTGGCGACGGCGGTCGCCGCCTGGTTCCTGCTGCGGGGCCAGAAGCTGGAGGAGGGCATCGTCCATCAGTGACCGCGCCCGCCGGCCCGGCGCGCGGGAACCCGGAAGGGCCCGTACCCCCGAGGTACGGGCCCTTCCCACGTCATGGACGGCGCGGCGCGCCCCGGCTCACGCGGCCTTGGCCTTCGTGGCGTACATGTCGACGTACTCCTGGCCGGACAGCCGCATCACCTCGGCCATCACGGAGTCGGTCACCGCCCGCAGCACGTAGCGGTCGCGGTCCATGCCCTCGTAGCGGGAGAACTCCATCGGCTCGCCGAACCGGACCGTCACCTTGCCGGGGCGGGGCAGACCGGCCCCGCCGGGCTGCAGCTTGTCCGTGCCGATCATCGCGAACGGCACCACCGGCGCGCCCGTCATCAGCGTCAGCCGGGCGATGCCCGTACGGCCCCGGTACAGCCGGCCGTCCGGGGAACGGGTGCCCTCCGGGTAGATGGCGAACGCCTTGCCCTCCTCCAGCACCCGACGGCCCGTCATCAGCGCCGCGACACCGCCGCGTCCGCCGTCCCGGTCCACCGGGATCATGCCGCAGCCGGTGAAGAACCAGGCCATCGCCCGGCCCTTGAGGCCCTTGCCCGTCACGTACTCATCCTTGCCGATGTAGAACACCGGCCGGTCGCAGCAGATCGGCATGATCATCGAGTCGATGAAGGTCAGATGGTTGCCCGCGAGGATCACCGGACCGTCCCCGGGGATGTTCTCGGCACCCTCCACCTGGGGGCGGAACATCAGGCGCAAGATCGGTCCGAGCACTGCCTTGATGAGTGCGTGTCGGGACAACGGTTCCTCCGGTGTAGTGGCCGGGCCGGCCGAGGTGCGGGATCGTGACGGTCCATGCAGGTGAGGACGATACTCGCGGCTTCTCGCTGATCGCACATCGGGTTCAACCGGCGGACACGGGGCGTTGACACGAGTTTCCGCCATGTTCGTCCAGGAGCTGCCTCCACGACCGTACTGCTGCTTACGCTCGGGCCGCGCCCGACAGGTGCCAGACATCACACGCGAGGAGCATTCATGACAGAGCGCGCGCAGACCGGTCCCGCCCGCAGAACCATGCTGGGAGCGGGCGCCGCCGTACTGGGCACGGCCGCCCTCGGGCTGGCCGGCGGCCCGGCCGACGCTGCCGACAACCCGGCGGCGAGCGCCTCCGGGCGGCCCGGCGGGCACGGCTTCCGCCTCGACCTGCCGGTCCCCACCGTCATCGGGCACCGCGGCGCCAGCGGCTACCGGCCGGAGCACACGCTCGGCTCCTACCAGCTGGCCCTCGACATGGGCGCGCACGTCATCGAGCAGGACCTGGTGCCGACCAAGGACGGTCACCTCGTCTGCCGCCACGAGAACGACATCACCGCCACCACCGACGTCTCCGAGCACCCCGAGTTCGCGAGCCGCCGGACGACGAAGAAGGTCGACGGCGTCTCGCTCACCGGCTGGTTCACCGAGGACTTCACCCTCGCCGAGCTGAAGACGCTGCGGGCCAAGGAGCGCATCCCCGGCACCCGCCAGGAGAACACCCTCTACGACGGCCGCTGGGAGGTCCCCACCTTCGAGGAGGTGCTGCGCTGGGCCGACCGCGAGGGCCGCAGGCGGGGCGAGCCCGTCTGGCTGTACGTCGAGACCAAGCACCCCACCTACTTCCGCGGCCTCGGTCTCGGCCTGGAGGAGCCGCTCGCCAAGCTGCTGCGCCGCTACGACCGCCACCGCGCGCACTCGCCGCTCATCCTCCAGTCCTTCGAGCCCGGCAGCATCCAGCGGCTGGCCCGGCTCGTCCGGACTCCGCGCGTGGTGCTGCTCTCGGGCGCCGGCGAGCGCCCCTGGGACTTCGTGACCTCCGGGGACCCGCGCACCGTCGCGGACCTGGTGAAGCCCGAGGGCCTGAAGTGGATGGCCTCCTTCGCGCAGGGCATCGGCCCCACCCTGGACCTGATCATCCCCAAGGACGCCTCGGGCCGGCTCACCCAGCCGACCTCGCTGGTGAAGGACGCGCACGCGCAGGGCCTGGTACTGCACCCCTACACCATGCGCAACGAGAACACCTTCCTGCCCGCCGACTTCCGGCGCGGCACGGACCCGGCCGCCTACGGCGACGCGTTCGGCGCGCTGCGGACGTACTTCGGGACAGGCATCGACGGGATCTTCTCCGACAACCCGGACACGGCCCTGCTCGCCGCGGCGGACTTCGCCGGACGCTGAGCCGGCGCCGGGCGCTTCGTGACACCGGCCGTCAGCACCCGGCCGGGTGTGCCCCGGTCGGGTGGTGACCGCCCGTCACGGCAACCGGCCGCCGCCGTACGGGCGTCGGCCGGGGCATGACGCTTCTCGATCATGTTCCCGCAGCGGCGGCCCCCGGCGCCCCGGCGGTCGTCCGGGCCCTGTACCCGCTGGTGAGCGCCGAGGCCCTGGCCGAGGCGGCCGCCTCGGCGACGGGCCCGGCGATCGAACCCGCCGACCTCGAACAGTCCGTCTGGCTGCGGCTGCTGGAACGGCTCGCGGGGGAGGGGCCGCCGACGGACACGGCCCGCTGGGTGCGCGACTGCGTACGGGCCGAGGCCCGCAGGGCCCGCCGCACCGCCCGGCACGAACGCCCCTACCGCGACGAGACCGCCGCGGATCCGGCCGGCTGCCCCGAACGGATCGCCGTCGGCGCCGACGAACGCCGGGCACTGCGCGCGGCGGTGGACCGGCTGCCCGCCCGGTGCGCCCGGCTGCTGTCGGCGATGCTGGCGCCGAGCGACCCCACCTACCGGGAAATCGCAGGAAAGTTGGGTATGTCACAGGGGAGTTTGGGCCCCGTCCGTTCCCGATGCCTTGGATGTCTGCGCAGAATGCTCGCGGCGGAGGTTGCGGCTCCTGAACCGTGGGGAAAGGAGCGATAGACAACCGGTGGATCAGGTGGGCGGAGGCATGCGCAGATGGGCATGAGCGTGATCATCTCGGCGGCGACGGAACAGGACGCCGAACAGATCTTGAAACTCCAGTACCTCAGCTTCCAGAGCGAGGCGGAGCTGTACGGGAACTACCGGATCGACCCGCTCACCCAGACCCTCGACTCGATGCGCACCGAGATCGCCACGAACCTGGTGTTCGTGGCACGCCTCGGCGACGAGATCGTCGGTTCGGTCCGGGGAACCCTCGAAGGGGACGGGGTCGGGGAGATCGGCCGGCTCTGCGTCCACCCGCGGCTCCAGGGGCACGGCCTCGGCGCCCGGCTGCTCGGGGCGGCCGAGTCGGGCCTGGCCGCCGAGCGGTCGGCGACCCGTTTCCGGCTGCACACCGGACACCGCAGCGAGGGCAACCTGCGGCTCTACCGGCGGGCGGGATACACCCCCGTGGGCAACGAGACCGGCGGGGACGGCGTCCTGATGATCCTGCTGGAGAAGGACGCCGGCGCGCCCGCGGCGTACGTCGCCAGCGCCTAGAACCGGCTGGACCCGACCACGAACGGAACGTGCGACCGGCCGCGAGCGGAACCGGCCGGGCGCCCGTTCCCGGCACGGGGCCCGGGGCGACGGGCCACCCGCCTTCGCGTACGGGGCGGCCCGTCAGGCGGTCCTGGACCGGCGCAGCCACATCATCCCGGTGACCGGCAGGATCACCGGGATGAACAGGTAGCCCATGCCGAAATCCGACCAGACGGTGTCGTCCGCGAACGCCGAGGGCTCCACCATCGTCCAGGTCCCGACGACCAGCACCCCCAGAAGCTCGGCGGCGCAGCAGACCAGCGCCGTCCTGCGGGCCCGCTCGCCCCCGCGCACCAGCGAGTACGTGATGAACCCGTACACGAGCGCGGAGGCGGCCGACAGCACGTAGGAGAGCGGCGCCCGGCCGAAGTCCAGGATCATCTGGACGATCGCGCGGGAGGCCGCCGCGACGGTGAACACCCCGTAGAACCAGACCAGGACCCGGCCGGGGCCCGTGCCGAGATCGAAGGGCTGCTTCTCGCCGGTGGCCGCCGAGGGGGAGCGGTCGGTGTCGGTCACGGTCAGTTTCCCCAGATGTCGTGGAGCCGTACTTCGAGGACGGCCAGCACGACCGCACCCGCCGCCACCGTCACCGAACCCCACCGGGTCCGCTCGGTCAGCGACAGGAAACCCGCGGCGGGCACCGCGAAGAACGCCCCGATCAGATACGCGATGAAGATCGTCATGCCCTGCTCGGGCCGCTCGCCCCGGGACAGCTGCACGATGCCCACCACCAGCTGGGCCAGCGCCAGCAGGGAGACCACGGCCATCCCGATGAAGTGCCAGTCCTTGGTCGGCTGGTCCCGGTAGGCGGCGAAACCGCACCAGGCGGCGAGGGCGAGCGCGGCCACGGAGACCGCGACCGTCAGGGCGACAAGCATGAGGCCGAGGGTATTACGGACCGTGCCGCTCCCCGCGTGCGCCCCCGCCCGGGCCGCGGACCGGAGGACCGGGGGCGGTCCGGGCCCGGAACCGGGGCCGGCCGTGGCCTTGACCACAACCGGAGGCCGGTCCGGTCCGGCCGCAGAAGCGGCCCGCACCCCCGTCCGAGATGTGTTTGTGCAGGTCACAGCCTTGATGCTCGGGATCGGAGTCAGCGGCCGGATCGGTCCGGACCGGTGTCCATGACTGTCCGCCATCCGGACAATCGGGTCGTGAGGACCGTTACGTCTGTTTTACTTGGGGCATGACCACGACGAGCAGCCGCATCCTTGCGACCGAGGCGATCACGACGCCCGGTGCTCGTTGTATGTGTCGAATGCGCACCTTCTGAGGGCCCCCGCCCGATCCTCGCGCCCCGAAGCGAGACCGAGCCCGCGCCGTCCGCACCCAGCGGAACGAGCCCGCCTCGACGCCACCGCCCGGCCCCCCGCCGCGCCGGCCCGCGCCGAGACCTCCCGCTCGGAACATCCGATCGAAGCGTCCCGACAGTCTCATTCGGACGCATGCCCCGTGCCCGGCGGACACCGCGCCGCGCACTCGACAGTGACGGAAACCCCCTGTGATCACCACTACGGGCCTCACGAAGGTCTACCAGTCGCGCGGCCGGGAGGTCACCGCCCTCGACGGCGTCGACCTGCACGTCCGCGAGGGCGAGGTGTACGGCGTCATCGGACAGAGCGGCGCCGGCAAGTCCTCCCTGATCCGCTGCGTCAACCTCCTGGAACGCCCCACCTCCGGCACCGTCACCGTGGCCGGTCAGGACCTCACCGCCCTCGCCGGGCGCGGCCGACGGGCCGGCAGGGAACTGCGCGAGGCGCGCAGCCGCATCGGCATGGTCTTCCAGCACTTCAACCTGCTGTCCTCCCGCACCGTCCAGGGCAACGTCGAACTCCCGCTGGAGATCCTCGGCGTCTCCGGCCGGGACCGCTCCCGCAAGGCCCTCGAACTCCTCGACCTGGTCGGCCTCGCCGACAAGGCCAGGGCCTACCCGGGCCAGCTCTCCGGCGGCCAGAAGCAGCGCGTCGGCATCGCCCGCGCACTCGCCGGGGACCCCAAGGTGCTGCTCTCCGACGAGGCGACCTCCGCCCTCGACCCGGAGACCACCCGCTCCATCCTCCAGCTGCTGCGCGACCTCAACCAGCAGCTGGGCCTGACCGTCCTGCTCATCACCCACGAGATGGACGTCGTCAAGACGGTCTGCGACTCCGCCGCACTGATGCGGAAGGGACGCGTCGTCGAATCCGGAACCGTCGGCGACCTGCTCGCCACCCCCGGCTCCGAACTGGCCCACGAGCTGTTCCCGGTCGGCGGTACGGCCTCCGGCCCCGACAGCACGGTCGTCGACGTCACCTTCCGCGGCGAGGCCGCCACCCAGCCGGTCATCTCCCAGCTCTCCCGCACGTACAACATCGACATCTCGATCCTGGGCGCCGCGATGGACACCGTCGGCGGCAACCAGATCGGCCGGATGCGCATCGAGCTGCCCGGCCGCTTCGAGGAGAACGTCGTCCCGATCGGCTTCCTGCGGGAGCAGGGCCTCCAGGCCGAGGTCGTGGAGGACGCGGCCACCCCCATTCCCGTACAGACCCCCGCCCCGCTCACCAAGGAGGTGGCGAAGTGACCTGGTCCGAAATGCAGCCGCTGCTCACCCAGGGGACCGTCGACACCCTCTACATGGTGCTCTGGTCCGCGGTCGTCACCATCCTGGTCGGGCTGCCGCTCGGCGTCCTGCTGGTCCTCACCGACAAGGGCGGACTGCTCCGGAACGCCCCCGTGAACAAGATCGTCGGGGCGATCGTGAACGTCGGCCGCTCGTTGCCGTTCATCATCCTGCTGATCGCCCTGATCCCCTTCACCACCTGGGTCGTCGGCACCTTCATCGGCCCGACCGCGATGATCGTCCCGCTCTCCGTCGGCGCCATCCCGTTCTTCGCCCGGCTCGTCGAGACGTCCGTCCGCGAGGTCGACCACGGACTCGTCGAGGCCGTCCAGTCGATGGGCGGATCCGTCCCGACGATCGTCCGCAAGGTCCTGCTGCCGCAGGCGCTGCCCTCGCTCGTCTCCGGCGTCACCACCACCGTCATCGTGCTCATCGGCTACTCCGCGATGGCCGGGGCCGTCGGCGGCGAAGGGCTCGGATCCAAGGCCGTCACCTACGGATTCCAGCGCTTCGACAACCAGTTCATGCTCATCACCGTCGCGCTGCTCGTCGTCATCGTGACCGCGGTCCAGCTGATCGGCGACGTGGCCGTACGCCTGCTGGCCCGCCGGGGCCGCACCGCCACCTGAGACTTCCTCCCCTCACAAGCCCGCACTCCTTGTCCGGGCGCACCACCCTCACCACCGGAAAGAGGCACTTTTCGTGCGCAAGAACATCAAGATCACCGCGGCTGCCGCCGCCACCGCCGCCCTCGCCCTCGGCCTCAGCGCCTGCGGAACGGACTCCGACCCGTCCGCCAAGAGCGACACCGGCGCCAAGGCCGACACCTCCAAGGCGCTCGTCGTCGCCGCGTCCCCCACGCCGCACGCCGACATCCTGGAGTTCGTCGCGAAGAACCTGGCGGCGAAGGAGGGCCTCAAGCTGGAGGTCAAGGAGTTCACGGACTACGTCCTGCCGAACACCGCCACCGAGACCGGCCAGGTCGACGCCAACTTCTTCCAGCACCAGCCGTACCTCGACGACTTCAACAAGAAGAAGAACACCCACCTCGTCTCCGTCGGCGCCGTCCACCTGGAGCCCCTCGGCCTCTACTCCAAGAAGGCCGAGGACCTCAAGGACATCAAGGCCGGCCAGACCATCGCCGTCCCCAACGACACCACCAACGAGGGCCGCGCCCTCCAGCTGCTCGCCGAGAACGGCCTCATCACCCTCAAGGACGGCGTCGGCACCAGCGCCAAGCTGAGCGACATCACCGACAAGAAGGGCCTGGAGTTCAAGGAGCTGGAGGCCGCCACCGTCCCCCGCGCCCTGAACGACGTCGACGCGGCCGTCATCAACGGCAACTACGCGATCGAGGCCGACCTCAAGCCCGGCAAGGACTCCCTGGTCCTGGAGAAGGCCGACGGCAACCCCTACGCCAACATCATCGCCGTGAAGGAGGGCAACGAGAAGGACGCCCGCGTCCAGAAGCTCGTGAAGCTCCTGCACTCCGACGAGGTCAAGAAGTTCATCGAGGACACCTACCGGGGCTCGATCGTCCCGGCCTTCGGTACCGCGACCAAGTCCTGACCCCCGCACGGCATTTGTCCGAAGAGCCCCGCGCACCCCGTCAAGGGGGCGCGGGGCTCCGCCGTGCCGGACCCGACCATGCGCACCGGTGCCCCGATGCTGCATGCTGTGCATTCACACGGCCTTCGGCATGGAGCTGCGCATGACTTCCACCTTTCCGGACATCTCCATCAGCACGGACAGGTTGGTGATGCGTCCCTTCGACATGGTGGACATCCCCGCGTACATCGAGATGATGAACGACGAACTCGTCGTCGCCTGGACCGACGCCCCCCACCCCTACACCCGGATCGACGCCGAACGCTGGGTCCGCAGGATCGCCCCCGCCCGGCGCACCGGCGGTGACGGCATCGTCCTCGCCGTCACCGAGTTCCTCACCCAGCGACTCGTCGGCTCCGTCCGGCTGGGCAACACCGACTGGCGCACCCGGGCCACCGAGGTCTCGTACATCACCGCCCCCTGGGCGCGCGGCGAGGGCTACGCCACCGAGTCCGTGCTGGCACTGGCCCAGTGGCTCTTCGACGACCAGGGCTTCGAACGCATCGAGCTGCGCACCGCGGCCGACAACACCGCCGCCCAGCAGGTCGCCCAGAAGCTCGGCTGCATCAGCGAGGGCGTCCTGCGCAACGCCCGCATAGCGCGCACCCGGACCGAGAACGGCACGGCCGGCGGCTGGACCGACATCCGGACCGACCTGATCGTCTGGGGGCTGCTCCCCGAGGACCTCGAAGGCGTCGCCGAGCAGCTCGCCGACGCGGGCGGCTACGGTGCCTACAACGACTGGAACTGACCTCCCGGAGGGGTCCTGACGCTCCGTGGGCACGGACCGGGTAACCTCGCCCTGCCCCCCTTCGCGAACATCCCCACCTGCGACGATTCCAGGAGACTGACGACACATGGCCGATCGGGTCACCGTGATCGGCTGGGACGGCTCACCACTGACCGGAGCGGCCACGGCCGCCCTCTCGGCCGCCACGCTCGTCGCCGGAGCCGCCCACCACCTCGCACTGCCCGAAGTACCGGCACGGGCCGAGCGCATCCGCCTGGGCTCCATCGACCTGGCCGCCCGCCGGATCGCCGGACACCGCGGCAGCGCCGTGGTCCTCGCCGACGGGGACCCCGGCTTCTTCGGAGTCGTACGCAACCTCCGCGCACCCGAGCACGGCCTGGAGGTGGAGGTGGTCCCGGCGGTCTCCTCCGTCGCCGCCGCGTTCGCCCGCGCCGGAATGCCGTGGGAGGACGCCCGGATCGTCGTCGCCCACCCCCGCACCCTGCGCCGCGCCGTCAACGTCTGCCGCGCCCACCACAAGGTCGCCGTCCTCACCTCGCCCGGGGCGGGCCCCGCCGAACTGGCCCTGCTCCTCGAAGGCGTCCACCGCACCTTCGTCATCTGCGAGGAACTCGGGACCGACCGCGAACAGGTCACCGTCGTCACCTCCGACAAGGCCGCCGACCACGTCTGGCGCGACCCCAACGTCGTCATCGTCATCGGCGGCGGCCCCGAACCGCAGGCCACCGGAGGATGGATCGCGGGCGGTCACCCCGCCCGCCCCCGCGGGGTACGCGGCTGGGCCCTGCCCCCGGAGGCGTACCCGGACGGGGGCGCGGGCGACGGGACGGCGAGCGGCGAAGGAGGCTCCCCTGGGCTGCGCGCCGCCCAACTGGCCCGCCTGGGCCCCCGCACCGGCGACCTCCTGTGGGACATCGGCTCCGGCGGCGGCGCCCTGGCCGTGGAGGCGGCCCGCTTCGGCGCGGCGGTCCTGGCGGTCGACAGCGACCCGGCCGCCTGCGCCCGCACCGCGGCGGCGGCCCGGGCCTTCGGGGTCCAGATCCAGGTCGTCGAGGGCCGAGCCCCGCACGTACTGGAACGGCTGCCGGAACCCGACGTCGTCCGGATCGGCGGTGGCGGGGTTCCCGTCGTCACCGCCGTCACCGAACGCCGGCCGGAACGCATCGTGACCCACGCCTCGACGCGCGACGAGGCCGAGGCGCTCGGCGCCGCGCTCACCGGGAACGGATACGCCGTCCGGTGCTCGCTCCTCCAGTCCGTCGAACTCGACACGACCGCATGGTCGGAGCGTGAACGCTCGGTCGTGTTCCTGCTCTCCGCGACGCGTTCCGACCTCGCCCCCTGACCCGGCCGCGTGCGGCGGGAGGTAGGCTGGCCGATCGTTGTACCGCGGTCGGACGTTCGTCGTTTCGCTCGTCAATGTCCGGAAAAGGGGACTGTTTTGGTCCCCGTTGTGGTACGGCGGAACCGGGGGATGCGCAACGTGGCGCAGTCCACAGCGGGCCGTGGCGAAATGGGCTGCCGCGGCGGCGAACGGACGTGAGAATGCAGTATGTCCACGACCGTTTCGTGCCGCGCGGCGAGCCCGCTCGTTCTTGTTGACGAGCACCGGGGCGCCGTGTTCGGACGTTCCGGACGAAGGGCCGAAGGAGCACTGACGATGGGCGAGGGGTACGCATGAGTGACACCGGCCAGATCCCGGTCGAGGGACTGCCGGAGAACGCGGGCACGGTGGAGCAGCCGGGCATCGCCGTCCCGGACGCCTACGCCTACCCCGCCCCCTCCGAGCACGTGCCCGAGGACGACGACCTCCTGCTGATGCCGAGCCCGCAGGGCGCCTGGAGCGACCCGCAGACCGTACCGGCCCCCGGCCAGTACCCCGAGCCCGTCGCCGTCCCGGCACCGGTGCCCGGACAGGGCGTCCACCCGGCCCAGGCCGCGGCCCAGCCCTACGCCCAGCCGGCCGCCGAGGCTTCCGCCCAGCCGCAGGGGCCCGTGCAGGTCCAGGTCCAGGAGCCCGTGCAGGCACCGGCCGCGGACGTGTACGCCGCCGCTCAGCAGGCGGTGGCGGAGTCCCCGGCCGTGACCGGCCAGGGAACGCATGAATCCGGTGGCCGCGACTCCGGTTCGGTCGACCTGAGCGGCGTGCGCATTCCCTCGCCCGCGCAGGTTCCCGCCCAGGCGGCACAGTCCCAGACCCCGACGCGCCGGCCGCTGCACCGCGGCCCGGCCGTGGCCGACGCAGCCCCGTCGTACGGCGGGGCGTCGACCGGCGGCGTGGTCCGTTCGCTCGCCGACCGGGGGCCCGCGGGCGCGCCCCAGGCCCCGGTCCAGCCCCAGGCCCCCGTGCCGGCCCAGGCCCCCGCGCCGCAGGCCGCCGGCCCCGACTACTTCACGCCGGGCGACGACGCGGCCGTGCTGCCGGGCCCGCAGCTCGGCGAGATCCTTCCGCAGGGCGGCAGCCCGTGGGCGGCGCAGCCGGCGGCGGTTCCGGTGGCGACGGAGGCGACCGCAGAATCGGTCGTTCCGGAGCAGGGCGCCGAGCCGGCCGCGGAGTCGGTCGCCGAGCCGGTGGCCGTGGCGCAGCCGGTGCAGGCCGTTCCGGCCGTGGTGCCGGAGGCCGTGGCGGCTCCGGTGGCCGAGCCGGTGCCGGGGGCGGTCGAGGCTCCCGCCGGGATTCCGGCCGAGGGCTTCGTCGAGGCCGCGGTGCCCGTGGAGGCCGTAGCGCCCGTGGAGGCTGCGGCACCCGTCGCGGCCGCAGGGCCCGTCGAAGGCGTCGTGCCTCAGGAGGCCCAGGGGGCCCCGGAGGCGCAGGAGATCCAGGCAGCCCCGGAGACCCAGGGGGGCCAGGGGGCTCAGGAAGCCGTTCCCACGGGGCAGTTCGTGCCCGTGGAGGGTTCGGTCCCGACGACCCCGCACCTGGCCCCGACACCCGTCGCGGAGCAGGTCCCGGTGGACCGGGGTGCGGAACAGATCCCGGTACAGGTCGCCGAGCAGACCCCCGAAGCCGGGGGCACGGAGGCCGGGCCCGAGCACGGGGCCATCGCGGTGGAGCCCGCCCAGGACCCTCGGCCGGACGCCGAGGCGGCGCCGGCCGGTGCCGCCGGGGAGCCCGTCGCGCCCGCCGAGGCCGTCGTGCCCGTGGAGAGCGCCGAAGCGGTCCCGGCGGCCGAGGACGTCCACGGTGCCGCGCCCGTCGAGGTGCCCGAGCAGGTTCCCGGCCCCGTCGCGGACACCGGGGCGCCGAACCCGGACGTGCCCGGACCGGAGGCCGAGACGGGCCCGGAGATCATCGAGACCCCGGACCCGGCCGCCCCCGCGGACGTGGCGGAGGCCGCCCCCCTCGCGGAGCCGGTGGCGGCCGCACCCGTGCAGGAAACGGGGACCGAGCACGACGAGATCGTCTTCGCGCAGTCCGTGGACCGGTCGCGGGAGACGCCCGGAGCGACCCGGGCCCCCGGCACCGAGCCCCTCGTGGCGGAGGCTCCCGAGGCGGCGGAAGACCCCGGGACGGCCGAGGTTCCGGAGACGGTCGAGGACCCCGAGGCGCGGGCCGCCGAAGTACCGGTCGCCGAAGCCCCCGTCGTGGAGGAGCCCCGGGCCCCCGGAGCGCCCCCGGCCCCCGTGGCGGAGACCTCCGAGGCGCAGCCCCCCGCGGCCGAAGCTTCTGGGGCGGAGGCGCCGGAGTCCGACGAGGCCGCGGCCCCCGTCGGCCCGCCGGCCCCCGGCTACGACGACGCCGAGCGCGAGGCGGTGCTCCGCGTCATGCGCGAGCGGCGCGACATCCGCAACGGCTTCCGCAACGACCCCATCCCGCACGAGGTCCTGCTCCGCGTCCTCGAAGCCGCGCACACGGCGCCCAGCGTCGGCCACTCGCAGCCCTGGGACTTCGTCGTCATCCGCTCCGCGGAGACCCGCCGCGCCATGCACGAACTGGCGCAGCGTCAGCGCGACGCCTACGCCAAGTCGCTGCCCAAGGGCCGGGCCAAGCAGTTCAAGGAACTGAAGATCGAGGCCATCCTCGACACCCCGGTGAACATCGTCGTCACCGCCGACCCCACCCGGGGCGGCCGTCACACCCTCGGCCGGCACACCCAGCCGCAGATGGCCCCCTACTCCTCCGCGCTCGCCGTCGAGAACCTCTGGCTCGCCGCCCGCGCCGAGGGCCTCGGCGTCGGCTGGGTCAGCTTCTTCGACGAGCGCGAGATGGTCCGCGCCCTGGGCCTGCCCGAGCACCTCGAAGTCGTCGCCTACCTGTGCGTCGGCTACGTCGACGAGTTCCCCGAGGAGCCCGAGCTGATGCAGGCGGGCTGGTCCAAGCGCCGCCCGCTGTCCTGGGTCGTCCACGAGGAGACGTACGGGCGGCGCGCCCTGCCCGGCGAGGAGCCGCACGACCTGCTCCAGGAGACCATCGCCAACATCCGTCCGCTGGACGCCAAGGCGCTCGGCGAGGCGTGGGAACGCCAGAAGCGGATGACCAAGCCCGCCGGGGCCCTCGGCATGCTGGAGATCATCTCCGCGCAGCTGGCCGGGCTCTCCCGGGTGTGCCCGCCGCCGATCCCGGAGCCCGCGGCCGTCGCGATCTTCGCGGGCGACCACGGCGTGCACGCCCAGGGCGTGACCGCCTGGCCGCAGGAGGTCACCGGCCAGATGGTCGCCAACTTCCTCGGCGGCGGCGCGGTCTGCAACGCGTTCGCGTCCCAGGTCGGGGCCGAGGTGTGCGTGATCGACGTCGGCGTGGCCGCGGAACTGCCCGCGACGCCCGGCCTCCTGCCCCGCAAGGTCCGGGCCGGGACGGCCGACTTCACCACCGGTCCCGCGCTGACCCGCGAAGAGGTGCTCGCGGCGATCGAGGTCGGCATCGAGACCGCCCGCGACCTGGTCGCGGCGGGCAACAAGGGCCTGCTCACCGGTGAGATGGGCATCGCCAACACCACGGCGTCGGCCGCGCTGATCTGCGTGTACACGGGCATGGACCCGGCCGAGGTGACCGGTCGCGGCACCGGCATCAACGACGAGATGCACGCCCGCAAGGTCGACGTGGTCCGCCGGGCCCTCGAATTCCACCAGCCGGACCCGACCGACCCGATCGGTGTCCTGGCCGCGGTCGGTGGCCTCGAACACGCGGCGATGGCCGGCTTCCTGCTGGGCGGCGCCTCGCTGCGCACCCCCGTCATCCTCGACGGCGTCAGCGCGGGTGCCGCGGCCCTGGTCGCCCGTGCGATCGCTCCCGAGGCCCTGGCCGCCTGCATCGCGGGCCACCGCAGCGCCGAGCCCGGCCACGTCGCAGCCCTCAACAAGCTGGGGCTGCGCCCGCTGGTCGACCTCGACCTCCGCCTCGGCGAGGGCACGGGCGCGCTGCTGGCACTGCCGATCGTGCAGAGCGCGGCGCGGGCGATGCACGAGGTGGCGACCTTCGACGCGGCGGGCGTCACGGAGAAGTAGCCCCGGGGCCGGGGGAGCGGACGGGGCGGGAAACCGCCCGTCCGCTCCCCGACGCGCCGCGGCCACCCCACCGCGTATCGTTGACCCGCCCCGCGAACCCGCACGTCACAGCCGCTCCACCGCCGCAGCGGCCTCCGCATTCAGTCCCCTGCACGAGGAGTCCGCACCGCCATGGCCGAGCACGCAGAGCGCACCGATCACCCCGCGTACCCCGTCGGACTGCGGCTCGGCGGCCGCCGCGTCGTCGTGATCGGCGGCGGCCAGGTCGCCCAGCGCCGCCTGCCCGCGCTCATCGCGGCGGGCGCCGACATCGTCCTCGTGTCCCCGGCCGCGACCCCGTCCGTCGAGGCGATGGCCGACGCCGGCGAGATCCGCTGGGAGCGCCGCGGGTACGCCGACGGGGACCTGGCCGGCGCCTGGTACGTCCTCGTCGCGTCCGACGATCTCGCCGCGAACGACGCCGCGTCGGCCGAGGCCGAACGCAACCGGATCTGGTGCGTCCGCAGCGACGACGCCGATGCCGCCACCGCATGGACCCCGGCCACCGGCCGCGGCGAGGACGTCACCGTCGCCGTCCTCACCGCCGGCGGTCACGACCGCGACCCGCGCCACTGCGCCGCCGTCCGCGACGCCATCGTCGAGGGCCTGCGCGACGGCAGCCTCGCCGCGCCCCACCACCGCACCAGGGTTCCCGGCGTGGCCCTGGTCGGCGGCGGCCCCGGGGACCCCGACCTGATCACGGTGCGCGGCCGCCGTCTCCTCGCCGGGGCCGACGTCGTCATCGCCGACCGGCTCGGCCCGCGCGACCTGCTCGACGAACTGCCGCCGCACGTCGAGGTGATCGACGCCGCGAAGATCCCGTACGGCCGCTACATGGCCCAGGAGGCGATCAACCAGGCGCTCATCGACCACGCCAAGGCGGGCAAGGCCGTCGTCCGGCTCAAGGGCGGCGACCCGTTCGTCTTCGGCCGCGGCATGGAGGAGGCCCAGGCGCTCGCCGCCGAGGGCATCGCCTGCACCGTCGTCCCCGGCATCTCCAGCTCGATCTCCGTGCCCGGCGCGGCCGGAATCCCCGTCACCCACCGGGGGGTGGCCCACGAGTTCACCGTCGTGAGCGGTCACGTCGCCCCCGACGACGAGCGCTCGCTGGTCGACTGGGAGGCCCTCGCCAAACTGCGCGGCACCCTGGTGCTCCTGATGGCCGTCGACAAGATCGGCGCCATCGCCCGCGCCCTCATCGCCCACGGCAAGGCCCCCGGCACACCGGTCGCGCTGGTCCAGGAGGGCACCACTGCCGCCCAGCGCCGGGTGGACGCCACCCTGGAGACCGTCGCCGAACGGGCCGCGGCCGAGGAGGTGCGACCCCCGGCGGTCATCGTCATCGGCGAGGTCGTCGCGGTCGGCGCGGACACCGCGCCGCTCCCCGCCGAATGACCGGCACGGACCTCTCGCGGACCCCATCGAGTAACCGGCGGTAACGGAACTTCTTCCCATCCGTTGGCACCACACACCGGACAAGGCAGTATCGAACCCGTGGCCGACCTCATCACCATCGACGACCCCGACGACCCCCGTCTGCACGACTACACCGGGCTGACCGACGTCGAGCTCCGGCGCAGACGGGAGCCCGCCGAGGGGCTGTTCATCGCCGAGGGCGAGAAGGTGATCAGACGCGCCAGGCACGCCGGGTACGAGATGCGGTCCATGCTGCTCTCGGCGAAGTGGATCGACCTGATGCGGGACGTCATCGACGAGGTCCCTGCCCCGGTGTACGCCGTCAGCCCCGAACTGGCCGAGCGCGTCACCGGCTACCACGTCCACCGGGGCGCCCTCGCCTCGATGCAACGCAGGCCGCTGCCGACGGCGGACGAACTGCTGACGACGGCCCTCGGCACGGCGGACGCGGAGACGGCGGCCGACGACCGCACCGGCCCCGCGGCGGCTCCCCCGGGCCCGGGGGACCGCACGGTCCGGCGCGTCGCCGTCTTCGAGGACATCGTCGACCACGCCAACCTGGGCGCCGCGTTCAGGAACGCCGCCGCCCTCGGCATCGACGCGGTCCTGCTCACCCCGCGCTGCGCCGACCCCTTCTACCGGAGGTCCGTGAAGGTCTCGATGGGGGGCGTCTTCCAGGTGCCGTGGACCCGCCTGGAGTCCTGGCCGAAGGACGTCGGGATCCTGCGTTCCGCGGGGTTCACGCTCGCCGCCCTCTGCCTGAGCGAACGGGCGATCACCCTCGACGAACTCGCCGCGCGCGACGACGAGAAGCTCGCGCTGGTCTTCGGTACGGAGGGCGCCGGACTCACCCCCGGCACCCTTGCCGCGGTCGACGAGCACGTCCGCATCCCGATGGACGCCGGCGTCGACTCCCTCAACGTGGCGGCCGCCTCGGCCGTGGCCTTCTACGCCACCAGGCCGCGAACGGCCTGACCCCGGGAGCGCTGCGCCCGTCCTTCCCGCCCGAGCCGCCCGTACGTCCCGCCCCCGCGGAACGTACGGGCGGACGTCGTCGGGGCGGGCCCGCGTGCCCGCACCCCTTTCCGGACCGATGGGCTGGGAAGCCCGGAAGGCGGGGAAGCCCGGGAGGTCCGGGGGTCAACCGATCGGATGACCCCCGGGTCAGCTTTCCCGCTCGGCACATGGAGCCGGTACGTCGACGGGACGGGCGGATGTCCGGCCCCACTCTTGATCCGAGCGGGACGGCAGGAGCCGGCGGGCCCGGAAGCCGGATTCCCCGGGCGGCCGGGGCCGCTCCCCCCATCCATCACAGGAGTGACCGCAATGAAGCACGCCAGGAAGACCTCGAAGCGCACCCGCGTCGTCATCGGCGGTACGGTGGCCGGCGCCGTCGCGCTCGGGACCTTCGCCGTGGTGACGGCCAACGCGGGCTCGTCCGAGACCGCCGCCGTCGCGGCCGACGCCGCGGACGGCAACCTCATGCAGAGCACGCACCTGACGATCGAGGCGGCGACGAAGGCCGCGCGGGCGACGCTG
>NZ_JBIAQQ010000031.1:0-104389 GCF_042889165.1 Streptomyces sp. NPDC002669 | reverse complement strand
ATGACCGCGCCTGCACCCGGCCCCGTAGCCGCGACCACTCCCCAACCCGTACCCTCCTCGGCTACCGCCTCAGCCCCGGCGCGCACTCCGATGGACGTGCTCGCTGAGGGAGCCGTCATCCCCGCTCATCCACTCGCCCTCGGCGCCGACCGCAAGCTCGACGAGCGCCGCCAGCGCGCGCTGACCCGCTACTACCTCGCGTCGGGGGCGGGCGGGGTCGCCGTCGCCGTGCACACCACCCAGTTCGAGATCCGCGAGCCGGAGGTCGGGCTGCTGCGGCCGGTCCTGGAGCTGGCGGCCGAGACGATCGACTCCGAGGCCGGCCGCCCGTTCGTCAAGGTCGCCGGGGCCTGCGGATACACCGCGCAGGCCGTCGCGGAGGCCGAGACCGCCGCCTCGCTCGGCTACGACGCGGTGCTGCTGAGCCCCGCCGTGCCCGGCGCGGACGAGAAGGGGCTGCTGGACCGGGCGCGGGCGGTCGGCGAGGTGCTGCCGGTGATCGGCTTCTACCTCCAGGAGGCCGTCGGCGGCCGCTATCTGTCGCCCCACTTCTGGTCGGCGTTCACCGACCTGCCGAACACGGTCGCCGTGAAGATCGCCCCGTTCGACCGCTACCGCACCGCCGACGTCGTCCGCGCCGTGGCCGCCGCCGACCGCGCCGCCGAAGTCGCCCTGTACACCGGCAACGACGACGACATCATCGGCGACCTCCTCACCCCCTACGGCACCACGGACGACGGGCCCCGCTGGTTCGCGGGCGGCCTCCTCGGCCAGTGGGCCGTGTGGACTAGCTCCGCGGTGACCCTCCTGGACGACGTCCGCAGGGCGCGCGGCGGGGACCACGGGGCGATGGTGCGCTGCCTGGCCCGCCGCCCGGAGCTGACCGACGCCAACAGCGCGGTGTTCGACGTGCGCGGCGCATTCCGCGGCTGCATCGCCGGCGTCCACGAGGTGCTGCGCCGGCAGGGCCTGCTGGCGAACATCCGGTGCCTGGACCCGGCCGAGACGCTCTCCCCGGGGCAGGCCGAGGAGATCACCCGGGTGGCCGCGGCCTACCCCTGGCTGACCGACGACGCCTTCGTCGCGGAGCACCTCGATGCCTGGCTCTCCTGAACCGGCCGGCCGCCCCCGGGTGGTCGTCGCCGTGCCGCCCGCGCTGCGTGTCCAGCTGTTCACCACCGAGGTGTGGCGGGAGCTGGAACGGGCCGCGGAGCTGACGGTCCTGGACGAGCACACCGACCGGGACGCACTCGGTGCGGCGCTGCCCGGCGCCCGTGCCCTGATCACCTCGTGGGGGGCGCCGCGGGTGGACGCCGGGCTTCTCGCGTCGGCCGACCGGCTGGAACTGGTGGCGCACACCGGTTCGGCGGTCGCGCCGTACGTCACCGAGGAGGTGTTCCGGCGGGGCGTCCTGGTCACCCAGGCCGGTGACGAGATGGCCCGGCCGGTCGCCGAGGTCGCGCTCGCGTTCACCCTGTCCCTGCTGCACCGCGTGCACCGCTTCGACCACGCCCTGCGCGGCGGGGCGACGTGGGAGGCGGCGGGCCAGGCCCCGCCGCGCCACGAGATCCACGGCAGCGACATCGGGGTGATCGGCGCCTCCCGCACCGGGCGCGCGTACATCGCCCTGGTGCGGGCGATGGGGGCGCGGGTGTGCGTGGCCGACCCGTACCTCTCCGGGACGGACGCGCGGGAGCTCGGCGTGGAACGCGTACCGCTCGACGCGCTGCTGTCGCGCAGCCGGATCGTCGCCGTGCACGCCCCGGTCACCGAGGAGACCCACCGGATGATCGGTGCCGCGCAGCTGGCGCTGATGCCGGACGGGGCCGGTCTGGTGAACACCGCGAGGTCGTGGCTGGTCGACGAGGAGGCGCTGCTCGCCGAGTTGTCGTCGGGCCGGCTGGACGCGGCGATCGACGTCTTCGACGCGGAGCCGCTGCCGGTGGACCACCCGTTCCGTTCCCTGCCCAACGTGCTGCTCACCCCGCACCAGGCGGCGGGCAGCGTCGAGTGCCGGCAGCGGCTCGGGGCGAGCGCCGTCGACGAGGTGCTGCGCCTGTTCTCCGGGCGGCCGCCGCTGCACGCCGTCACCGCCGACGCCCTCGCCCGTCTGCACTGAACCCCCGACCCCCCTCCCTCCCGAGAGAGTTCCTCCCATGCGACTGATGCGCATCGGCGAGCCGGGCCACGAGCGCCCGGTCCTCGTCCGCCCCGACGGCCGTCACCACGACCTGTCCGGCATCACCGACGACATCGACGGCGCGTTCCTCGCCGCGCTCGCGGACGACCCGCGCCTGGTTCCGGCCGGCCCCGTGCTCCCCGAGACCGACGTCACGGGCCTGCGGATCGGCGCCCCGGTGGCCCGGCCCTCCGCGCTGCTCTGCATCGGCCAGAACTACGCGGCCCATGCCGCGGAGTCGGGTGCCGAGCCGCCCGAGCAGCCGATCCTCTTCTACAAGTCGCCGAACACGGTCGTCGGCCCGTACGACGACGTGCTCATCCCGCGCGGTTCGAAGAAGACGGACTGGGAGGTGGAGCTGGCCGTCGTCATCGGCCGCCGCGCCTCCTACCTGGACTCCCCCGCCGACGCCGCCGCGCACATCGCGGGCTACGCCGTCAGCAACGACGTCTCCGAACGCGCCTTCCAGCTGGAGGAGTCGGGCGGCCAGTGGTCCAAGGGCAAGAGCTGTGCCACGTTCAACCCGCTGGGCCCGGTGCTGGTGACGGCCGACGAGGTCGGCGACCCGCAGGACCTGCGGCTGCGCAGCTACGTCAACGGCGAGCCGCGGCAGGACTCCGTCACCGCGGACATGATCTTCAGCGTGGCGCACCTGGTGCACCACCTGTCGCAGTACCTGGTGCTGGAGCCCGGTGACGTCATCAACACCGGTACCCCGCAGGGTGTGGCGCTGTCCGGCCGCTTCCCCTACCTGGGGCCGGGCGACGTGATGGAGGTCGAGATCTCGGGCCTCGGTCGGCAGCGCAGCGTCTGCCGGCCCGCGTAGCACCGGACCGGCTCGTGCGAAGGACGGGCGCACGGGGGTTGGGGGCCTCCCGTGTGCCCGCCGGTCCCGGGGCCGCCCGGCGGGCTCTCGCAGCCTGCCGGGCGCTCGGTGTTCCGGGAGCTCAGTCCTCCGGGAGCTCGACCGGGGCGATGTCGTCGAAGACGTCGCCGGGGCCGGGGTTCGTCGGGTCCGTCGCGCCGCCGAACTGGTGCATCACGCCCCACACCGCGTTGAGCGCGGTCTGCACGGCGCCCTCGGCCCATCCGGCCGTCCAGGAGATGTCGTCGCCCGCGAGGAACAGCCCGCGCCGGTCGGCGGGCAGCCGGTCCTGCATGAAGTGGGTGAACAGCCTTCGCTGGTAGCGGTAGTGGCCGGGCAGGTTGGCCTTGAACGCCCCCATGAAGTAGGGCTCGTTCTCCCAGGAGACCGTCACCGGGTTGCCGATGACGTGCTTCCGGATGTCCACGTCCGGGTAGATCTCGCCGAGCGACTTGAGCATGACGTCCATGCGCTCGGCCGGGGAGAGCGGCAGCCACTTCAGGCTGTCGTCGCACCAGGTGTACGAGAGGCAGATGACGGCGGGCCGGTCGGGGCCGTCGTCCAGGAGGTACGTGCCCCGGGTCATCCGGTCGGTGAGCGTCATCGACATGGTGTCCCGGCCGGTCGACTCGTCCCGGTCCAGCCAGAACGGCCGGTCGACCGGGACGAACAGCTTGGACGACTCCATGTAGTGGGTGCGCTCCATCGCCGTCCAGTGGTCGATCGGGAAGAGCGTGTCGTCGCAGTCGACCTTCGAGAGCAGCAGCCAGGACTGGCCGGTGAAGATCGCGGCCGGGTAGGTGCGGATGTCGCCGGTGGCGTCGGTGACGGTGATCCGGTTGCCCGCGGTGCGGTTCATCCGGATCACGGCCGGGCGCGGCTCGCCGCCGTGCAGCGAGGACAGCGACGTGCCGAGCGGCCAGTGGACGATCTTCTGCGGTTCGCGGTCCCACAGCCGCAGCGGGAGCTGCTGGCTGCCGCCGACGATGCCCCGGTGGTGGTCGTCCGCCTCGGTGTAGACGACGCGCAGGATCTCCAGGATGGAGTTGGGGAAGTCGGTGTCCCAGCCGCCGGTGCCGAAGCCGACCTGGCCGAAGATCTCCCGGTGCCGGAAGGACTTGAAGGCGTCGGAGTCGCAGAGGAAGCCGTAGAAGGTCTGGTTGTCGAGCTTCTCGACGAGCCTCGCCCAGATCTCCCGGATGCGCGGCACGTCGCGCTCGCGCATCGCGCGGTTCATGTCGGAGAAGTCGGCGCCCTCCTCCAGACAGCGGTTCCAGGCGTCCATCACGTCGCGGTAGACCTGCGGGAGGTCGTCGATGGTCCGCGCGTAGTGGGACTCGCCCTTGAGGTCGACGACGGTCGACGGGGTGGCCGGGGAGAGCGGGTTGGGGAACGGCTTCGTCTCCAGGCCGACCAGATCGATGTAGTGCTGGAGGGCGGTGGAGGACGGCGGGAAGCGCATCGCGCCCATCTCGGCGGTGAGGCCCGGGTCGCAGCCGTCGAACCCGACGGTGCGCAGCCGGCCGCCGATCTGGTCCGCCTCGTAGACGACGGGCTTGAGCCCCATCTTCATCAGTTCGTACGCGGCGACGATGCCGGACAGTCCGCCGCCGATGACGGCCACCTCGGTGCCGTGCGCGGTCGCCGGTATCTGTCCGATGCCGGCCGGGTGCGCCAGGAAGTCGTCGTACGCGTAGGGGAAGTCCGGCCCGAACATGGTGATCGGCTCGGCGGCGGCGTCGGTGTGCTGGACGGCGTTGGGCACCGTGGACGTCATGGGGTACGGACTCCTTGCGCGGAACGAGAGGTGGAACGAAGGGGGGTGCGGGCTCGGGTCAGGGAGCCGTACGGGCCGGGGCGAGGGCGCCGTACAGACCGGGGCGGCGGTCGCGCAGATACGGGTTGGCGGCGCGCGAGGCGCTCAGGAGGCCGGGGTCCACCTCGCCGACGACCAGTTCCTCGCCGCGTCCGGCGCGGGTGCGGGCGGTGCCGTCGGGTCCGGCCAGGCAGCTCAGTCCGACGAACTCGAACTCGCCCTCCTGTCCCGTCCGGTTGGCGTACGCCACGTACATCTGGTTCTCGAAGGCGCGGACCGGCACGAGGGACTCGGCGACGAACGGGAAGGGGTGCATCAGCGCGGTGGGCACCAGGAGCAGATCGGTGCCCGCGAGGGCGTGCGCGCGGACGTTCTCCGGGAACTCGACGTCGTAACAGATCATGATCCCGACGCGTACGCCGTCCAGTTCGGCCTGGACCACGGTCTGCTCGCCCGGGGTGAACCACTTCTGCTCGAAGTCGCCGAACAGGTGCGTCTTGCGGTAGCCGGCCAGCACCGCCCCGTCCGGGCCGACGAACTGTGCGGCGTTGAAGATCCGCTCGCCCGCGCGTTCCGGGTAGCCGTGGAGGACGGCGATTCGGTGGCGGGCGGCGATCTCGCCGACGGCGCGGAGGGACGGCCCGTCGGCCGGCTCGGCCAGCCGGGCGACGTCGGCCCCGATCGCGTAGCCGGTCAGGAAGAGTTCGGGGCAGACCAGCAGCCGGGCCCCGGCGCCTGCCGCCCGCCGCGCGGCGTCGTCGAGCGCCTCGATGTTCTCGTCCACGCGCCCGGGGCGTCCGGAGCTCTGGAGCAGGGCGGTGCGCAACGGCGGCATGGCTGACCTCGGTCGGTACGGGCGGGGCGGGGACGTATCGACGGTACGGTTTGCCGCTCGCGCCGGACAAGACGCGACCGTTGCGCGTGCACCGTCGATCCGTTGCGTGGGCACCGCCTGTTCCGGCGATTCATTGCGCGGGGCGTCTTCGCAGGTCACACGCGTGATCCAGGTCTCACCCGGCCCTTTGTCCGCAGGCCCGTGCCGGTCGGCGGCGGGGGCCGGGAGCGCTACTCGGGCACGCCCGACGAGTACCGTCGCAGCAGCGGCGACAGCACCAGGACGGACTTGGTCCGCTCCACGTAGGGTTCGCCCGCGATCCGCTCCAGGACCTGCTCGAAGTGGCGCATGTCCGCGGCGAAGACCTGCACGATCGCGTCGGCGTCGCCGGTCACCGTGGAGGCCGACGCGATCTCCGGGTACCGGGCGAGGCCCTGTTTGATCGCCTCCGGCGAGGTGTTGCGGCTGCAGTAGATCTCGATGAACCCCTCGGTCTCCCAGCCCAGTGCCGCCGGGTCCACCCGGACCGTGAAGCCGGTGATGGCGCCCTCGGCGCGCAGCCGGTCCACCCGGCGTTTCACGGCGGGCGCGGACAGGCCGATCATGGCTCCGATGTCCGCGTAGGAGCGCCGGGCGTCTTCGGCGAGGGCGTGGACGATGCGTTCGTCGAGGTCGTTCAGGCGCACGGCGGGTGGTTCACTTCTCTGCGATGGCCGGTGTCGGGGGCGGCAGGGGCCGCCACCGAAGTAGACCACGGCCCGGCGCCGTGCGGCGCCCCCCTCACGGCGGCGGCCGTGCCGCCCCGTCCCGGGCGGTCGGGACGGGGCGGCACGGCCGCGAAGAAGCCGGAACGGCGGTACGGCGGACCGCTCAGAACGGGAACCGCGACCGGCCGTGCTGCACCGAGATCCACTTCTGGGTGGTGAACGCCTCGATCATCGAGTCGCCGTTGAGCCGGCCGAGGCCCGAGTTCTTCTCGCCGCCGAACGGGACGATGGGCTCGTCGTGGACCGTGCCGTCGTTGATGTGGATCATGCCGGTGCGGATGCGCTGCCCGACCCGTATGCCGCGTTCGATGTTGCCGGTGTGCACCGCGCCGCTCAGCCCGTACGGGGTGTCGTTGGCGATCCGGACCGCCTCGTCCTCGCCGTCGAACGGCACGAGGAGCGCGACCGGGCCGAAGATCTCCTGGGACAGGACGGGGGAATCGGCGGCCAGCCCGGTCAGCACGGACGGGCTCACCAGGTTGCCCTCGGTCCGGCCGTGCAGCAGCGCCGTGGCGCCGCCCTCCACGGTCTGCTCCACGAGCGAGGAGACGGCCTCGGCCTGCGAGGAGTTGATCAGCGGGCCGATGACGGTCTCGGGGTCGGCCGGGTCGCCGACCTTGAGGGAGGCGACCTTCGCGACGAACTTCTCGGTGAACTCCTTCTCCACCGCCCGGTCGACCAGGATGCGGTTGGCGGCCATGCAGACCTGCCCCTGGTGCACGTACCGGCTGAAGACGGCCGCGTCCACGGCGTAGTCCAGGTCGGCGTCGTCGAGGACGATCAGCGCGCTGTTGCCGCCGAGTTCGAGCACGGCGCGCTTGAGGTTCGCCGCGCACACCGTGGCGACGTGCCGCCCCACCCGGTCCGAGCCGGTGAAGGAGATGACCTGGGGCACGGGGTGCTCCAGCAGCGCGTCACCGATCTCGGCGATGTCGGTGACCACGACGTTCAGCAGACCGGCGGGCAGCCCGGCCTCCTCGAACACCTTCGCCACCAGCGTGCCGCCGCAGACCGGGGTGTTCTGGTGCGGCTTGAGCACCACGGCGTTGCCGAGCGCCAGGGCCGGGGCCACGGACTTCAGCGACAGCAGGAACGGGAAGTTGAAGGGGCTGATGACCCCGACGACGCCGACCGGCATCCGGTAGACCCGGTTCTCCTTGCCCTCGGTCGGCGAGGGCAGTATCTGGCCCGAGGGCCGCAGCGCGAGCTGGATCGACTCCCGCAGGAACTCCTTGGCCAGGTGCAGCTCGAAGCCCGCCTTCACCCGGGTGCCGCCCAGCTCCGCGACGATCGCGTCGCCGATCTCCGCCTCGCGCTCCTCGACGACGCGCAGCGCCCGCTCCAGCACCAGCCGGCGGGCGTACGGGTTGGTGTCCCCCCAGGTCTGCTGGGCGGCCTCCGCCGCGCGGTACGCCTGGTCCACCTCGCCGGCCGTGGCGACGGTGATCTCGGCGAGCTTCTCCCCGTTGTACGGGTTGAAGTCGATGATGTCCCAGGAGCCCTTGCCCGGCCTCCATTCTCCGTCGATGTACTGCTGGGCCAGGTCGGTGAAGAAGGACATGAGATCCCTTACCACAGAGGAACAGGAAGCTGATTGAGGTTCATGTTACTTACATTCCAACGGGGTTGATGAGCGCTGTCGTGCCATGGATTTCCGGGAGCCGGACGCCCTCGGACCCCGGCGCCCGCCCCCGGACGCACCGGTGCCCCTCCGGGCTCGAACGGCCCGGAGGGGCACCGGTTCCATGGACCTCGCGGGTCCCGGGAGATCAGCTCCAGCTGGCGTGCAGCGGCTTGCCCTCGGCGTATCCGGCGGCGCTCTGCACCCCGACGACCGCCTTCTCGGCGAACTCCGCCAGGGAGGCCGCTCCGGCGTAGGTGCAGGAGGAGCGGACGCCCGCGATGATCGAGTCGATCAGGTCCTCGACGCCGGGCCTGGCCGGGTCGAGGAACATCCGCGAGGTGGAGATGCCCTCCTCGAAGAGCGCCTTGCGGGCCCGGTCGTACGCGGACTCGTCCGAGGTGCGGTTCTTCACGGCGCGCGCGGAGGCCATGCCGAAGGACTCCTTGTAGAGACGGCCGTCGGCGGACTGCTGGAGGTCGCCGGGCGACTCGTACGTACCGGCGAACCAGGAGCCGATCATCACGTTGGAGGCACCGGCGGCGAGCGCCATGGCGACGTCGCGCGGGTGGCGCACCCCGCCGTCCGCCCAGACGTGCTTGCCGTGCCTGCGGGCCTCGGCTGCGCACTCCAGCACGGCGGAGAACTGCGGACGGCCCACTCCGGTCATCATCCGGGTGGTGCACATGGCGCCGGGACCGACACCGACCTTGATGATGTCCGCGCCGGCCTCGACGAGGTCGCGCACGCCCTCGGCGGCGACGATGTTGCCCGCGACGATCGGCACCTTCGGGTCGAGCGCGCGCACGGCCCGGACCGCACCGATCATGGACTCCTGGTGGCCGTGGGCGGTGTCCACGACGAGCGTGTCGGCCCCCGCGTCGAGGAGCTGTGCGGCCTTGCCCGCGACGTCGCCGTTGATGCCGACGGCGGCGGCGATCCGCAGCCGGCCCGCGGCGTCGGTGGCGGGGGTGTACAGGGTGGCGCGCAGGGCGGCCTTGCGGGTGAGGATGCCGACGAGCCGGCCGTCCGCGTCGACCGCGGGGGCGAGCTTGCGGTTGGCGCCGTCGAGCCGGTTGAACGCGTCGCGCGGATCGATGCCCGCGTCGAGCAGCAACAGGTCCTTGGACATGACCTCGGAGAGCTGGGTGAAGCGGTCGACGCCGTTCAGGTCGTGCTCCGTGACGACGCCGACGGGCCGGTGCTCCCCGTCGACGACGACGCCCGCGCCGTGCGCGCGCTTGTGGAGCAGGGACAGCGCGTCGGCGACGGTCTGGCCCGGGGCCAGCACGATCGGCGTGTCGAGCACCAGGTGGCGCGTTTTCACCCAGGAGATGACGTCGGTGACGACTTCGATCGGGATGTCCTGCGGGATGACGACGAGGCCACCCCGACGGGCGACGGTTTCGGCCATCCGGCGGCCCGCGATGGCCGTCATGTTCGCGACGACCAGCGGAATGGTGGTGCCGGTGCCGTCGGGCGAGGAGAGGTCGACACCCTGGCGGGAACCGACCGCGGAACGCCCCGGAACCATGAAGACGTCGTCGTACGTGAGGTCGTACGGGACCGAGGGGGAATCTGTGTAGCGACCGGTGCCGGGCTCAAGAAAACGCATAAGGCTCATTTTTTCATACAAAAAAGAGCAGGTCGCCTCCAGCAAGACACAGCAAATGACCCCCGCGTTCGTATGTTCCTCCGAAAGGAAGCGGACGGGGGCCCCGGGCAAGCGGAACCTGCCTTGGCGGGTGACCCTACCCGAAGCGCTTTCGAATCATTCCCGATCATCTTCCCTGGACCTGGTGTCAAGGGGTCAGGTAGCTTCAAATCCGCAGGTCCCGTGGGTCACGACTACGCCCCGGAGGAACAGTCGGAAGGGTCACAACTTCCGTCACCCGTACGACCGGAGAGGATCACGACCCACCCGTGGAGAGCGAACTGCCGGACATCTACTGCCCGTTCCCCCAGCGGACCAACCCGCACGTCGGACACACCCGGATCCACCTCGCCGAATGGATCCGCAACACCGGTCTGGTGCACCGGGATTCAGCCAGAGAACGCTTCGAGCAGGCGGACTTCGGAGCGTTCGTCGGCATGGTCTATCCGACCGCCGACCGCAAGAACCTCGACCTCGTCGCCGACTGGTTCGTGTGGCTGTTCCTGGTCGACGACCAGCTCGACGACGGCCGGCTCGGCCGCAGCCCGGAGCGGGTGCGGGACGTGGTCCGCGTGATGCGTTCCGTGATCGAGAGCCCCGGCCCGGTCGTCCTGCCGGACGAGGAGCTGCCCGCGGCCGTGATCGCCCTGGCCGACCTGTGGGAACGCACCACGCCCGGCACGTCCGCGCACTGGCGCACCCGGTTCGCCTGGCACGTGACCACCTACCTCACGACGGCCACCACCTGGGAGGCCGGCAACCGGGCCGCGGGCGTGGTGCCGTCCGAGGAGACGTACATCGCCAAGCGGCGCCACACCGGTGCGATACATGTCTGCATGGACCTGATAGAGATCGTGGCCGGCATCGAGGCCCCGGAGTCGATACACAACGACTCCCGGTTCATCACGGCGCTGGAAGCCTCGTGCAACGTCGTGTGCTGGGCCAACGACGTGTACTCCTACGAGAAGGAGCAGGTGCTCGGGGAGATCCACAACCTGGTCCACCTGGTCCGGCACCACCGCGGCCACGGCAAGCGGCAGGCGCTCGAACACGTCTGCGCGGAGATCGAGACCGAGACCCGGCGCTTCCTCGCCGCGGAGGCCGAGCTGCTGGGTGCCTACCCCCAGCTGTCGTGGATGCTCGCGCCGTACCTGGACGGGATGCGGAGCTGGATGCGCGGCAACCTGGACTGGTCGCGGCAGACGCCCCGCTACAACCCGGCCGACGTGGGGCAGTACGAGGAGCCCGAGGAGTACCTGGAGGCGACGGTCCTGGGCGTGGCCCCGGACTGAGACCCGCCGCGGACCTCGCGGAAGGGGCCCCCGGCCCGGCACGGTGTGCCGGGCCGGGGCCCCTTCCGTTTCCCGTCCCCCGTCAGTCGCCGTCCGGGTCGGCCCGCTCCAGCGCCGGACGCTGCGGCGCGGGCGACTCCGTCAGCAGGTAGTCGGCCGCCGCCGTGTCCGTCACCAGGCTGGTGACCAGACCGGACCTCAGCACCGCGCCGATCGCCGCGGCCTTGCGCTGGCCGCCCGCGATCGCCACCACCTCGGGGATCCGGCGCAACCGGTCCGCCTCGACCGTGATGCACCGCTCCCCCAGGTCCCGGCCGACCCGCCGCCCCTCGGTGTCGAAGAGGTGCGCGGACATCTCCGCGGCGACGCCGAGCGAGGCGTAGTGCGCCCGCTCCTCGTCCGAGAGCATGTCGTGGACGGTCGAGATGCCCGGCTCCCAGGAACCGATGGAGACCGCGGCCACGGTCACCTTGTCGAAGTACTCGAAGGCCCGGGCGATACCGGTCTGGTGCCGCAGCGCGGCGGCCGTGGCCGGGTCGGGCAGCAGCATCGGGGCGTAGATGGGGTGGGCCTCGCCGCCCGACACCTGCGCCGCCCGCCGGACCGCCTCGACGGAGCCGCGCTCGGCCGTCCCCGCGTCGTACACCCCGGTGAGCTGCACGACCGTGCACGGCGGCAGCCGGTCGAGCGCCGCCGCCATGTGGATGGTCGACCGGCCCCAGGCCAGGCCGAGCACATCGCCCTCGTTCACCAGTTCGCCGAGGAGATCGGCCGCGACCTCGCCCAGGTTCTCCGGGTCGGGTGCGTCGTCCTGCTCCTCCGCGGGGGATTCGACGACGACCGCGTGGCGCAGCCCGTAGCGGGCCCGGAGCGCGTCGGAGCGCTCGGCGTCCAGCTCGGCGGGAACGCGGATCTCGATCCGTACGAGGTCGCGCTCAAGAGCCGTCTCCAGGACCCGGGCCACCTTGAAACGGCTGACGCCGAACTCCTCGGCGATCTGGATCTTCGACTTTCCCTCGAGGTAGAAGCGGCGGGCCATGGCCGCCGCCTGCACCAGCTCCGCGGGCCCCATCCGCAGGGCGGACCGACCCGCCGACATTGCAGACACCGCGATCTCCTCACTGCTGTTCACACTCTCGATACGCCGTTCATCCTGTCAGATGCGGCGCTCCCTGATCGGTCCCGTCGGACCGAGTTCATCTGCCCTTGGCCGGGCCGACCCGCGAACGGAAACCCGGCGCCCGGACGTCAGTGGCCGCAGGACCGGGCCGCCGGGGCGATGGCCCCCTCGGCCCTGGTGCGCAGCGCCCGCACCGCTTCGGCCGGGTCCTTCGCCCCGTACACCGCGGAACCCGCGACGAACACGTCCGCCCCGGCCTCGGCGCACCGCTCGATGGTGGACTCGGAGACCCCGCCGTCGACCTGGAGCCACAGTTCGAGGCCGTGCTTGGAGATCAGCTCACGGGTGCGGCGGATCTTCGGCAGCATGATGTCCAGGAACGCCTGGCCGCCGAAGCCCGGCTCCACCGTCATGATCAGCAGCATGTCGAGCTCGGGCAGCAGGTCCTCGTACGGCTCGATCGGCGTCGCGGGCTTGAGCGCCATCGAGGCGCGGGCCCCCTTGGCCCGGATCTCCCGCGCCAGCCGCACGGGCGCCGCCGCGGCCTCCACGTGGAAGGTGACGGAGCCCGCGCCGGCCTCGACGTACTGCGGCGCCCAGCGGTCCGCGTCCTCGATCATCAGATGGCAGTCCAGCGGGATGTCCGTGGCCCGGCTGAGCGATTCCACGATCGGCACGCCGAGGGTCAGGTTGGGCACGAAGTGGTTGTCCATCACATCGACATGGAGCCAGTCGGCACCTTCGACTGCCTTCGCCTCCTCGGCGAGGCGGGCGAAGTCTGCGGACAGGATGCTGGGGTTGATCTGGGCCATGTGCCAAGCCTGCCATGTTCCGCGCCCCTTCCCCGCCCCGGTGCGGGCCAAAGCCTCACGGGATCATTACAGTTCGCGCGATCCGGGCGCTCCCGGCCGCACGATCCGGACGTTTCGGCCCGGGGCGGGCGCCCGGGGGGCCGTTGCAGGAACACGCAGCGGCACCCCCGGGCCGGCCGGGTCCTCAGGCGGTGCGCCGCAGCAGCGCCAGGTACATCGCGTCCGTGCCGTGCAGGTGCGGCCACAGCTGGACGTCCGGGCCGTCGCCCAGCGCGGGCACCCCGGGCATCAGCGGGCGGGCGTCCACCCACTCCGCCTCCACGGGCCGGCCGCCGCGCCCCTTGAGCACGTCCTCGACGACCACCCGGGTCTCCGCGAGGTGCGGCGAGCAGGTCGCGTAGCCGACGACGCCGCCGACCCGCACCGCCGCCAACGCCTCGCGCAGCAGCGACCGTTGCAGCGGGGCGAAGTTCTCCAGGTCCTCCCGGCGGCGGCGCCAGCGCGCCTCCGGGCGGCGGCGCAGCGCACCGAGGCCGGAGCACGGCACGTCCATCAGCACCCGGTCGAAGCTTCCCGGCCGCCACGGCGGGCGGGTGCCGTCGGCGGTGATCACCTGGTACGGGCCGGGGTTGCCGGACAGGGCGCGCTCGACGAGGCGGGCCCGGTGCGGCTGCTTCTCGGCGGCGAGCAGGGACGCGCCCCGTCCGGCGGCGAGCGCGGCGAGCAGGGCGGCCTTTCCGCCCGGTCCCGCGCAGCCGTCGAGCCAGCGGCTGTCGCTCCCCTCCACGGGGGCGGCGGCGAGGGCCAGGGCGACCAGCTGGCTGCCCTCGTCCTGGACCCCGGCCCGGCCCTCCCGGACCGCGTCCAGGGCGCCGGGCTCGCCGCCCTCCGCCATCCGCACGGCATGCGGCGACCAGCGGCCGGGCAGGCCGTTCCCGTCACCGAGGGCGGTGAGCAGTTCGTCGGCGGTGGCGCGGCCGGGGCGGGCGACCAGGGTGACCTCGGGGCGTTCGTTGTCCGCCTCCAGGAGGTCCTCGATCCCGGCCCGGCCGCCGCCCAGCGCGTCCCACAGGGCGGAGACGATCCAGCGCGGATGCGAGTGCACGATCGCGAGGTGGTCCTCGGGGTCCTCCTCGTACGAGGGGGCCACCCGTGCGACCCAGCCGTCGAGGTCGTCGGCGGAGACCTTCCGCAGGACGGCGTTGACGAACTTGGCCCGTCCCTCGCCGAGCACCACCCGGGCCAGCTCCACGCTGGCGGAGACCGCGGCGTGGGTGGGGATGCGGGTGCCGAGCAGCTGGTGCACGCCCATGTCGATCACGTCCAGGACCGGCGGATCGACCTCGCGCAGCGGCCGGTCGATGCAGGCCGCGACGATCGCGTCGTACGTTCCCTGGCGGCGCAGCGTCCCGTAGACCAGCTCGGTCGCCAGCGCCGCGTCCCGGTGGTCGAAGTCGCCCTTGGCGCGGGCCTTCTTCAGCAGCGGGGGCAGGACGAGGTTGGCGTACGCGTCGCGTTCGTCGACGGCCCTGAGCGCCTCGAAGGCGAGGAACCTGACCGGATCCTTCTTGGGACGGCGGTGCGGCTTGGCGGGACGGGGACGCTGCTGGTCGTTCACGTGAAAGGTGCTCCGCTGAAGGTCGAGAGAACTAATCCTCCCAGCGTATCGCCGCCCCGGCCGTGAAGGGTCCCGGCGCCCGCCGGCCGGCGGGCGCCCGGCGGCTCTCAGACGCCCAGCAGCTCGCCGTGGGCGATGCGCACCCCGCGGGCCCAGTCGGCGGCCCGCATCGGCTTCTTGCCCTGCGGCTGGACCCAGAGCAGCTCGACGGCGTGCGATCCGGTGCCCACGTACACGTTGTTCTTGGCCGCCGACAGCTCGCCGGGGGCCAGGTCGGCACGGTCCTGCACGGGCGCCACCTGGACCAGCTTCAGGCGTTCCCCGCGAAACAGGGTCCAGGCGCCGGGGGCGGGCGTGCAGCCGCGCACCACGCGGTCGACCCGCAGGGCGGGGGCGGACCACTGCACCTGGGCGTCCTCGACGGTGATCTTCGGTGCGAGGGTGACCCCCTCGGCCGGCTGCGGAACGGCGTGCAGGGTGCCGTCCTCGATGCCGTCCATCGTCGCGGCGAGCAGCCCCGCACCGGCGAACGCGAGCCGGGTGAGCAGGTCACCGCTGGTGTCGGTGGGGCGCACCTCCTCGGTGAGGACGCCGTACACCGGGCCGGAGTCCAGGCCCTCCTCGATCAGGAAGGTCGACGCCCCGGTCACCTCGTCGCCCGCCATGACCGCGTGCTGCACGGGGGCGGCGCCGCGCCAGGCGGGCAGCAGCGAGAAGTGGAGGTTGACCCAGCCGCGGGCGGGCACGGCCAGCGCCTCCTTGGGGAGCAGCGCCCCGTAGGCGACGACCGGGCAGCAGTCCGGGGCGATCTCCCGCAACCGGGCAAGGAAGTCCTCGTCGCGCGGCCGGGCGGGCTTGAGCACCTCGATGCCGGCCTCCTCGGCGCGCTCGGCGACGGGGCTGGCGACCAGTCGGCGGCCCCGTCCGGCGGGGGCGTCGGGCCGGGTGACGACGGCGGCCACCTCGTGCCGGTCGGAGGCGATCAGGGCGTCCAGGGCGGGTACGGCTACCTCGGGGGTGCCTGCGAAGACGAGCTTCATGGGTGGCTGACTGCCTCTCGGGCCGGAACGTACGGTGACGAGCGACGCGTGGGACCGACCGGCAGCCCCGTGACGCCGCCCCCTGTTCGCCGGTCGGCCCCACAGTCTATGGGCCGGGCCGCCGGGGGGCGTACGCACGGCCGCGCGCCCCTTTGACGGGCGCACGCGCCCCTGATGCGTGACCAGATCCACAGCTCGGGCGTTGGTCAAGAGAGATTGACCGAAGCGAGCCGCCACGATGCGGCCCGATCCCTTTCAACGCCGGTTCGAGAGGCTTCTTCATGGCCGACCACGCAACCCACGACGCCCAAGCGAGGGCCAGCCTGCATCTGTTGGTGCGGGACATCGAGCGGGTCCGGCGGCAGGTGGACGCGCTGCGCACGCTCACCGCCCAACTGGGCAACGTCTACCGTCCCCGCCGCTCCGGCCCGTCCACGGGCTTCGTCGTCTACGGCCGGGCCCCGGCCCCCACCGTCAGGCTGGCCCAGGAACTGCGCGACAGCGTCGAGACCCTGGTCACCGCGGCGGTGGACTTCGACCGTTCGCTGGGTTTCTCCTGGGACGCGGTGGGCTCCGCGCTCGGAGTCACCAAGCAGGCGGTGCACCGGCGCTACGGCGCCCGCCGCAACGCCCGGCAGACGGGGGCGGGCGAGACCGCCGCGGAGACGGCGGTGCCGCGCGCGCTGCCGGGTCCGGCGAACCCCTCCGCGCTGCCCGTGGTGCCCGCCGCGCGCTCCATGCCCCCGCAGCCGGGGGACCGTCCGGCCCTCCGGGACGACCTGCGCCCCGGCGTCTTCCCCGGCCCGCGCAACGGCTGACCGCTCTGCCCCTGCCCCGCCGTGTCCGACGCCCGGCGGGGCGGCCGTACCTCCACCACACACACCCCCCACCACCGAACCCACCGGCGGTCGGCCGCATCCGCGGCCGGCCGCCGTACGGGTCCTTCGCCCCTCCGCCGCGCCGTCACCCGATGTCCGGCGGATCCACCCTGATCCGGACCTGCTCGCCGCCGCCCCGGGAGGTACGCGCCGCCTGCGCGGCCTTCAGCGCGGCGGCCAGCGCCGCCCCGCGGCCCGGCGGCACCCTCAGGAGCGCCCGCTCCCAGGACTCCCCCTGCGGCGCCTCCCCGGGTCTGCGGGGCCTGCCCGGCACGGCGGACGGCACCGGGACCGGGCCGAGCACCTCGGCCTCCGGCGGCAGCTCGACCGCCGCCATGAACGCGGCGAGCGCCTCCGGCGTCCCCGTCACCGCCGCCATCCGGGAGACCGGGGGGAAGCCCAGCTCGGCCCGTTCCGCCAGTTCGCGGCGGGCGTGGCCGACCGGGTCCCAGCGCACCAGGGCCTGCACCGGCCGCAGCGTCGGCTCGGCGACGATCACCACCGTGCCCCGCTCCCGCTGCCCGCGCACCAGCGCGGCCGCGGCCGTCCAGCGGCGCAGCGCCTCCTCGCCCGCCCGCAGGTCGGGCCGGCCGACCATCGCCCAGCCGTCCAGCAGCAGGGCCGCCGCGTAACCGCCCTCGGCCACGGGTTCGGCGCCGGGAGTGCTGACCACCAGCGCCGGGGCCGCCGGTACGGAGTCGAGGACGTGGTCGCGGCCCGAGGTCCGCACCGGCACGTCCGGGAAGGCCCGGCCCAGCTCCTCGGCCGTGCGGCGGGCGCCGACGACACTGGCCCGCAGCCGGGCCCCGCCGCAGGCGACACAGCGCCAGGCGGTCTCGGCCCGTCCGCACCAGGCGCATTCGAGGTCCTGCTGGTCGACCGCCTGGAGCGGCCCGGAGCAGTGCCGGCACCGGGCGGGTTCGCGGCAGCGCTCGCAGGCCAGCCGGGGAACGTAGCCGCGGCGCGGCACCTGGATCAGGACGGGGCCGCTGCGCAGCCCGTCCCGCACCGTCTGCCAGGCCAGGCTGGGCAGCCGCGCGGCCCTGGCGGCGCCGTCCCTGGCCAGCTCCCCGTCGCCCACCGTGCGCACCAGGGGCGCCGCGGTCCGCAACTGTTCCCGGTCCGCGGCCAGCGGCAGCGCCCAGCCGCTCTCCACCAGCTGGGCGGCCTCCACGGTGCAGCTCGTGCCGCCGAGCAGGAACGCGCACCGGCTCTGCGTCGCCCGCAGTTCGAGCACCTCGCGGACGTGCGGGAAGGGGGCGTTGTCGTCGCTGTGGCTGGAGTCCCCGTCGTCCCAGACGGCGACCAGGCCGAGGTCGGCGACGGGCGCGAACATCGCGGCCCTCGTCCCGACGACCGCGCGCACCGAACCGCGCCGGATCGCGAGCCACTGGCGGTAGCGCTTCTCCGGCCCGGACTCGGCGGTCAGCAGCGCGTGCCGGCCCGGTCCGAGCAGCTCGGTGAGCGCCGCGTCCACCCGGCCCGCGGTCCGTCCGTCCGGCATGACGACGAGTGCGCCGCGCCCCGATGCGAGGGTCGCGGCCATGGCCCTGGCGATCTCCTCGGGCCAGTGGGGGCCGGGCAGCGCCGTCCACACGGCCCGGGGCGCCCCGCCCCCGGCCAGGGCCCGCAGGAACGCCGGTCCCTGCGGATACCGCTCCCAGCTGCCCGCCGAGGGGGCGGGCGGCGGGGGCAGGGGCTCGGGCGAGGGCGCGGCCTCGGCCTTGCCGTTGCGGGGCGGCACGGCCAGCTGGAGCACATCGGCGAGGCTGCCGGCGTAGCGGTCGGCGACGGCGCGCGCGAGGGCGAGCAGTTCCGGCCCCAGCACCGGTTCGGGCGACACGACATAGGCGAGCGCGGCCAGGGCCCCGGGATAGTCCGACTCGGCGAGCCGCTCGACGAGGAAGCCGTCGATCAGGCCGCCGCCCTCGCGCCGTCCGCCCCGGACGTTGCGCCCGCCGGCCCCGAAGCGCACCCGCACCCGCACCCCGGGCCGGGCCTCGGCGTCGAGCTCCTCGGGCACCGCGTAGTCGAAGTACTGGTCGAGGTGGAGGGCGCCCTTGTTGACCAGGACGCGGGCGACGGGCAGCTCCGGGGCGAGGGCGGCGTCGCGCCAGGTGCGCGGCTTGGCCCGCGGCACCTTGGCCCTGCGCACCGTCTCCCGGATCAGCGCAAGCTGCTCCGGGGCCCCACTGCCGGGGTCCTCGGACCGCTCGTCTTCGCTGCTCACAGCCAAATTCCTACCAGACGCCACCGACAGCGGCCCCGGCCCCGGACACCGCACGCGCCGGGGCCCGGACACCGCGCGTGGTGTCCGGGCCCCGGCGTACGGGCGAAGTGCGGGGGGCCTACAGCCCGGCCGCCGCGCGCAGCGCGTCCACCCGGTCGGTGCGCTCCCAGGTGAAGTCGGGGAGCTCGCGGCCGAAGTGGCCGTACGCCGCGGTCTGGGAGTAGATCGGGCGCAGCAGGTCGAGGTCGCGGATGATCGCGGCCGGGCGCAGGTCGAAGACCTCGCCGATGGCGTGCTCGATCTTCTCGGTGTCGATCGCGGCGGTGCCGAAGGTCTCGACGAACAGGCCGACCGGCTCGGCCTTGCCGATCGCGTACGCGACCTGGACCTCGCAGCGGGCGGCTAGGCCGGCCGCGACGACGTTCTTGGCGACCCATCGCATCGCGTACGCCGCCGAGCGGTCCACCTTCGACGGGTCCTTGCCCGAGAAGGCGCCGCCGCCGTGCCGGGCCATGCCGCCGTAGGTGTCGATGATGATCTTCCGGCCGGTCAGACCGGCGTCGCCCATCGGGCCGCCGATCTCGAAACGGCCGGTCGGGTTCACCAGCAGCCGGTAGCCCTCGGTGTCGAGCTTGATGCCGTCCTCGATCAGCTGCGCGAGCACGTGCTCCACGACGAACTCGCGGATGTCGGGCGCGAGCAGCGAGTCGAGGTCGATGTCGCTGGCGTGCTGCGAGGAGACGACGACGGTGTCGAGACGGACGGCCTTGTCGCCGTCGTACTCGATGGTGACCTGGGTCTTGCCGTCGGGGCGCAGGTACGGGATGGTCCCGTTCTTGCGGACCTCGGAGAGCCGGCGCGAGAGCCGGTGCGCGAGGTGGATCGGGAGCGGCATGAGCTCGGGCGTCTCGTCGCAGGCGTAGCCGAACATCAGGCCCTGGTCGCCGGCGCCCTGCTTGTCGAGCTCGTCCTCGTCGCCCTCGACCCGCTTCTCGTAGGCGGTGTCGACGCCCTGCGCGATGTCGGGCGACTGCGCGCCGATGGACACCGAGACGCCGCAGGAGGCGCCGTCGAAGCCCTTCTTGGAGGAGTCGTAGCCGATTTCCAGGACCTTGTTGCGCACGAGGTTCGGGATGTCGGCGTAGGCCTTGGTGGTGACCTCACCCGCGACGTGCACCAGACCGGTGGTGATCAGGGTCTCGACGGCGACCCGGGAGGTCGGGTCCTCACGGAGCAGTGCGTCGAGGATGGTGTCGCTGATCTGGTCGGCGATCTTGTCGGGGTGGCCCTCGGTGACGGACTCCGAGGTGAAGAGACGGCGGGACACATCGCTCCCTGGGGTTGCAGCGGCTGCTGGCTGATCATTTGGCGGACCGCCGGGAGCTGCGCCCGACACGGTCCTGGATCAGTTTATCGGTCGCTTTCGCCCGGCGGACAGTGTGTCTCGCCCCTTGGGAGTTCTGTGACCGGCCCCACGTTCCCCCCGCGGCCGCCGACCGGCCTCCGGAAGCCGGTTTTTCCCCGAGTTTCAGGGGTTCCGGCCCGGTCGGCGGCATGCAGCAAGAATTTCACCCCAGGCGTACCGACACGAGGTCCCAGACCGTGTCGGCGAGTGCTTCCTTGGGTCCGTGGGGCACCTGGGTCTCGCCGCCGTCCGCCGCGAGCACCACCGCCTCGTTCTCCTCCGACCCGAAGGTCCTGCGCTCCCCCACCTCGTTGACGACTAGGAGGTCGCAGCCCTTGCGGCGGAGCTTCTCCCGGCCGTTGGCGAGGACGTCGTCGGTCTCGGCGGCGAATCCCACGACGATCTGGCCCGGCCGGGCGCGTTCGCCGGCCACCTCGGCGAGGATGTCGGGGTTGCGGACGAGCGTGATGGGCGCGGGCTCCTGCCCGTCCTTCTTCTTGATCTTCCCCGTGGCGTACTCGGCGGGGCGGAAGTCGGCGACCGCCGCCGCCATCACGACCACATCGGCGTCCGCGGCGGCCTTCAGCACGGCCTCGCGCAGCTGGACGGCGGTCCCGGCGTGCAGGACGTCGGCCCCGGCCGGGTCGGGCAGACCGGTGTTGGCCTCGACGAGGGTGACCCGGGCGCCGCGGGCGACCGCGGTGCGGGCCAGCGCGTAGCCCTGCTTGCCCGAGGAGCGGTTGCCGAGGTAGCGCACCGGGTCGAGCGGCTCGCGGGTGCCGCCCGCGCTGATCACGACGTGGCGCCCGGCCAGGTCGGGCTCGACGGGCCCGCGGGCCAGCACCCGGCGGCAGATCTCGAAGATCTCGCCGGGGTCGGGCAGCCGGCCCTTGCCGGTGTCGACGCCGGTGAGCCGGCCGACGGCGGGCTCGATGACGACGGCGCCGCGGCGGCGCAGCGTGGCGACGTTCTCCCGGGTGGCGGGGTGCTCCCACATCTCGGTGTGCATGGCGGGCGCGAAGACGACCGGACAGCGGGCGGTGAGGAGGGTGTTGGTGAGCAGGTCGTCGGCGAGGCCGTGGGCGGCCCTGGCGAGCGTGTCGGCGGTGGCGGGGGCGACGACGACGAGGTCGGCGCCCTGCCCGATCCGGACGTGCGGGACCTCGTGGACGTCGTCCCAGACCTCCGTGGACACCGGGTGGCCGGAGAGCGCCGACCAGGTGGCCTCCCCCACGAAGTTCAGCGCCGACCCGGTCGGGACGACGCGCACGTCGTGTCCGGACTCGGTCAGCCGGCGCAGCAGCTCGCACGCCTTGTACGCGGCGATGCCCCCGCTGACCCCAAGAACGACCTTCGGCTTGTCCACTGCGTCTCCCCGCACTCGGATACGAACAACCCCCATGCTGCCTCACCGCACCGGCCCCGACGCCGTCGCCCCGGACACGCCTCGGGCCCGGCTGCCGTGGCGGCCGGGCCCGAGGTGAAGGTGCGATTCCTGCTTACTGCGCGGGGCCCTCGATGGCCTCGGAGGTGAGCAGGCCCGCGTTGATCTCGCGGAGCGCGATCGACAGCGGCTTCTCGTGGACGTGGGTGTCCACGAGCGGGCCGACGTACTCCAGGAGACCCTCGCCGAGCTGCGAGTAGTACGCGTTGATCTGGCGCGCGCGCTTGGCGGCGTAGATCACGAGGCTGTACTTCGAGTCGGTGGCCTCGAGGAGCTCATCAATCGGCGGGTTGATGATGCCCTCGGGCGTGGTGATGGAAGAGGACACTCTCTGCCTTCCGAAGGGGGTAAAGATCAAAGAAAACTTTGACGGTGCGGGGTTCCGCCGTGCTTGCCAGGGCCGGTCACGACTGCGTCGTGCTGTGACTCAACGGTTCAAGCGGTTCGAACCGTTCAGATCCTTCAGACCGTTCAGTCGTGCGTCAGTCGCTAGCCGGCACGGTGGCCGGAAGCCTCCAGCATCAAGGCTAGCAGCTCACGGGCCACGTCCTCGACGGAGGTGTTGACCAGCGTCGTGTCGAACTCGGCCTCGGCGGCCAGTTCGACCCGGGCGGCGGCAAGCCGGCGCTCGATCACCTCGGGCGCCTCGGTCCCCCGGCCGGTGAGCCGGCGGACCAGTTCGTCCCAGCTCGGCGGGGCCAGGAAGACCAGCTGGGCCTCCGGCATCGACTGCCGGACCAGCCGGGCGCCCTGGAGGTCGATCTCCAGCAGCACCGGCTCGCCCGCCTCCAGGCGGTCGAGCACGGCGCGGCGGGGCGTGCCGTAGCGGTTGCCCGCGAACTCGGCCCACTCCAGCAGCTCGCCGTTGGCGATCAGCTTGTCGAACTCCCCGTCGTCCACGAAGAAGTAGTGGACGCCGTCGCGCTCGCCGGGGCGCGGCTTGCGGGTCGTCGCCGACACCGAGAGCCAGACCTCGGGATGGACCTTGCGCATATGGGCGACGACCGTGCTCTTGCCGACCCCGGAGGGGCCGGAGAGCACGGTCAGCCGCGGACGTACGTCCGGGGGTACGGGGGACGTCCCCCGGGATGTTGCAGCCATGCAGCGATTATCCAGGTTCTCGGGGGTGCCCGAGAACGTCAGGCGGCGCTGCCGCCGAACTCACGCTCCAGGGATGCGATCTGGTTGGAGCCGAGACCCCGGACCCGGCGGCTCTCGGAGATGCCGAGCCGCTCCATGATCTGCTTGGCGCGGACCTTGCCCACGCCCGGCAGGGACTCCAGGAGGGCGGAGACCTTCATCTTGCCGATGACGTCGTTCTCCTGGCCCTGCTTGATGACCTCGTGGAGGGAGGCGCCGGAGTGCTTGAGTCGATTCTTGACCTCGGCCCGCTCCCGGCGAGCCGCGGCGGCCTTTTCGAGCGCGGCTGCGCGCTGTTCAGGGGTAAGGGGCGGAAGAGCCACGCCTACGTCACCTCGGATGTCGATCTGTCGGATACGGACCGGTGAGGACGCAGATCGCCCCGCACCAGGTGAGCGACGAACACTTCGTGCGCATCGGCTCTCGACGGAGACTAGCGGCCAAGACCGCCCGAGTCAGCGAGAACCAACGAAAAGTCCTGGTCAGCCTTGGCCGACCAGGACATTTCAGGCATAACAACCGAGTTTTTTGGTCAGGAAACAGTCAACGGGCTGTTACGTGGCCCGTTCACCCATCCGAGACGGCGGCCCGGATCTCGTCCGCGAACCGTTCCGCGGCCGCCCGCAGCCCCGCCGCGTCCGGTCCGCGGCTCAGTACGCCGCGGCTCACGCTGGGCACCACGTTGCCCACCGCGTCGCCGAAGACTCCGGGCAGATCCGCGGGCGTCGCCCCCTGCGCCCCGATCCCGGGGGCGAGCAGCGGCCCGTTGATCGCCAGGTCCGCTCCCGCGTCCCCGAGCGTCGCGCCGACCACCGCGCCCACCGAGCCCAGCGGGCTGGCCCCCGCGTTCTCGGCGGCCATGTGGTCCAGCATCAGCTGGGCCAGCGAGCGGCCGTCGGCGGCGGTGGCGCGCTGCACCTCGGCGCCCTCCGGGTTGGAGGTGAGGGCGAGCACGAAGACGCCCGCGCCGGAGGCGGCCGCCGCGTCGAGCGCCGGGCGCAGCGAGCCGAAGCCGAGGTACGGCGAGACGGTGACCGCGTCCGAGAACAGCGGCGAGGCCGGGTCCAGGTAGGTCGCCGCGTAGGCGCCCATGGTGGAGCCGATGTCGCCGCGCTTGGCGTCCATCAGCACCAGCGCGCCGGCCGCCCGCGCCTCCGCCACGGCCTTCTCCAGCACGGCGATGCCGCGCGAGCCGAAGCGCTCGAAGAACGCCGACTGCGGCTTCAGCACGGCGACCCGGTCGGCCAGTGCCTCCACGACGGTGCGGGTGAAGCGCTCCAGGCCGGCGATGTCGTCGGCCAGGCCCCAAGAGGTCAGGAGCGAGCTGTGCGGATCGATGCCCACGCAGAGCGGTCCGCGGGTGTCCATGGCGCGGCGCAGGCGTGCGCCGAAGGGTTCGGGGCTCATGCGGTGGCCTTCCGGGTTTCCGCGCCGACGGCCTCGGCGAGCGTTGTGTACGGGGAGGCGGCCAGGCGCGCGGCCAGGCCCTTGTGGATCGCCCTGGCGTAGAACGGGCCCTCGTAGATGAAGGCGCTGTAGCCCTGGACGAGCGTGGCGCCCGCCAGGATGCGCTGCCAGGCGTCCTCGGCGTTCTCGATGCCCCCGACGCCGACGAGGGTGATCCGGTCGCCCACGCGCGCGTACAGGCGGCCGATGACCTCCAGGGAGCGTGCCTTGAGGGGCGCGCCGGAAAGTCCGCCGGTCTCCCCGGTCAGGGCGGGCGCGGACCTCAGGCCGAGGCCGTCGCGGGCGATGGTGGTGTTGGTGGCGATGATGCCGTCCAGACCCAGCTCGACCGCGAGGTCGGCGACCGCGTCGATGTCCTCGTCCGCGAGGTCCGGGGCGATCTTGACGAGCAGCGGGACCCGGCGCCCGGTGACGACCCGGTCGGCCGCCTCGCGCACGGCGCCCAGCAGCGGCCGCAGCGCCTCGGTGGCCTGGAGGTTGCGCAGGCCCGGGGTGTTGGGCGAGGAGACGTTCACGACGAGGTAGTCGGCGTGGCCGGCGAGGCGCTCGGCGGACTTCACGTAGTCGCCGACCGCCTCGGCCTCCGGCACGACCTTCGTCTTGCCGATGTTCACGCCGACCGTGGTCCGGAAGACCGGCCTGCGGGCGGCCAGCCGGGCGGCCACGGCGGCCGAGCCCTCGTTGTTGAAGCCCATGCGGTTGATCAGCGCACGGTCCGCGACGAGGCGGAAGAGGCGCTTCTTGGGGTTGCCGGGCTGCGGCTCGCCGGTGACGGTGCCGATCTCGACGTGGTCGAAGCCGAGCATCGCCATGCCGTCGATCGCGACGGCGTTCTTGTCGAAGCCGGCGGCGAGGCCGAAGGGGCCGTGCATGCGCAGGCCGAGGGCCTCGGTGCGCAGCTCCTCGTACCGGGGCGCGAGCGCGGCGGCGACGAAGGTGCGCAGGACGGGGATGCGGGCGGCCAGACGGATCCACCGGAAGGCCAGGTGGTGGGCCTGTTCCGGGTCCATCCGCTTGAAGACCAGCTGGAAGAAGAACTTGTACATCGGGGGTGTCCTCGGTGTCCTCACGGACAGGGGGACACCGTTTCCGGTGTCCCCCTGTGGAGTGCCTAGTCGCGGGCCGCTGTCAGGTGTTCCGCGTGTTCCTGGAGGGAACGGACGCCGACGCCTCCGTGGGTGAGGGCGTCGATGCCCTGGACGGCGGCGGCGAGCGCCTGCACCGTCGTCAGGCACGGCACGGAGCGGGCCACGGCCGCGGTGCGGATCTCGTAGCCGTCGAGCCGGCCGCCCGTTCCGTACGGGGTGTTGACGATGAGGTCGACCTCGCCGTCGTGGATCAGCTGGACGATGGTCTTCTCGCCCTGCGGGCCGGTGCCCTCGGACTGCTTGCGCACGATCGTGGCGTTGATGCCGTTGCGCTTGAGGACCTCGGCGGTGCCGGAGGTGGCGAGCAGCTCGAAGCCGTGGGCGACGAGCTCGCGCGCCGGGAAGATCATCGAGCGCTTGTCGCGGTTGGCGACCGAGATGAAGGCGCGGCCCTTGGTGGGCAGCGGGCCGTACGCGCCGGCCTGCGACTTGGCGTACGCCGTGCCGAAGACCGAGTCGATGCCCATGACCTCGCCGGTGGAGCGCATCTCCGGGCCGAGGACGGTGTCGACGCCGCGGCCGTGGATGTCGCGGAAGCGCGACCACGGCATGACGGCCTCCTTGACGGAGATCGGCGCGTCCATCGGCAGCGTGCCGCCGTCGCCGTTCGCCGGGAGCAGGCCCTCGGCGCGCAGTTCGGCGATGGTCGCGCCCAGCGAGATGCGGGCGGCGGCCTTGGCGAGCGGCACCGCGGTCGCCTTCGAGGTGAAGGGGACGGTGCGCGAGGCGCGCGGGTTGGCCTCCAGGACGTACAGGATGTCCCCGGAGAGCGCGAACTGGATGTTGATCAGTCCGCGGACGCCGACGCCCTTGGCGATGCCCTCGGTGGAGGCGCGCAGCCGCTTGATGTCGAAGCCGCCGAGCGTGATCGGGGGCAGCGCGCAGGCGGAGTCGCCGGAGTGGATGCCGGCCTCCTCGATGTGCTCCATGACGCCGCCGAGGTAGAGCTCGGTGCCGTCGTAGAGCGCGTCGACGTCGATCTCGATCGCGTCGTCGAGGAAGCGGTCGACCAGGACCGGCCGGGTGGGGCTGATCTCGGTGGACTCGGCGATGTACGAAGCCAGCCGCGCCTCGTCGTACACGATCTCCATGCCGCGTCCGCCGAGCACGTAGCTGGGGCGCACGAGGACGGGGTAGCCGATCTCGTCGGCGATGGCCTTGGCCTCGTCGAAGGTGGTGGCGGTGCCGTGCTTCGGGGCGGGCAGCCCGGCCTCGGCCAGGACCCGGCCGAAGGCGCCGCGGTCCTCGGCGGCGTGGATGGCCTCCGGGGAGGTGCCGACAACCGGTACGCCGTTGTCCTTCAGCGCCTGCGAGAGGCCCAGCGGGGTCTGGCCACCGAGCTGGACGACGACGCCCGCGACCGGTCCGGCGAGGCTCTCGGCGTGCACGATCTCCAGCACGTCCTCCAGCGTCAGCGGCTCGAAGTACAGGCGGTCGGAGGTGTCGTAGTCGGTGGAGACGGTCTCCGGGTTGCAGTTGACCATCACGGTCTCGTAGCCCGCGTCGCTGAGCGCGAAGGAGGCGTGGACGCAGGAGTAGTCGAACTCGATGCCCTGGCCGATGCGGTTCGGGCCGGAGCCGAGGATGATCACCGCGGGCCTGGTGCGCGGCGCGACCTCGTTCTCCTCGTCGTAGGAGGAGTAGAAGTACGGCGTCTTCGCGGCGAACTCGGCGGCGCAGGTGTCGACCGTCTTGTAGACCGGGCGGATGCCCAGCGCGTGCCGCACCTCGCGCACGACGTCCTCGCGCAGGCTGCGGATGTCGGCGATCTGGGCGTCGGAGAAGCCGTGCCGCTTGGCCTCGGCGAGCAGCTCGGGGTCCAGCTCGTCCGCGCCCGCCAGCTCGTCGGCGATCTCCTTGATCAGGAAGAGCTGGTCGACGAACCAGGGGTCGATCTTCGTCGCCTCGAAGACCTCCTCCTGGGTGGCGCCGGCCCGGATCGCCTGCATGACGGTGTTGATCCGGCCGTCGGTCGGGCGGACCGCCTCGGCGAGCAGCGCGGCCTTGTCGCCGGGCTCGCCGGTGAAGGAGAACTGCGAGCCCTTCTTCTCCAGCGAGCGCAGCGCCTTCTGGAGCGCCTCGGTGAAGTTCCGGCCGATCGCCATGGCCTCGCCCACCGACTTCATGGTGGTGGTGAGGGTGGAGTCGGCGGAGGGGAACTTCTCGAAGGCGAAGCGCGGGGCCTTGACGACGACGTAGTCGAGGGTCGGCTCGAAGGATGCCGGGGTCTTCTCGGTGATGTCGTTGGGGATCTCGTCGAGCGTGTAGCCGACGGCCAGCTTGGCGGCGATCTTGGCGATCGGGAAGCCGGTGGCCTTCGACGCGAGCGCCGAGGAGCGGGAGACGCGCGGGTTCATCTCGATGACGATGACGCGGCCGTCGTCGGGGTTCACGGCGAACTGGATGTTGCAGCCGCCGGTGTCGACGCCGACCTCGCGGATGATCGCGATGCCGATGTCGCGCAGCCGCTGGTACTCGCGGTCGGTGAGCGTCATCGCGGGGGCGACGGTGATCGAGTCACCGGTGTGGACGCCCATCGGGTCGAAGTTCTCGATGGAGCAGACGACCACGACGTTGTCGTTCTTGTCGCGCATCAGCTCCAGCTCGTACTCCTTCCAGCCGAGGATGGACTCCTCCAGGAGCACCTCGGTGGTCGGGGAGAGCGTCAGGCCCTGGCCGGCGATGCGGCGCAGTTCGTCCTCGTCGTGGGCGAAGCCGGAGCCGGCGCCGCCCATGGTGAAGGACGGGCGGACGACCACGGGGTAGCCGCCGAGCTCGTCGACGCCCGCCAGGACGTCGTCCATGGAGTGGCAGATGACCGAGCGGGCGGACTCGCCGTGGCCGATCTTGGCGTTGACGGCCTCGACGACGCCCTTGAACAGGTCGCGGTCCTCGCCCTTGTTGATGGCCTCGACGTTGGCGCCGATGAGCTCGACGCCGTACTTCTCCAGGACGCCGTTGCCGTGCATGGAGATCGCGGTGTTGAGCGCGGTCTGGCCGCCCAGGGTGGGCAGCAGCGCGTCGGGGCGCTCCTTGGCGATGATCTTCTCGACGAACTCGGGGGTGATCGGCTCGACGTACGTGGCGTCGGCGATCTCCGGGTCGGTCATGATCGTCGCCGGGTTGGAGTTCACCAGGATGACGCGCAGGCCCTCGGCCTTGAGGACGCGGCAGGCCTGGGTGCCGGAGTAGTCGAACTCGGCGGCCTGGCCGATGACGATCGGGCCGGAGCCGATGACCAGGACGGACTGGATATCGGAGCGCTTAGGCACGCTGGCCCTCCATCAGGGTGACGAAACGGTCGAAGAGGTACGCGGCGTCGTGCGGGCCCGCGGCGGCTTCGGGGTGGTACTGGACGCTGAAGGCCGGCTGGTCGAGGAGCTGGAGCCCCTCGACGACCTGGTCGTTCAGGCAGACGTGGGAGACCTCGGCGCGGCCGAACTTCGTGTCGGACACCTTGTCGAGCGGGGCGTCGACGGCGAAGCCGTGGTTGTGCGCGGTGACCTCGACCTTGCCGGTCGTGCGGTCCTGCACGGGCTGGTTGATGCCGCGGTGGCCGTACTTCAGCTTGTAGGTGCCGAAGCCGAGGGCGCGGCCCAGGATCTGGTTGCCGAAGCAGATGCCGAAGAGCGGGGTCTTCCGCTCCAGGACGCCCTGCATGACGGAGACCGGGTGGTCGGCGGTGGCCGGGTCGCCGGGACCGTTGGAGAAGAACACGCCGTCGGGCTCGACCGCGTACACCTCCTCCAGGGTGGCGGTGGCGGGCAGCACGTGCACCTCGATGCCGCGCTCGGCCATCCGGTGCGGGGTCATGCCCTTGATGCCGAGGTCGATCGCGGCGACGGTGAACTTCTTCGTGCCGATCGCGGGGACGACGTAGGTCTCCTTGGTGGCGACCTCGGTGGAGAGGTCGGCGCCCACCATCTCGGGGGCCTCCTGCACGCGGGCCAGCAGCGTGGCCTCGTCGGCGATCGTGTCGCCGGAGAAGATGCCGACGCGCATGGCGCCGCGCTCGCGCAGGTGGCGGGTGAGCGCGCGGGTGTCGATGCCGCTGATGCCGACGACGCCCTGGCGCTCCAGCTCCTCGTCCAGCGAGCGCCGCGAGCGCCAGTTGGAGGGGACCCGGGCGGGGTCGCGGACGACGTAGCCGGAGACCCAGATGCGGCCGGACTCGGGGTCCTCGTCGTTGACGCCGGTGTTCCCGACGTGCGGGGCGGTCATCACGACGACCTGGCGGTGGTAGGAGGGGTCGGTCAGCGTCTCCTGGTAGCCGGTCATGCCGGTGGAGAACACCGCCTCGCCGAAGGTCTCCCCCACGGCCCCGTAGGCGCGGCCGCGGAAGGTGCGGCCGTCCTCCAGGACGAGTACGGCGGGAGCTTTGGCAGCTCCCCGGGTGGAGATCGTCATCGTGCGGTGCCTTCCGTAGTGCGGGTGAGTTGTTCGATGGCCCCGACCCAGGCCGGGTGCTCGGCGGAGTGGTCCGAGCGGAAGCCGGAGTCGATCAGCTTGTCGCCGTGCGCCCAGGTGATGATCAGCAGGCCGCCCTCGGGCAGGACCTTGCCGGCGATGCCCTTGTCGAGCCGGGCCCCGCGCAGTGCGGCGGCCGGGACGAAGAAGTCGGCCGCGCCGGGGCGCCGGACGTCGAGGCCCTGGCCGGTCAGGGCGAGCTCGACGCGGCTGCGGGTGCCCAGGCCGTGGGCGACGATCCGGTCGAGCCACTGCCCGGCGGTGGTCGAGGCGTGGTAGCGGCCGGTCAGGGTGAGCGGCTGTTCGCCGTCCCCGAAGCCCTCGGGCGTGGTGGCGAGTTCCGGCAGCCCGGACTGGAGGCTCCCTCGCCACTTCCATCCCTGGCGCATCAGCCAGTAGACGAAGGCGACGAGGACGAGCAGTCCGACGACCCAGCTGATGCGGGCGGACCAGTCGGTCACTTCGGCCGACTTCTGCTCCGCGGCGAGTCGGAGGTACAGGTGGGTGGGTGATGTCACGCGAGCTTCCCGTCGACGACCGTGGCACGGCCCCGCAGGAAGGTGTGGGTGACTCGCCCCGGCAGCTCACGCCCCTCGTACGGAGTGTTGCGGCTGCGGGAGGCGAAGCCCGCGGGGTCCACGACACCACGGTAAGCCGGATCGACCAGGGTGAGGTTGGCGGGCTCACCGGCCGAGACGGGCCGGCCGTGTCCTTCGAGACGGCCGATGGCCGCCGGGCGGAACGACATCCGGTCCGCGACGCCCGCCCAGTCGATCAGGCCGGTGTCGACCATCGTCTGCTGGACGACGGAGAGCGCGGTCTCCAGGCCCACCATGCCCATGGCGGCGGCGGCCCACTCGCAGTCCTTGTCCTCGTGCGGGTGCGGGGCGTGGTCGGTGGCGACGCAGTCGATGGTGCCGTCGGCGAGCGCCTCGCGCAGGGCCAGGACGTCGGCCTCGGTGCGCAGCGGCGGGTTCACCTTGTAGACCGGGTTGTAGGACCGTACGAGCTCGTCGGTGAGGAGCAGGTGGTGCGGGGTGACCTCGGCGGTGACGTCCCAGCCCTTGGACTTGGCCCAGCGGACGATCTCGACGGAGCCGGCGGTGGACAGGTGGCAGATGTGCACCCGGGAGCCGACGTGGGCGGCGAGCAGGACGTCGCGGGCGATGATCGACTCCTCGGCGACGGCGGGCCAGCCGCCGAGACCGAGTTCGGCCGAGACGACGCCCTCGTTCATCTGGGCGCCCTCGGTCAGGCGGGGCTCCTGGGCGTGCTGGGCGACGACGCCGTCGAAGGCCTTCACGTACTCCAGCGCGCGGCGCATGATCACCGCGTCGTCGACGCACTTGCCGTCGTCGGAGAAGACCTTCACCCCGGCGGCCGAGTCGTGCATGGCGCCGAGCTCGGCGAGCTGCTTGCCCTCCAGTCCGACGGTGACGGCGCCGATCGGCTGCACGTCGCAGTAGCCGGACTCCTTGCCCAGCCGCCAGACCTGCTCGACGACGCCGGCGGTGTCGGCGACGGGGAAGGTGTTGGCCATGGCGTGCACGGCGGTGAAGCCGCCGACGGCCGCCGCCTTCGTCCCGGTGAGGACGGTCTCGGAGTCCTCTCGGCCCGGCTCGCGCAGGTGGGTGTGGAGGTCGACCAGGCCGGGCAGCAGGATCTGCCCCTCGGCCTCGACGACGGTCGCGCCGGCGGCGTCGAGGCCGGTGCCGACCCCGGCGATGGTCTCCCCGTCGATCAGCACGTCCTGGGGTTCGCCGCCGAGGATCTTCGCGCCGCGGATAAGAATCTTGCTCATGGTTACTTGTTCTCCTCGGTACGGGACGGGGCGGCGGGGGCGGCGGGCTCGGATCCGCCGAGCAGGAGGTACAGGACGGCCATCCGGATCGAGACGCCGTTGGCGACCTGTTCGACGGCCGTGCAGCGGTCGGAGTCGGCGACCTCGGCGGTGATCTCCATGCCCCGGACCATCGGCCCGGGGTGCATGACGACGGCGTGCTCGGGCATCTTCGCCATGCGGTCGCCGTCCAGGCCGTAGCGGCGGGAGTACTCGCGCTCGGTCGGGAAGTACGCGGCGTTCATCCGTTCACGCTGCACACGCAGCATCATCACCGCGTCGGACTTCGGCAGCACCTCGTCGAGGCCGTAGCTGACCTCGCAGGGCCACTGCTCCACGCCGACGGGGACGAGGGTCGGCGGGGCCACCAGGGTGACGTGGGCGCCCAGCGTGTTCAGCAGGTGCACGTTGGAGCGGGCCACCCGGCTGTGCAGGATGTCGCCGACGATGGTGATCCGGCGGCCCTCCAGGTCCCGGCCGAGACCGCTGTCGGTCCCGACCAGGCGGCGGCGCATCGTGAAGGCGTCCAGGAGGGCCTGGGTGGGGTGCTCGTGGGTGCCGTCGCCGGCGTTGACGACCGCGCCGTCGATCCAGCCGGAGGTGGCGAGGCGGTACGGGGCGCCGGAGGCGCCGTGCCGGATGACGACGGCGTCGGCGCCCATCGCCTCCAGGGTCAGCGCGGTGTCCTTGAGCGACTCGCCCTTGGAGACGGACGAGCCCTTCGCGGAGAAGTTGATGACGTCGGCGGAGAGGCGCTTGGCGGCGGCCTCGAAGGAGATGCGGGTGCGCGTCGAGTCCTCGAAGAAGAGGTTGACGACGGTACGGCCGCGCAGGGTCGGGAGCTTCTTGATCGGCCGGTCCGCGACCCGGGCCATCTCCTCGGCGGTGTCGAGGATCAGGACGGCGTCGTCGCGGGTGAGGTCGGCGGCCGAGATGAGGTGACGCTTCATCTGGGTGTTCTCCGGAGGGTGGAGGGTGAGGGCGTGCGGGCGTGCGAAAGCCGCCGTACGGGCTCGAAGGGCGTCGTACGGGTGGGGTGCGGCTACTGCTCGCCCGCCGGGGAGGTCTGCTGGACACCGAGCAGCACGGCGTCGCGGCCGTCCTCCTCGGCGAGCTGGACCTTGACCGTCTCCCGCAGCGACGTGGGGAGGTTCTTGCCGACGTAGTCGGCACGGATCGGGAGTTCGCGGTGGCCGCGGTCGACGAGGACGGCGAGCTGCACGGCGCGGGGGCGGCCGATGTCGCCCAGCGCGTCGAGCGCGGCGCGGATCGTGCGTCCCGAGAAGAGGACGTCGTCGACGAGTACGACCAGACGGCCCTCGATGCCCTCGCCGGGGATCTCGGTGCGGGCCAGGGCGCGCGCCGGGCGCAGCCGCAGGTCGTCGCGGTACATCGTGATGTCCAGGGAGCCGACCGGCATCTTTCCGCCGGTGATCTCCTCCAGTTTCTCGGCCAGCCGGCGGGCGAGGAAGACGCCTCGCGTCGGGATGCCGAGGAGCACCACGTCGTCGGCGCCCTTGGCGCGTTCGACGATCTCGTGGGCGATCCGGGTCAGTACCCGGGCGATGTCGGGAGCCTCCAGAACGGGGCGTGCCGCATTGCCGGGGGCTTCATGCTGTGCGTCCATAAGAAACGGACCTCCTTCTCCGCCTCACGGGACGGACCTTAAAGGACGTCGAAATTGCGTCATCCACGTTACCAGGGCTTGCGCGGAGCCCCGGTGGCACCCCCGGGAGGTGTCGGTACGGACCTTTCGGCTTGACGCAGCCAAGTAACGCTGCGTAACCTCACAGTGAGTTACCAGCCACTGCGGCGGAGCCGCAGAATGTTCCAGCGTCCGGGGAGCTTTATGTCCAGCGAATACGCAAAACAGCTCGGGGCCAAGCTCCGTGCCATCCGCACCCAGCAGGGCCTCTCCCTCCACGGCGTGGAGGAGAAGTCCCAGGGCCGCTGGAAGGCCGTCGTGGTCGGCTCGTACGAGCGCGGCGACCGCGCCGTGACCGTGCAGCGCCTCGCCGAGCTCGCGGACTTCTACGGGGTCCCGGTGCAGGAGCTCCTGCCGGGCACGACGCCCGGCGGTGCCGCCGAGCCGCCGCCGAAGCTCGTGCTGGACCTGGAGCGCCTCGCCCACGTCCCGCCGGAGAAGGCCGGTCCGCTGCAGCGCTACGCGGCGACGATCCAGAGCCAGCGCGGCGACTACAACGGCAAGGTGCTCTCGATCCGTCAGGACGACCTGCGCACGCTTGCCGTGATCTACGACCAGTCGCCGTCCGTGCTGACGGAGCAGCTGATCAGCTGGGGCGTGCTGGACGCGGACGCGCGCCGCGCCGTCGCCCACGAAGAGGGCTGACGCCCCGCCGAAGAAACGTACCGCCGTGCCGGTGCGGGTTCCCCCTTCCGGGTGCCCGTACCGGCACGGTTTTTTCGCGCGCGGTCCCGTGTCCGCGTACGTACGACAGCGACCGGGCACCGTACGCCGAAGGGCCCGCGGTCACCCGACCGCGGGCCCTTCGCCGGCTGAACGCCGCCGCGGGTCACTGCTCCCGGCGGAGCTTCGGCTTGAGTTCCTTGAACCGGGCGAGCAGCCCGTTCACGAAGGACGGCGACTCGTCGGTGGAGAACTCCTTGGCGAGCTGGACCGCCTCGTCGAGCACCACCGCGTCCGGGGTTCCGTCCACCCAGATCAGCTCGTACGCACCGAGCCGCAGGATGTTCCGGTCGACCACCGGCATGCGGTCGATCTCCCAGTCCACCGCGTAGGTCGCGATGAGGTCGTCGATGCGGTCCGCGTACTGCGCGTACCCCTCGACGAGCTCCATCGTGTACTCGGTGACCGGGGGCTGACGGCTGTCGGTCCGCGAGTGCCGCACCCAGTCCGCGAGGACCGTCTGCACGGACGCGCCGCGCTGGTCGGCCTCGAAGAGGATCTGGAAGGCGCGCTTGCGAGCCGTGTTACGGGCAGCCACGGTTAGCTGTTCACCCGGCCGAGGTAGTCGCTGGTGCGGGTGTCGACCTTGATCTTCTCACCGGTGGTGATGAAGAGCGGGACCTGGATCTGGTGGCCGGTCTCCAGCGTGGCGGGCTTGGTGCCACCGGTGGAGCGGTCGCCCTGGACGCCCGGCTCGGTCTCCTGGATGACGAGCTCGACGGCGGCCGGGAGCTCGACGTAGAGCACCTCGCCCTCGTGCTGCGCCACGGAGGCGGTGAAGCCCTCGATCAGGAAGTTGGCGGCGTTGCCGACGGCCTTGCGGTCGACGTGGAGCTGGTCGTAGGTCTCCATGTCCATGAAGACGAAGTAGTCGCCGTCCATGTAGGAGAACTGCATGTCGCGACGGTCGATGGTGGCCGTTTCGACCTTCACGCCGGCGTTGAACGTCTTGTCGACGACCTTGCCGGAGAGCACGTTCTTGAGCTTGGTGCGCACGAAGGCCGGGCCCTTGCCGGGCTTGACGTGCTGGAACTCGACGACGGACCAGAGCTGGCCTCCGTCGAGCTTGAGCACCATGCCGTTCTTGAGGTCGTTCGTGGAAGCCACGGTTGCGGAATCTCCTGGACTGAAGCTGGTGGAACGACCGAGGATGCGCGCTAGAGCGCGAGCAGCTCCTTGGTCGTAATGGTGAGTAGCTCGGGTCCGCCGTCCGCCTCGGGGCGCACGACGAGCGTGTCATCGATCCGGACTCCGCCCCGGCCCGGGAGGTGGACCCCCGGTTCGACGGTGACCGGCACACAAGCGTCCAGTTTACCCATGGCCGCAGGTGCCAGCTGCGGGTCCTCGTCGATTTCGAGTCCCACTCCGTGCCCGGTCCACGGCACGAGGTCCCCTCCGTGGTCCGCGGAGTCCAGCAGGTGCCGGGCCGCTCGGTCCACGTCGCGGTAGGCCGCGCCGGGTACGAGGGCCTCGCGTCCGGCCCGCTGAGCGGCGAAGACGAGGTCGTAGAGCTCGATCTGCCAGTCGGCCGGCGCCGTGCCGATGACGAACGTGCGGCCGATCTCGCAGCGGTAGCCGCGGTAGTTCGCGCCGAGACAGACGGAGAGGAAATCTCCTTCCTCCACCCGCCGGTCCGAGGGCCGGTGACGCCCCTGACCGGAATTCGGGCCGGTGGCCACGGAGGTGGGGAAGGCGGGACCGTCGGCACCGTGGTCCACCAGCCGGCGCTCCAGCTCCAGGGCGAGGTGGCGTTCGGTGCGGCCGACCAGGATGGATTCGAGGAGCTCGCCCAGGGCCTGGTCGGTGATCTCGGCGGCGATCCGCAGACAGGCGATCTCCTCCTCGTCCTTCACCACTCGCAGGTGCTCGACGGTGGCGCCCAGGTCGGTCAGCCGCAGCCGGGGCGCGGCCGAGCCCATGGCCCGGTGGCGGGAGACCGTCAGGTGGTGCTCCTCCACGGCCAGGGAGTCCGCCCCGGTGGAGGCGGCGAGGCCGGCGGCCGCCACCGCCGGATCGCCCTCGGGGGTCGGCAGCGGGAGAACGCGCAGCCGGTCGTCGGTGCGCCCCTCGGCGGGGCCGCCGGGCGGGGCCTCGGGGCGGAACAGGACGTCCCCGCCCGGCCCCAGCAGCAGCACGGCCCCCGGTGGCGCCCCGCCCGCGAGATAGCGGACGTTGGCGGGACGGGAGACCAGGGCGGCCGCGGATCCGGCGGCGGCGCACCGGTCGCGGAGCATCCCTCGGCGGACGGCGTACACCTCTGACATGTCACGAGCCTACGAGCGGTGGCACCGGCCTGCTCGGTCAGTGCACCCGACCGGGGCCGTCCGGTGGTGGCGGGCTACCAGGCCGGGGGGCTGGCTATGGACCGGGCGAGGACGTCGTCGAGGACGCGGGCGGTGGTCTCCACGTCGTAGGTGGAGTTGTCGATGATCGGCAGCCCGGAGCCGTACCACCCGGCCATCCTGCCGTGGATCCGGGCGACCTCCTCGTCCGAGAGGCGGCGGTTCCCGCTGCGGGCGGCGTTGCGCTCCAGGACGATCTCCAGGCCCGGGAGCAGGACGACGGGCAGCAGCCCGGGGCCGACGTGACGCTTCCAGCCGCCGAGGCCGACGACCGGCCGGTCCGGGAAGACGGCGTCGTCGAGGATGCAGGAGATGCCGTTGGCGAGGAAGTTGCGGGCGGCGAAGCCGCAGGTGCGACGGGCCAGGCGGTACTGCGCCTCGGAGTTGTCGTTCCATCCGGACTGCGGGTCGGCGAAACCGGAGCAGACCCATTCGCGGACGTCGTCGAGGCTGACGTGGGCGGTGGGGACCCGGCGGCGGCTGGCCCAGAGCCTGGCCACGGTGGTCTTGCCCGCGCCCGCGGGGCCGATCAGCAGGACGGCGAGCGTCGCGCCGCCGGTGCCGGGTTCGGCGGGCGGGGCGGGCAGCGGGACGGGACCGGCGGGCGGCAGCTGGACGTGCCCGGTGGTCTCCCTGGCGGGCGGCGCCGGGGCGTGGTTCGGGGCCGGCCCGCTCCAGCCCTGGGGCGTCGGCGGGGCGGTGGGCGGCGGTGGCCCCGGCGGGCCGGGGTGCTGGGACTGGTGCGTCCAGCCGACGGGCCCACTGCCGGGGCCCTGGGGCGGCGGCAGCGGAGCCCCCACTGCGTGCTGCATCCGGTGCCACTCCGTCTCGTACAGGCAACTGGCGCTGATGGGACGGCAACCGTACCGTCCCCGGCCGCCACAAGGACAACGGCCGGGGGCGGTCCGCAGTGCCCGATCGGCCGGTATTCCGCCCGATCCGCCGGTCCGTCAGCCGGTCAGTTCGTCCGCGAGGGCGCGCAGGGCCAGGCGATAGGAGCCGATGCCGAATCCGGCCACGGTTCCGGTCGCCACCGGTGCGATCACGGAATGGTGGCGGAATTCCTCCCGTGCGTACGGGTTCGAGATGTGCACCTCGATCAGCGGGGCGGTGCGCTGGGCCGCCGCGTCCCGCATCCCGTACGAGTAATGGGTGAACGCCCCCGGATTGACAATGACCGGAATTGAACCGTCCGCGGCCTCGTGGAGCCAGCGGATCAGCTCGCCCTCGTCGTTGGTCTCGCGGACGTCGACGTCGAAGCCGAGCTCCTTGCCGAGCTCCTGGCAGGTCTCGACGAGCCCGGCGTAGGACGTGGCGCCGTACACGTCGGGCTCGCGGGAGCCCAGGCGGCCGAGGTTCGGCCCGTTGAGGACGAGGACCCGGCGGGTCACGCCGACACCTCCCCGTAGGCGGCGAGCAGCACGGCCGGGTCGGGGCCCTCCAGCACGGTGGGCTTGCCGAGGCCGTCCAGGACGATGAAGCGCAGCAGGTCGCCGCGGGACTTCTTGTCGACCTTCATGGTCTCCAGGAGCTTGGGCCACTGGTCGCCGCGGTAGGTCAGCGGCAGGCCGACGGACTCCAGCACGGTGCGGTGCCGGTCGGCGGTGGCGTCGTCGAGGCGTCCGGCGAGCCGGCCCAGCTCGGCGGCGAAGACCATGCCGACCGAGACGGCGGCGCCGTGGCGCCACTTGTAGCGCTCGTTCTTCTCGATGGCGTGGGCCAGGGTGTGGCCGTAGTTGAGGATCTCGCGCAGCCCGGCCTCCTTGAGGTCGCTGGAGACGACCTCGGCCTTGACCTTGATGGCGCGCTCGATCAGTTCGGCGGTGTGCGGCCCGGCGGGCGTACGGGCGCCCTCCGGGTCCGCCTCGACGAGGTCGAGGATCACCGGGTCGGAGATGAAGCCGGCCTTGATGACCTCGGCCATGCCGCTGACGTAGTCGTGCACCGGCAGCGAGTCCAGCGCCGCGAGGTCGCAGAGGACCCCGGCCGGCGGGTGGAAGGCGCCGACGAGGTTCTTGCCCTCGGCGGTGTTGATGCCGGTCTTGCCGCCGACGGCCGCGTCGACCATGGCGAGCACGGTCGTGGGCACGGCGATCCAGCGCACTCCGCGCAGCCAGGTCGCCGCGACGAATCCGGCCAGGTCGGTGGTGGCACCGCCGCCGACACCGACGATCACGTCGGTGCGGGTGAAGCCGGTCTGTCCGAGCGCCTTCCAGCAGTACGCCGCGACCTCGACGGTCTTGGCCTCCTCGGCGTTGGGCAGCTGGATCGCGATGGCCTCGTAGCCCTGCTCGGCGAGGTCCTGACGGACCGCCTCACCGGTCTCGGCGAGCGCCTCGGGGTGCAGCACCGCGACCCGCTTGACGCGGTCGCCGATGAGTCCGGGCAGTTCGCCGAGGAGCTGCCTGCCGATCAGCACGTCGTACGGGTCGGTGCCCGCGCTGCCGGCGATCGGGATGCGGATGGGGCCCTGCTCGGTCATGGGTGTGCTCTCCCGGCCGGGGGTGACGGGGTCGTCCGTGCGTTCCGGCAGTTCCAGTGCGTCGAGGATCGCCTGGGCGACCTCTTCGGGGGTGCGCTCGTCGGTGGCGACGGTCGCCCGCGCCACCTCGGTGTACAGGTGACGGCGGGCGTCCATCAGCTCGCGCCACTGCCGGCGCGGGTTGACGGCGAGCAGCGGGCGGGCGGTGTTCAGCCCGACCCGCTTGACGGCCTCGTCCACCTCCATCGAGAGGTAGACGACGGGGTGGTCGGCCAGCAGGGCGCGGGTCGTCGCGTCGAGCACGGCGCCGCCCCCGAGCGAGAGGACGCCGGTGTGCTCGGCGAGGGCGGTGTGCACCGCCCGGCGCTCCAGCTCGCGGAAGTGCTCCTCGCCCTCGTCGTAGAAGATCTCCGGGATCGGCTTGCCGGCCGTGGCCACGACGTCCGCGTCGGTGTCCCGGTAGCCGGTGCCGAGCCGGTCGGCGAGCAGTTCCCCGACCGTGGACTTGCCGACGCCCATCGGGCCGACGAGGACGACCAGCGGGCCGCTCATCGGATCTGGAGGTGGTCGAGGTACGACTGCACGTTGCGCCGGGTCTCGGCGACGCTGTCGCCGCCGAACTTCTCCGCGACGGCGTCGGCCAGGACCAGTGCGACCATCGCCTCGGCGACGATCCCCGCGGCCGGAACGGCACAGACATCGGAGCGCTGGTGGTGCGCCTTGGCAGGCTCGCCGGTGACGACGTCGACGGTGGCGAGCGCGCGCGGCACGGTCGCGATGGGCTTCATCGCGGCGCGGACCCGCAGCAGCTCACCGGTGGTGAGGCCGCCCTCGGTGCCGCCGGAGCGGCCGGAGGCGCGCCTGATGCCGTCCTCGGTGACCAGGATCTCGTCGTGCGCCTTCGAGCCGGGCACCCGGGCCAGGTCGAAGCCGTCGCCGACCTCGACGCCCTTGATCGCCTGGATGCCCATCAGGGCCCCCGCGAGCCGGGCGTCCAGCCGACGGTCCCAGTGGACGTGCGAGCCGAGGCCGACGGGCACGCCGTACGCCAGCACCTCGACGACGCCGCCGAGGGTGTCGCCGTCCTTGTGGGCCTGGTCGATCTCGGCGACCATCGCATCGCTCGCGTCGGTGTCCAGGCAGCGCACCGGGTCGGCGTCGAGCCGCTCGACGTCGGCGGGCGTCGGGTAGACCCCGTACGGCGCCTTCGCCGCGGCCAGCTCGACCACATGGCTGACGATCTCGATGCCGGCGGTCTCCTTGAGGTACGACTGCGCGACGGCGCCGAGCGCGACGCGGGCCGCCGTCTCCCGGGCGCTGGCGCGCTCCAGGATCGGCCGGGCCTCGTCGAAGCCGTACTTCTGCATGCCCGCGAGGTCGGCGTGGCCGGGTCGCGGGCGCGTCAGCGGGGCGTTGCGGGCCAGTTCGGCCAGTTCGGCGGGGTCGACCGGGTCGGCCGCCATCACCTGCTCCCACTTGGGCCACTCGGTGTTGCCCACCATCACGGCGACCGGGGAGCCCATGGTGAGACCGTGGCGCACCCCGCCGAGGAAGGTGACCTCGTCCTTCTCGAACTTCATCCGCGCACCGCGGCCGTAACCGAGCCGCCGCCGGGCGAGTGCGTCCGCCACCATCTCCGTGGTGATCGGGACGCCGGCGGGAAGACCCTCCAGCGTCGCCACGAGTGCGGGGCCGTGCGACTCCCCCGCGGTCAGCCAGCGCAACCTGCTCAACGGTGCTCCTCATGCTCGCGCCTGGAACTGCGACGGCGCGACCGGGTGCGCGGCCCTGGCCCGCCGCCCCGATCCTCCCACGGCCGGGGGCCCGGACCGGTCGCCGGTCCAGCAGACGGACGCATCGCACCGGCGGGTGCGGGGGTTCAGCGGGCGGCGAGCGCCGTTTCCCCGGCCCGTCGCATGGCCGCCAGCGGGGCGGGCGCACGGCCCGTCATCTGCTCGACCTGGAGGACGGCCTGGTGCACCAGGAGGTCGAGACCTCCGACCACTGAGCCGGATCGGTCCGCCCAGGCCGCGGCGAGCCCGGTGGGCCAGGGCTCGTACAGCACGTCGAAGAGGGTGCCCGGCCGGTCCGGCACGGCGGCGGCCAGGGCGTCGGTGGCCCCGGCCGGGGTGGTGGCGATGACCAGGGGGGCCCGCAGTGCCTGCTCGGCGTCCGCCCAGTCGGCGATCCGGACATCGACGCCGAGGCGTTCGCCCCAGCCACGCATCTCCCGGCCCCGCTCCTGGCTGCGGACGTACGCCGTGACCGGTCCCGCGCACATCCCGGCCAGCGCGGCGAGCGCCGACGAGGCGGTCGCGCCCGCGCCGAGGACGGCGGCGGTCTCGGTCTTCTCCACCCCGCGTTCGCGCAGGGCGGCGACCATGCCGGGGATGTCGGTGTTGTCGCCGGTCCGCCGGCCGTCCTCGGCGAGGACGACGGTGTTGACCGCCTCCACCGAGGCGGCGGTCTCGCTGACGGAGTCCAGCAGCGGGATGACCGCCCGCTTCAGCGGCATGGTCAGCGAGAGCCCGGCCCAGGTGGCGTCGAGTCCCTCGATGAATCCGGGAAGCGCGGCCTCGTCGATCTCGAACCGCTCGTACGACCAGTCGGTGAGGCCGAGCTCGGCGTACGCGGCCCGGTGCAGGACCGGGGAGAGCGAGTGCGCGATGGGCGAGCCGAGGACGGCGGCGCGGTGGCGCCGGTCAGCCGAGGCCATGCTTTTCCTTGAACTTGTCGTTGAGCTTCTCGTGCTCGGCGGCGGTCTTGGTGAAGTCGGTCTTCTTGCCGTCGAGCGAGATGAAGAACATCCACCCGTCACCGGTCGGGTTGAGCGTCGCCCGCAGGGCTTCGTCGCCCGGGTTGCCGATCGGTCCCGGCGGAAGGCCCTCGTGGTAATAGGTGTTGTACGGGTCCGGATTGGTCCGGATCTCCTTCGTACTGATCTTGATCTTGCTCTGGTTGTTCAGGTAGTTGAACGCGGAGTCGAATTCGAGCTTGCGGTTCGTGACCGTGTTGTCCGGCTTGAGGCGGTTGTACACGACCTCGGCCATCTTGCGGAAGTCGTCGTGCGTGAGCCCCTCCGCCTGGACCAGGCTGGCGACGGTGAGGACCTCCCAGGGCCCGTCCAGCTTGTGCTTCTTGGCCGTCGCCTCGAGGTCGAGCTTGCCGTACTCCTCGTTGGCGCGGGAGACCATCTTCTTCAGGATGCTCTCCGGCTTGGTCTCCTTGGTGACCGGGTAGGCGGCCGGGAAGAGGAAGCCTTCCAGCGGGTCCTTGATGTTCTTGCCGTCGCTCGCCCACTTGGGCAGTCCGAGGTCGGACGCCTCCGACTTGGCGATCCCCTTGGTCGTCCCCTTCTTGAGACCCAGCTTCTTGTCGACCATCTCGTAGACGTTGACGTTGCGGGTGCCCTCGGGGATCACCAGGAGGTTCTGGCTGTTCGGGTCGACCATCATCTTCACGGCCTCGGCCGCGGACATCTCCTTGCGAAGCAGATAGACGCCCGCCTGGATCGACTTCCCCTTGGGGTTCTCGTTCTGCGCGGAGACGAAGGCGTCGACGCTCTTGACGACACCCTTCTTCTTCAGGATGTTGCCGATGTCGTAGCCGAAGGCGCCCTTCTCGATCTCGACCTCGACCTCGCCGGTGCCCTTGCCGGTGTAGTCGGGCGCCGCGCCGAACTTGTCCTGCCAGTACGAGTAGCCGAAGTAGGCCGCCCCGCCGAGGCCACCGACCAGGACCAGCGAGACCACCAGACAGGCGAAGCCGTTGCGGCTCTTCTTCTTGCCCTTGCCGCCACGGCGTTCGCCCCCGCCCCGGCCGCCGCGGCGGGAGGCACGCGAGTCGTCCTCGTACTCCTCGTCGTCCTCGACGTCCTTGTTCTTGCCGTCGGGGTCGTCGGAGCCCGTGAAGAAGGGGTGGGTCTCCTCCGGCTGGGCTTCCGGGTCCCAGTCGGGGTTCTGCGCCGGAGCCTGCTGGGGAGCGGCCTCGCGACGGCCCGGGGGCTGCGGCGGCGGGTACGCCTCCGGCGTGCCGTAGTAGTCGGAGGTCTCGCCGTAACCGCCCTGCCCGCCGTACGGGTCGGCCTGGTGCGCGTCATAGGGCATCGCGGCCTGCTGCCCGGTGTCCCAGCCGGTGTTGCCGTACTGGGGCTGCTGAGGCTGCTGGACCTGTTGGGCCTGCTGGGCGTAGGGGTCCTGCTGGGCCCCGTACGCGGGCTGCTGCGGGTAGTGCTGCTGCTGTGCGTAGGGGTCCTGCGACTGCTGTGCGTACGGGTCCTGCGGCTGCTGGGCGTAAGGGACCTGCTGCTGGTGCGTGTACGGGTCCTGGGGGTAGGACTGCTGCTCGCCGCCGTACTGGCCCTGGCCGTGGGCGGACTGCTGTCCTCCCCACCCCTGATCCCCGTACAAGGGGTCCTCGGGATGCCACGGTTCGGAGCCGGGGCCCCGGCCATACTCAGTCATCGATCCCCTAGAGCCGCGAGACGACGTTCCGTCTCTTTGCTGTGCGGCCCTGTGGAAGGCGCCGCCGCATCGCGCGGAACGTTACCGTATCGCGATCAGACAACCACTTCGACGCCTTCGCCCGGAGGCATGCCCGACGCCCGTTCGGACTCCAGAGCGTTCTGAAGGATCACCACAGCGGCAGCTTGGTCGATGACGGAACGGCCTTTCTTGGACTTCACGCCCGAAGCGCGCAGCCCCTGACTGGCCGTCACTGTGGTCATCCTCTCGTCCACCAGGCGCACCGGAACGGGTGCGACCGAGCGGGCGACCTCCTGGGCGAAGACCCGGATCTTGGCGGCGGCCGGTCCCTCGCCGCCGCCGAGGGACCGCGGGAGGCCGATGATGATCTCGATCGGCTCGTACTCCTCGACGATCTGCCCCAGCCGCCGGTGGGCCGCCGGGACGTCACGTCCCGGAACGGTCTCCACCGGCGTGGCGAGGATCCCGTCGGGGTCGCACGAGGCGACCCCGATCCGGGCGTCCCCGACGTCGATCGCGAGCCGGCGACCGCGACGCATCTCCGTCACTCCCGTCGTCACGCCGTCTCGGTGACGAGGCGCTCGACGGCGGCCACGGCCGCGCCGATGGCCTCGGGGTTCTGGCCGCCGCCCTGGGCGACGTCCGGCTTGCCGCCGCCACCGCCGCCGAGGGTCTTGGCGGCGGTGCGGACCAGGTCACCGGCCTTGAGTCCGCGCTCGCGGGCGGCCTCGTTGGTGGCGATCACGGTCAGCGGGCGGCCGTTGGCGGTGGTGAACAGGGCCACGACGGCCGGTCGGCCGCCCTGGATGCGGCCGCGGACGTCGAGGACGAGCTTGCGCAGGTCGTCGGCCGAGGTGCCGTCGGCGACCTGTCCGGTGACCAGGGCGACGCCGCGGACGTCCTGGGCGGAGTCGACGAGTCCGGCGGCGGCCTGGAGGACCTTCTCCGCGCGGAACTTCTCGATCTCCTTCTCGGCGTCCTTCAGCTTGCCGAGCACACCGGCGATCTTCTCCGGCAGCTCCTCCGGGCGGCCCTTGACCAGCTCCTGGAGCTGGGCGACGACCGTGTGCTCCCGGGCGAGGAAGTTGTACGCGTCGACGCCGACGAGGGCCTCGATGCGGCGCACGCCGGAACCGATGGACGACTCGCCGAGCAGCTTCACCAGACCCAGCTGGGCGGTGTTGTGGACGTGCGTGCCGCCGCAGAGCTCCTTGGAGAAGTCGCCGATGGTGACGACGCGGACCTGCTCGCCGTACTTCTCGCCGAATTCCGCGATGGCACCCTGCTTCTTGGCCTCGGCGATCGGCATGACCTCGGCCTGGACGTCGAGTTCGCGGGCGAGGACCTCGTTGATCTTCTGCTCGACGTCGGTGAGGACCGTGCCGGGTACGGCGGCGGGCGAGCCGAAGTCGAAGCGGAAGCGGCCGGGGGAGTTCTCCGAACCGGCCTGGGCGGCCGTCGGGCCCAGTGCGTCGCGCAGCGCCTGGTGCGTGAGGTGCGTGGCGCTGTGGGCGCGGGCGATGGCCCGACGGCGGGTGATGTCGATGGCGGCGTAGGCGGACGATCCGACGGTCACCTCGCCGACCTGCACCGAACCCTTGTGGACGGAGACGCCGGGGACGGGCTGCTGGACGTCGCGCACCTGGATGACGGCGCCGCTGTCGAGCCGGATCCGGCCCTGGTCGGCGAGCTGGCCGCCGCCCTCGGCGTAGAAGGGGGTGCGGTCCAGGACGACCTCGACCTCGTCGCCCTCGGAGGCGGCGGGCGAGGGCACGCCGTCGACGAGCAGGCCGACGACGGTCGATTCGCCCTCGGTGGCGGTGTAGCCGGTGAACTGGGTGACGCCGGAGTTGTCGGCGACCTCGCGGTAGGCGGACAGGTCGGCGTGACCGGTCTTCTTGGCCTTGGCGTCGGCCTTGGCGCGCTCCCGCTGCTCCTTCATCAGGCGGCGGAAGCCCTCCTCGTCCACGGAGAGGCCCTGTTCGGCGGCCATCTCCAGGGTGAGGTCGATCGGGAAGCCCCAGGTGTCGTGGAGCAGGAACGCCTTGTCGCCGGCGAGAACCTTGCCACCGGCGGCCTTGGTCTCCGTGACGGCGGTGTCGAGGATGTTGGTGCCGCCCTTGAGGGCCTTGAGGAAGGCGGCCTCCTCGGCGAGGGCGACGCTCTCGATGCGCTTGCGGTCGGTGATCAGCTCCGGGTACTGCTGCCCCATCGTGTCGACCACGACGTCGACCAGGTCCTTGACGACCGGTCCGGTGGCGCCCAGCAGCCGCATGTTGCGGATGGCGCGGCGCATGATGCGGCGCAGCACGTAACCGCGGCCCTCGTTGCCCGGGGTGACGCCGTCGCCGATGAGCATCACGGAGGTGCGGATGTGGTCGGCGACCACGCGCAGGGAGACGTCGCTGGTGTGGGCCGCGCCGTAGGCGACGCCGGTGAGTTCGGTGGCCTTGTCGATGACGACCTTGAGCGTGTCCGTCTCGTACATGTTCTGCACGCCCTGCAGGATCATGGCGAGGCGTTCCAGGCCGAGGCCCGTGTCGATGTTCTTCGAGGGCAGGTCGCCGAGGATCGGGAAGTCCTCCTTGCCGTCCCCGGCGCCGCGCTCGTACTGCATGAAGACCAGGTTCCAGATCTCCACGTACCGCTCGTCGTTGACGGCCGGGCCGCCCTCGACACCGAACTCGGGACCGCGGTCGTAGTTGATCTCGGAGCAGGGGCCGCAGGGTCCGGGCACGCCCATGGACCAGAAGTTGTCCTTCTTGCCCAGGCGCTGGATGCGCTCGGCCGGTACGCCGACCTTCTCCCGCCAGATCTGCTCGGCCTCGTCGTCGTCGAGGTAGACCGTGATCCACAGCCGCTCGGGGTCGAGTCCGAAGCCGCCGTCCGCCACGGGGCTGGTGAGCAGCTCCCAGGAGAGCGTGATGGCGCCCTCCTTGAAGTAGTCGCCGAAGGAGAAGTTGCCGCACATCTGGAAGAACGTGCCGTGCCGGGTGGTCTTGCCGACCTCTTCGATGTCCGGCGTGCGGACGCACTTCTGCACGCTGGTGACGCGCGGGGCGGGCGGCTTGACCTCGCCGAGGAAGTACGGCTTGAAGGGGACCATGCCCGCGGGGACCAGCAGCAGAGTCGGGTCGTCCGCGATGAGCGACGCCGAAGGGACGACGGTGTGACCGCGCTCCTCGAAGAAGCTCAGCCAGCGGCGACGAATTTCAGCCGACTCCATCAGTGGTCCTCATTCCGGTTGTACGAGTTGTAGGGGAGCTTGCGGTATTCGGTTGTCCCGAGGGTCCGGTCCGGGCCGACGGGTTCGGGCGCCTCGACGGCGAAGTGCCGCCGGACCGGGAGGTCCGGATCGACCGGCGCCTCCAGGCCCAGCGCCTCACCCAGTTCGGCCTCGCGCCGGGCCATGGACTCACGGACGTCCAGAGCGAAGTCCTTGAGCTTGTGCCCGGTCTCGATCGCCTTGTCCGCGGCCTGCGCCGCGAGGCTCTCGGGGGTCAGCTGCTTGAGCTTCCTGTTGACCTTGGTGGTGGCCCAGACACCGGCGGCGGCGCCGGCGGTGAACCAGAACGTACGGCGGAACATCGCTGCGTCAGCCCTTCGATCCGCGGGGGTCTCTGCCGCCGCGCTTCCTGCCGCGCGCGGACGGCACGGCGCGGCCGACGATCACCCTCCGACGGGCCGTCTCCGGCTCGGGAGCGGATTTGCGGCCGATGGCCTGCCGGACCCCGTAGCCGAACGCGGCGACCTTGACGAGCGGGCCGCCGAAGGTCGAGGCGACGGTACTGGAGAGCGCGGAGGCGTTCGAGGTGACTTCCTGGACGTCCGTCGCGATCGCGTCGACCTTGTCGAGCTGGGTCTGCGCGGAACGCACGGTGGCGGAGGCGTCGGCCAGCAGCGGAACCGCCTGCTCCGTCACGTCCGCCACGAGTTTGGTGGTCGCCCTGAGCGTCTGGGCCAGCCTCACCAGTACGACGGCGAGGAACGAAACCAGGATCGCCCAGAAGACGGCCACCAGGATCCCGGCCACCTCTCCACCGGACACAGTGCACCGCTCTCTGACTTGTCGCTGTTTTGTACTGCTCTGCCTGACTCTGCTCGGTCCGGCGACCGCTGTCACGGCAGCCGGTCGTCGCTCCTTGAGCCTATCGCGCCGGTGGTCGCACCCCGTACCGCATTACCGGGCCGGCGGGCGGGAGTTGCCCCGAGGAGTTTGTACGGAGAGCTTACGTGCCAGTACTCTGCGTGTTTCATGCGACGCCCCCAGCGCCCCCTTCCGTCCCCCCGCGATCCGAGCGCTCCCGCCTCGTCCGGAAACCTTCCGGCGGAGCTGAGCAGTTTCGTGGGGCGGGAGAACGAACTCACCGACCTCGTCCGGCTGCTCGACGAGTCGCGGCTCGTCACCGTGGTCGGGGTGGGCGGCGTGGGCAAGACCCGCTGCGTCACCAGGATCGCCGCGCTTCTGGAGAAACGGTACTGCGACGGGGTCCGGGTGGCGGAGCTCTCCGCGGTCCACGACCCCGAGCTGCTGGAACACGCCCTGGCGGACGCCCTGGGGCTCACCGACCACACCGGCAGACCGCCCCGCACGGCCCTCCTCGACCATCTGGCCCCGCGCCGGATGCTCCTGGTGATCGACGGCTTCGAACACCTGGTGGACGACTGCGCCGGGCTGGTGCGGGAGCTGCTGCGCCGGGCCCCGTACCTGCGGGTGCTGGCCGCCGGGCGGCTGCCGCTGGAGCTGGACGGGGAGCTCGTTCTCCCGCTCCCGCCGATGAGGGACGAGGACGCGATACGGCTCTTCGCCGAACGGGCCGCCGCGGTGCGGCCCGGGTTCCGGCTGACCGACCACAACCGTGCGATCACCCGGGAGCTGTGCCGCCGCCTGGACGGGATCCCGCTCGCCCTGGAACTGGCCGCCGGACGGCTGCGCGCCCTGTCCACCGAGCAGGTGCTGCAGCGCCTGGACGACCGCTTCCGGCTGCTGACCGGCTCCAGCCGCAGCGCGCCCGCGCGCCACCAGACCCTCCGCACGGCCATCGGCTGGAGCCATGAGCTCTGCGCCCCGGAGCAGCGGCTGCTCTGGGCCCGGCTCTCGGTGTTCGCCGGACAGTTCGATCTGGAGTCCGTCGAATACATCTGCGGTGGTGCGGGGCTGCCGGCCGAGTCGGTGCTCGACGTGCTGTCCGCGCTGCTGGCGCAGTCCGTCGTGCTGCGCGAGGACACCGAGCAGGGCACCCGCTACCGGATGCTGGACACGATGCGGGAGTACGGCGCCGAGTGGCTGGCGGCCACCGGTGACGCGGACCGGCTGCGCCGTCGCCACCGGGACTGGTTCGTGGGGCTCGCGACCTGGTGCGAACTGGACTGGTTCGGTCCGCGGCAGGCCGAGGTGGCCGCCCGCGCCGAGAGCGAGCTGCCGAATCTGCGGCAGGCGATGGAGTACTCGCTGGAGAGTCCGGGCGAGGCCCATCTCGCGCAGTACCTGGCCGGCACCCTCTGGTTCCTCTGGGTGGGCTGCGGCCGGCTCTCGGAGGGCCGGCACTGGCTGGACCACGTGCTGGAGGAGGGCACCGCGTACGACTCCTCGCGGCTGAAGGCGCTGTGGGTGCTCGGGCAGGTCTCCGTGCTCCAGGGCGACCCGGTCGGTGCGATCTCCGCGCTCCAGGAGTGCCGGGACGAGGCGGAGCGGGCCGGTGACCCCACGGCGCTCGCCTACGCGGTGCACCGGATGGGCGGTCTGGCACTGGTCACCGACGACCTGGCCAGGGCGCGGCGGCTGCTGGACGACGCGCTCGGCCGCTACCGGGAGCTCGGCGAACTGAACAGCAATGTGCTGATGGCCCGGATCGAGCTGGCGACGGTGATCGGTTTCCAGGGGGACCTCGACACGGCGGCCGAGATCTGCCAGGAGGTCAGGGAGGTCTGCGAGGACCACGGGGAGCAGTGGGCCCTGTCGTACGCGCTGTACGCGCTGGCCTTCGCGGCGCTGCAACGGGGCCGGCCGGACCGGGCCCGGGAGCTGCTCGGCAAGTGTCTGGCGATCGGCCACGCCTTCCACGACCTGCTCGGTTCGGTGCTCGCCCTGGAGCTGCTGGCGCTGGTGACGGCGGTCCAGGGCGATGCCGCGGAGGCCGCGGTGCTCCAGGGGGCCGCCGACCGGATCTGGCCGTCGGTGGGGCTGCCGCTGTTCGGTTCGGCGCACTACGGGCAGCCCAGGTTCCGTTGCGAGCAGCTGGCCCGCCGGGAGCTGGGCGACGGCCCCTACGAGGCGGCCCTGCGCACGGGCGGGCTGCTGGATCTGGACGCGGTGGTGGCCAGGGCGCTGGCGGACGGCCCCGCGGACCGGGCGCAGCGTTCCGAGCCCCGGACCAACCCCGGGAAAAGGCGGCGGCCCACCGCCTCCCGTACATCCGGGAGGGGTGGGCCGGAACGCTCGTGAAACGACTGCGCCTGATCAGCGGGCGTAGTACTCGACGACGAGCTGCTCGTCGCAGATCACGGGGATTTCCTTGCGGTTCGGGTCCCGGTCAAGGCGGAAGGCCAGGGCCTTCAGGTTCACCTGCAGGTAGCGCGGGGTCTCGCCGTCGGGGGCGTAGCCACCCTCACGGGCCACCTGGAAGGGGACCTTGGAGCGGCTGCGCTCGCGGACCATGACGATGTCGTCGGGGCGCACGCGGAACGACGGCTTGTCGACCTTGCCACCGTTGACCTCGATGTGGCCGTGCACGACCATCTGACGGGCCTGGTAGATGGTGCGGGCGATACCCGAACGCAGCACCAGGGCGTCGAGGCGACGCTCGAGCTCGACGACGAGCGCCTCGCCCGTCTTGCCCTCGGCCTTCTTGGCGCGGTCGTAGGCGCGGGCCATCTGCTTCTCGCTGATGTCGTACTGCGCGCGCAGACGCTGCTTCTCCAGCAGACGGACCTTGTAGTCCGAGTTCTGCTTGCGGCCACGGCCGTGCTCGCCCGGCGGGTAGGGGCGGGCCTCGAAGTACTTGACGGCCTTCGGCGTCAGCGCGATGCCGAGCGCACGGCTCTTCTTGACCTTGGGACGCGACTGGTTAGGCACGTTCTCCAGACCTCCGTTGTAGGTTAGGTTAGGCTCACCTTAGTTGAGGAGATCGCATGTCTCGCCCGGGGAACACCAGTCACATCACGGACAGCACTGACAGCGTCGACACCCCACGGGATGCCGATACGACGGAGGACCGATCAGATCGTGGTCAGCCGCGCCCCAGCGGGCTTGAAACCACTCGGATGCCGTCAGCAGCCGAGCGCACACGAACTCTCGTACAGAGTACCTGCTCCGCCGTGCTGCTCGTTCCCGGGCTGCGCCATGTGCCCCCGGACCACCTGATGCCCCTGGCCAGGAACGTGGGTCCGGACGGGGACCTGTTCCTCGAACTGCCCGCCGGCTCCCCCGTCGTACGGGCCGCGACGCACGCCGAGGACGACGAGCTGTCCGCCGTGCTGGAGATCACGGACGTCGCCCCGGTCTCCGTGCCGCACCGCATCCGCGGCCGCGCGTGGGTCTGCGGCCCGCTGACCTCCGTGCCCGGCGTCTCGGGCCCCGGCCGCGCGACGCTCCGGCTGGAGACGGCCGAGGCGTACGTCGACGACCTGTGGGGCGCGCAGGAGGTCGCACCCGACGAGCTGCGGGACGCGGCCCCCGACCCGCTCTGCGTGCACGAGGCGGAGCTGCTCCAGCACCTGCACGCGGCGCATGGCGAACAGCTGCGGACCCTGTGCGGGCTGCTGGGCGAGCGGACGGCCCGCCGCTGCGCGGCGCACCTGCCCTCGGTCGTCCCGCTGGCACTGGACCGGTACGGGCTGCGGGTCCGGCTGCGCGAGGGGGCGGGGCAGTCCTATGACGCGCGCTTCGAGTTCCCCGCGCCGGTGCGGGACGTCATCGACCTGAGCCACGCCATGCACACCCTCTTCGAGGCGGCGGCGCGCTGAGCCGGAACAACGGGGGCGCGGCCGGGTCCCCTCAGCCCTCGGACGGGCCGGGCTCCGTGCGGCCGAGCCGCTCGCGCACCCGGTCCACCACGTCCGCGTAGCGTGCCTCCGCGCCGTAGCGCGTGGGCCGGTAGTAGTGCTTGTCGCGGACCGCTTCCGGAGCGTACTGCTGGGCGGCGATGCCGCCGGGGACGTCGTGCGGATACACATAGCCCCGGGCGTGCCCCAGCTTGGCGGCGCCCTTGTAGTGGCCGTCGCGCAGATGGGCGGGGACCGGCCCGGCGAGCCCCTTGCGCACGTCCTCCTGGGCGGCGAAGATCGCCAGCGTCGCCGCGTTGGACTTGGGCGCGAGGGCCAGGGCGATCGTGGCGTGGCTCAGGGTGAGCGCCGCCTCCGGGAAGCCGATCATGGCGACCGCCTGGGCGGCGGCCACGGCGGTGGGCAGTGCCGTGGGGTCGGCCAGGCCGATGTCCTCGCTGGCCGAGATCATCAGCCGGCGGGCGATGAACCGGGGGTCCTCCCCCGCCTCGATCATCCGGGCCAGGTAGTGCAGCGCGGCGTCCACGTCGGAGCCCCGGATCGATTTGATGAGGGCGCTCGCGACGTCGTAGTGCTGGTCGCCGTCACGGTCGTACGTGACGGCCGCGCGGTCGACGGTCTCCTCCAGGGTGCGGAGGCTGATCTCCTTCTCCTGCTTGGCCAGCGCCGCGCCGGCCGCGGCCTCCAGCGCGGTCAGTGCCCGGCGGGCGTCCCCGCCCGCGATGCGCAGCAGATGCGTCTCGGCGTCCCCGGGCAGCGTCACCGCGCCGCCGAGCCCGCGCTCGTCGGTCAGCGCGCGCCGCAGCAGGCCGCGCAGGTCGTCGTCGGTGAGCGGTTCCAGGGTGAGCAGCAGCGAGCGGGACAGCAGCGGCGAGATCACCGAGAAGTACGGATTCTCCGTGGTCGCCGCGATCAGCGTCACCCAGCGGTTCTCCACGGCCGGGAGCAGGGAGTCCTGCTGCGCCTTGGAGAAGCGGTGGATCTCGTCGAGGAAGAGGACGGTCTCCTTGCCGTAGCCGCCGGTCGCGCGCCGGGCGCCCTCGATGACGGCGCGCACTTCCTTGACGCCCGCGGTGATCGCGGAGAGTTCGACGAAGCGCTTGTTGGTGGCCTTGCTGACCACGTACGCCAAGGTCGTCTTCCCGATGCCGGGCGGACCCCAGAGGATCACCGACGAGGGACCCGCCGGGCCGCCGTTGCCCTCGCCGACGAGGCGGCGCAGGGGGGAGCCCGGTTTGAGCAGGTGCTGCTGGCCGACGACCTCGTCGAGGGTGCGGGGGCGCATCCGGACGGCCAGGGGACTGCCGGCCGGGTCCTTCTCCTGGCGGTCTTCGGCTGCTGCGGTAAAGAGGTCGGGCTCCACGTCCTGAAGCCTATGCCACGGCACCGGCATCCCCGCCGGGCCGGTCGTCCGGCGGGGGGTGCGGGCCGGTCAGCTGGTCCAGAAGTCCCACCAGCGGGTCAGGATCAGCATGCCGATGATGCCGATCCACAGGACCGGCGGCACCCAGTGGAACTCCGTCAGCCCGGTGCGCAGCCAGTTCGGCGCGGGAATGATCCGGTGCTTGATGTTGTGCGTGGTGACGTAGCAGAACATGAAGATCGTGGCGACCCAGGCCAGGCAGCACCACAGGCAGAGCGAGTTGATGTTGTAGAGCGACTGGTACTGGAGCCAGGTGCAGAAACCGACACCGAACAGCGTGCCGGCGTTCATCCCGAGCCAGTACCAGCTGCGGAAGCGGGCGCCCGCCAGCAGCGCCAGCCCGATGCCGATGATCACCGGGTAGGTGGCCATGCCGAGCATCGGGTTCGGGAAGCCGAAGGCGGCCGCCTGCTCGCTCTTCATGATGTTGCCGCAGGCGACGACCGGGTTGAGGCTGCAGCCCGGCGTGAAGTTGGGGTCCTCCAGCAGCTTGAACTTGTCGATCGTGATGACCCAGGCGGCGAGGAGTCCGGCAGCGCCCGTGATCACCAGCAGCAGTGCGAGCGCCCGACTGCCGCCGATGGTCCTCGTCCCGCCGTCCTCGTCCTGGTCGGGAGAGGAATGGTCAACCGCTGCAGTCGTCATATCGCCGTTCCATCAGTGAGTGGCCTGCTGGGCACGGTCATTGTGCCGCACCGGGGTGTCGCATCTCCGTTCGATGAACATAAAGATGCGCCCACGGTTCGTTTCCGGCCGAGGCGGCGCGCAGGGGCCTTCGCGCACTCCCGGCACGCGCCCGTGCGCGGTGGAAGTGCCGGACCTGCGGGCATCTCGCACCCGGCGCCTCCGGCCGACGGTCCGGACCCGGGAATCCACCGGTCCCGACGTCAACCCGGCCCGTACCGGCCATCATTGAGGTTTCCGACCAGGAGTCATTCGTCAGAATGAATCCGCACACGCCAAGTTGACGACGTGACGGACCGAAAGGGGCGTGGCGACCGTCCCGCTCCGGGCCGTGCGACGACCTGGCGCCCTCCCGCGCCGCCCTCGCGCCGACGAAGAACCGGCTGGCCGGGGCACGTGCCCCGGCCAGCCGGTCATGGCGTTCACACCGCTCGTCGGAATCCCGCCCGGGCGGACGACGCCGGGTGCTACCGGGCCAGGCGCTCGCGGATCGTCCCGGCGATCTCCGGCAGGGGCACCGCCGTCTGCTCGCCGGACTCCATGTCCTTGAGCTGGGCGACGCCCTCGGCCAGATCGCGCTCGCCCGCGACGATCGTGAACCGCGCACCCGACCGGTTCGCGCTCTTCATCGCGCCCTTGAGGCCGCGGTTCCCGTACGCGAAGTCCGCCGCCACACCGTCGCGGCGCAGCTGCGTGACGACGCCGAAGAGCACCCGGCGGGCCTCCTCACCGAGGGGTACGGCGAACACGCTGGTGGTCGCGGGCAGTTCGAGCTCGACGCCCTCCGCCTCCAGCGCGAGCACCGTGCGGTCCACGCCGAGCGCCCAGCCGACCGACGGGAGCGCCGGACCGCCGATCATCTCGGACAGCCCGTCGTAACGGCCGCCGCCGCCCACCGCGGACTGCGAGCCGAGTCCGTCGTGCACGAACTCGAAGGTGGTGCGGGTGTAGTAGTCGAGGCCGCGGACCAGCTTCTCGTCGTCCTCGTACACCACGCCCGCCGCGGAGAGCAGGTCGCGCACCTCCTCGTGGTACGCCTTGCAGGCGTCGCAGAGGTAGTCGCGCAGCACCGGGGCGCCGGCCAGCTGCTTCTGCACCTCGGACCGCTTGTCGTCGAGGACCCGGAGCGGGTTGATCTCGATGCGGCGGCGGGTCTCCTCGTCCAGGTCGAGCTCGCGCAGGAAGCCCTGGAGCGCGTCCCGGTAGACGGGGCGGCACTCCTTGTCGCCCAGCGAGTTGAGCAGGATGCGGAAGTTCCGCAGACCGAGCGTGCGGTACGCCTGGTCGGCCAGGATGATCAGCTCGGCGTCCAGCGCCGGGTCCTCGGCACCGATCGCCTCGGCACCGACCTGCGAGAAGTGCCGGTAGCGGCCCTTCTGCGGGCGCTCGTAGCGGTAGTACGAGCCGGAGTACCAGAGCTTCACCGGCAGGTTGCCGAGCTTGTGGAGGTTGGCCTCCAGCGCGGCGCGCAGCACGGAGGCGGTGCCCTCGGGACGCAGCGCGAGCTCGGAGCCGCCCTTGGTGGTGAGGGTGTACATCTCCTTGGTCACGATGTCGGTGGACTCACCGACTCCGCGGGAGAAGAGGGCCACGTCCTCGAAGCCGGGCGTCTCGATGTAGCCGTAGCCGGAGTTCTTCAGGGGGGCGGCGAGCGCCTCGCGCACCGCGAGGTACTTGGCGGAATCGGGCGGGGTCAGGTCGTACGTGCCCTTGGGGGCCTTGAAGGTGCTCACGATTTTCTCTCGTCTACATTCCTCGTCGGGGCGCGTCCATCCCGTTCAGGAACGGGTTGGAGACGCGCTCGCGGCCGATGGTCGTCTGGGGGCCATGGCCGGACAGCACCACGGTCGAGTCGTCGAGCGGCAGGCACACACGGGCCAGCGACTCGAGCAGCTCGGCGTGGTCGCCGCCGGGCAGGTCGGTGCGTCCGACGGAGCCGGCGAAGAGCAGGTCGCCCGAGAAGAGGATCTGCGGAACATCCGCGACCTCGGGCATCCTGAACGTCACCGACCCCTTGGTATGGCCGGGCGCATGCGAGACACCGAATTCCAGACCGGCCAGCTTCAGGAGCGCGCCGTCGCTCAGCTCCTGGACGTCGTCCGGCTCCCCCACCGTCAGCTCGCCCATGAGCGGCATCCCGATGGAACGGCCCAGGGCCTTCTCCGGGTCGCTCATCATGTAACGGTCCTCGGGGTGGATCCAGGCGGGGACGTCGTGCGCGCCGCACACCGGGACGACCGATGCGACGTGGTCGATGTGGCCGTGGGTCAGTACGACGGCGACGGGCTTCAGCCGATGCTTCTTCAGCGCTTCCTCGACTCCGGCCGCGGCCTGGTGGCCCGGGTCGATGATCACGCATTCCTCACCGGCGGCCGGGGCGACCAGGTAACAGTTGGTCCCCCAGGCCCCTGCGGGGAACCCGGCAATGAGCACGATCGTCCTTAATGGTCGTCCGACAACGGATGGCGACTGAGAAGGTCGCGGCAGTACCAGAGCCTACCGGCGCTCCTCATTCCACAGCCAACCCATATACGGTACGGGCAGCCCAGGCCTCATACGGACGACCTACAAGGAGAACACCCGGTGGTCAGCAGCGATCAGCGGCGGCGGCAGCTCGCCAGGGAGAAGTTCGAGCGGCAGCAGCAGCGCCGGGAGGAGGCCCGTCGCAGGACCCGGCGGCTGGCGGTCGTCATCGCCTCCTCGGTGGCCGTGGTGGCGGTCATCGCGGGGGGCACCTACCTCGCCATGGGCGACGACGACAAGAAGGACAAGTCCGACGCGTCCGCGAGCGCGAGCCCGTCGGCCTCCGCGTCGCCGAGCGAGAGCAGTGCGCCCGAGCCGGCGATGAAGATCGACAAGAAGGCCGAGTACACGATGTCGCTCAAGACGAGCCAGGGCGACCTCGCGTTCACCATGAAGGCGGCGAAGACCCCGCACACCACGAATTCCTTCAAGGCGCTGGCCGACAAGGGCTTCTTCGACGGCACGAAGTGCCACCGGCTGACCACGCAGGGCATCTTCGTCCTGCAGTGCGGCGACCCCAAGGGCGACGGCACCGGCGGCCCCGGCTACACGATCCCGGACGAGAACCTGACCGGGCTGGGCAAGGCGGGCGCGGACGGCACGGTGACCTACCCGGCGGGCACGGTGGCGATGGCGAACACCGGCCAGCCGCACACCGGCGGCAGCCAGTTCTTCCTGGTCTACAAGGACAGCAAGCTGCCGCCCACCTACACTCCGTTCGGCACGATGGACGACGCCTCGCTGAAGGCCGTCAAGGACATCGGTGCGGCGGGCGTGGCGGGCGGTGCCGCCGACGGTGCGCCGAAGAAGGCCGTGGACATCTCGAAGGCCGCCGTCGACAAGTCGTGATCCGGTCGGGGCGGCCGGACCGGGCCGGCCGGTGACGACGAGCGCGGGACGGATTTTTTTCGGCCCCGCCGAGTGCGGACAGCCGGGCGGCCGGTCGCCTAGATTGGCGTTGTGCAGGGCGGGCGCTGCCCGCCCCAGGAAACTGTGGACGATGCCAGGGGGCGAAAACCCCCTCGCGGGCATCAGGTGGAGGAGGCGCTGTGAGCAGCGACCCGTGGGGCCGTGTCGATGAGACCGGCACCGTGTACGTGCGGACAGCCGACGGCGAGCAGGTCGTCGGATCGTGGCAGGCGGGTTCCCCCGAGGAGGCTCTGGCCTACTTCGAGCGCAAGTACGAGGGCATTGTGGTCGAGATCGGCCTCCTCGAACGGCGGGTGAAGACCACCGACCTGTCGGCCAAGGACGCCACGACCGCCATCGAGCACCTGCGCACGCAGGTGGACGAGCACCATGCCGTCGGCGACCTCGAAGCGCTGCGCAAGCGGCTCGACGCGCTCGTCGCGGCGGTCGACTCGCGACGCGAGGAGCGCAAGGTCCAGAAGGCCAAGCAGACCGACGAGGCGAAGCGTGCCAAGGAGGCGCTGGTCGCCGAGGCCGAGGAGCTGGCGCAGAGCGAGCAGTGGCGCTCCGCGGGCGAGCGGCTCCGGGCGCTCGTCGACACCTGGAAGGGGCTGCCGCGGCTCGACCGCAAGTCCGACGACGAGCTGTGGCACCGCTTCTCGCATGCCCGCTCGGCGTTCTCCAAGCGCCGCAAGGCCCACTTCGCGTCGCTGGACGCCCAGCGCGAGGAGGCCCGCAAGGCCAAGGAGAAGCTGGTCGCCGAGGCCGAGTCGCTCTCCGGTTCCACGGACTGGGGGGCCACGGCCGCCCGTTACCGCGACCTGATGACCCAGTGGAAGGCGGCGGGCCGCGCCCAGCGCGAGGCCGAGGACGAGCTGTGGAACCGCTTCCGCGGCGCCCAGGACGTCTTCTTCGCCGCCCGCGGCGAGGTCTTCGCCGAGCGGGACGCGGAGCAGGGCGAGAACCTCAAGCTGAAGGAGGAGCTCGCGACCGAGGCCGAGCGGCTGGTGCCGGTGCAGGACCTGAAGGCGGCCAGGGCCGCGTTCCGGGCCATCAACGAGCGCTGGGAGGCCATCGGCCACGTGCCGCGCGACGCCCGCCCGAAGGTCGAGGGGCGGATGCACGCGGTGGAGCGGGCGCTCCAGGAGGCCGAGGAGTCGGAGTGGCGGCGGACGAACCCGGAGGCGCGTGCGCGTGCCGCGGGTCTGACCGGTCAGCTGCAGGCCGCCGTGGACAAGCTGCGTACGCAGATCGACACGGCCCGCGCCTCGGGCAACAACGCCCGTGCCGACAAGCTGGCCAAGGAGCTGGAGGGCCGGCAGGCGCTGCTCGACCAGGCGCTGAAGGGCCTGGAGGAGTTCGGCGGCTGACGCCTCCCGACTTCGCCCGAGGGGCTTTCCCGCGTTCGCGCGGGGAGGCCCCTCTCGCGTGCCCGGGGCGGCACGGACGGCAACGATGCAGCCACGACAACTGCCGGAACCCGGCAGTGAATCGGGGAGGGTCGAGAAGGGATGATCTTCGCACCGGCGCGCTTCTCGCGCCGGATCCGACGCGTTCGCCCACACGTGAGGCAGGTTCACCGATGAGACCCACCCGTGTCGCCCTGACCGCCGCAGCCGCCGCCCTCGCCCCGGCCCTCCTCCTGTCCGGTCCGGCCTTCGCCGCCGGACCGGCGTCCCCGTCCGCCGCCGTCACCGCGGTGCAGGCGGACGGCGGCTCGGACATCCCGGTGGACGAGATGTCCGACGACGACCTGAGGATCGCGATCCTGCGCATCCTGGCGGACGAGGACAGCGGCAAGAGAGTCGTCCGGGAGGCCAACGAAGCCCTGGACATCGGCACCACGGAAGCCATGCGGGCCTTCCTGAAGACCGGTTACCCGCTGGCCCAGGCCGAGGACGACCAGGTCGCCCTCTTCCGCATCCTCGCCGATCCGGACTCCGGGAAGCGGGTCGTCAAGGAGATCAACGCGCTCCTCGACACCGGCACCGCGTCGGAGATCCGCCAGTGGCTGGAGACCGGCTACCGCCTCGCCCAGGCCGAGGACGACCAGGTCGCCCTCTTCCGCATCCTCGCCCGCCCGGACATCAGCGATGCGATGCGCGCGGCGGTCATCGAGGTCATCGACGGCACGCCCGAGGAGATGCGGTACTTCCTGGAGTACGGCCAGTACGAGGTCGACGCGTAGACCGCCCGGCCCGCCGCTACGGTCGGCGGGCCGACGTCACCCGGTAGACGTCGTAGACGCCCTCCACGCCGCGTACCGCCTTCAGTACGTGGCCGAGGTGCTTCGGGTCGCCCATCTCGAAGGTGAAGCGCGAGGTGGCCACCCGGTCCCGGGAGGTCTGCACGGCCGCCGACAGGATGTTGACGTGCTGGTCGGACAGGACGCGGGTGACGTCGGACAGCAGCCGCGACCGGTCCAGCGCCTCGACCTGGATGGCGACCAGGAAGACCGAGGACTGGGTCGGTGCCCATTCGACGTCCAGGATCCGCTCCGGCTGCTGCGACAGCGAGTCGACGTTGACGCAGTCGGCGCGGTGCACGGAGACGCCGCTGCCCCGGGTGACGAAGCCGATGATCGGGTCTCCGGGGACGGGGGTGCAGCAGCGGGCCAGCTTCACCCAGACGTCCTCGACGCCCTTGACGACCACGCCCGGGTCGGCGTTGGAACGGCGCTTGCCGCGGCCGCGCGAGGGCGGCGCGCTCTCGGCGATGTCCTCGTTGGCGGCGTCCTCGCCGCCGAGCGCCTGGACCAGTTTCTGCACGACCCCGGCGGCCGCGACGTGCCCCTCCCCGATCGCCGCGTACAGGGACGAGATGTCGGGGTAGCGCATCTCGTGGGCGAGGGTGACCAGGGAGTCGCCCGTCAGGATGCGCTGGATCGGCAGGTTCTGCTTGCGCATGGCCCGCGCGATGGCGTCCTTGCCCTGCTCGATCGCCTCGTCGCGGCGCTCCTTGGAGAACCAGGCCCGGATCTTGTTGCGGGCACGGGGCGACTTGACGAAGCCCAGCCAGTCCCGGGAGGGCCCGGCGCCGGATGCCTTGGAGGTGAAGACCTCCACCAGGTCTCCGTTGTCCAGGGTCGATTCGAGCGGTACGAGCCGTCCGTTGACCCGGGCCCCTATGGTCCGGTGGCCCACCTCCGTGTGCACGGCGTACGCGAAGTCGACCGGCGTCGCGCCCGCGGGAAGCGCTATGACGTCTCCCTTGGGCGTGAAGACGAAGACCTCGTTGCGGGAGAGGTCGAAGCGCAGCGACTCCAGGAACTCGCTGGGGTCCTCGGTCTCCTTCTGCCAGTCCAGGAGCTGGCGCAGCCATGCCATGTCGTTGACGGTGTCCTGGCTGCGGCCGGTGTTCTTGGGGACGTCGGTGCGCACCTTGGAGGCACCGGCGACGGCCTCCTGCTTGTACTTCCAGTGCGCGGCAATGCCGTACTCGGCACGGCGGTGCATGTCGAAGGTGCGGATCTGGAGCTCGACGGGCTTGCCGCTGGGACCGATCACCGTGGTGTGCAGCGACTGGTACATGTTGAACTTGGGCATCGCGATGTAGTCCTTGAACCGGCCGGGCACCGGGTTCCATCGCGCGTGGACGGTGCCGAGCGCCGCGTAGCAGTCGCGGACGGTGTCGACGAGGACGCGGATGCCCACCAGGTCGTAGATCTCGGCGAAGTCCCGGCCCCGCACGATCATCTTCTGGTAGACGCTGTAGTAGTGCTTCGGCCGTCCCGTGACGGTGGCCTTGATCCGGGCGGCCCGCAGGTCTGCCTGGACCTCGTCGGTCACTATGGCGAGGTACTCGTCGCGCTTGGGGGCCCGCTCGGCCACGAGCCGGACGATCTCGTCGTACATCTTGGGGTAGAGGATCGCGAAGGCGAGGTCCTCCAGCTCCCACTTGATGGTGTTCATGCCCAGCCGGTGCGCCAGCGGGGCGTAGATCTCCAGGGTCTCGCGGGCCTTCTTCTCCTGCTTCTCCCGCTTGAGGTAGCGCATGGTGCGCATGTTGTGCAGGCGGTCGGCGAGCTTGATGACCAGGACCCTGGGGTCCTTGGCCATCGCGACGACCATCTTGCGCACGGTCTCGGCCTGGGCGGCCTCGCCGAACTTGACCTTGTCCAGCTTGGTGACGCCGTCGACCAGCAGGGCGACCTGGTCGCCGAAGTCGCGGCGCAGGGTGTCCAGGCCGTACTCGGTGTCCTCGACCGTGTCGTGCAGCAGCCCCGCCATCAGCGTCGCCGGGTCCATGCCCAGCTCGGCGAGGATGGTGGTGACGGCGAGCGGGTGCGTGATGTACGGGTCGCCGCTCTTGCGCTTCTGGCCGCGGTGCCAGCGCTCGGCGACCTGGTAGGCGCGCTCGATCTGGCGCAGCGTGGCGGTCTCGATCTTGGGGTCGTTGCCGCGGACGATGCGCAGCAGCGGTTCGAGCACCGGGTTGTACGGGCTGGAGCGCTGCACGCCGAGGCGGGCGAGCCTGGCCCGTACCCGGTTGGACGAGCCGCCGGATCGGGTCGTGGGCGCGCCCGGCGGAACCGGTTTGGCCGCGGGCTTCGCCGGGGGCTTCGGGGCGGACGCGGCCGGGGGCGTCGGCGCGACCGGCTGCGCGGGGGACGCGGCCCCGGACGCCGGCGCGCCCGCCCGGTCCGGGCCCGGTCCGGGCTCTGGAGCCGGGGGCTTCGGCTTGTCCGCGGGCTGCTTCTTCCCGGGCGTGACGGGGGCCGCCGCGGGCTTGTCGGGCTGCGGGGCGGCGACTGGCTGGGCCTCGTCTGGCAAGAGCGCTCCTCGTGCGGATCCGGATACCCGGAAAGGCCATCGTATCCACCCGGTGGCCGGTCCTCCCCCGGGGACCGTGAGACCCACCACAACACGGGACGGACCCCCGGTTGTTCCCGGGGGTCCGTCCCATGTCGTGCGAGGCGGCGCCGCGTGCGGTCCGCTACGGCTCAGACCGTGATCAGCACTTCCAGCGGAGCGTTGCGCAGGCCCTGCTCCAGCCGGGCGCGTCCGGCCAGGAAGCCGAGCTCCATGAGGACCGCGACACCCGCGACCTCGGCGCCGGCCCGACGGATCAGCTCCAGCGAGGCCTCGGCGGTGCCGCCGGTCGCGAGGATGTCGTCGATGACCATGATGCGGTCGCCTGCGGACAGGTCCTCCGCGTGGATCTCGATCTCGGCGGTGCCGTACTCCAGCTCGTACGCCTGGCTGAGCGTGGCTCCGGGCAGCTTGCCCGCCTTGCGGACGGGGACGAAGCCGAGCCCGGCCCGGACCGCGACCGGGGCGGCCAGGATGAAGCCGCGGGCCTCCAGGCCGACGACCTTCGTGGCGCCGTGCCGTACGCACAGCTCCGCGAGGGCGTCGGTGAGGGCCGTGAACGCCGCCGGGTCCGCGAGCAGCGGCGTGATGTCCTTGAACATCACGCCCGGCTTCGGGTAGTCCGGTACGTCGCGGATCCGGCTGAGCAGGAGCTCACGGGTGCTTTCGGTGGTGCTGGTCATCTCAACGCTTCCCCGGGGTCCGGCCGTGTCCCCTGGGGGGCTGCTGGCGCTGGCCGACGACCGCGGCGGCGGGGGCGGGGGCGGTGTCCTGGACCGAGCCGTCCGACGGGTCGTCCTCGGCGGACTCGCCCTTGGCGGCGGCCGCCGCGCGCTTGGCGAGGATCCGCTTCTTCAGGGCCTTCATCTGCGGGTCGCGTTCCTTGAGGTCGGCGACGAGCGGCGTGGCGATGAAGATCGAGGAGTACGCACCGGCGGCGAGACCGACGAAGAGCGACAGCGAGATGTCGTTCAGCATGCCGGCGCCGAGTACACCGCCACCGATGAAGAGCAGGCCGGCGACCGGCAGCAGTGCCACGACGGTGGTGTTGATGGAACGCACCAGCGTGCCGTTGATGGACCGGTTGGCGATCTCGCTGTAGGTCCAGCGGGTCTGCTTGGTGATGCCGACCGTGCTCTCCTTGAGGCTGTCGAAGACCACGACGGTGTCGTACAGGGAGTAACCGAGGATCGTGAGCAGACCGATCACGGTGCCGGGGGTGACCTCGAAGCCGACCAGGGCGTAGATGCCGACCGTGATGGTGATGTCGTGGATCAGCGCGACCAGGGCCGCGATGGCCATGCGCCACTCGAAGGCGATGGCCAGGTAGACCACCACGAGGACCATGAAGATGCCGAGGCCGGTCCATGCCTTGTTGGCGATCTGCTCACCCCAGCTGGGGCCGACCAGGTCGGCGGCGATCTTCTCCGCGGGGACGTCGAGGTCCTTGGAGAGCTGTTCCTTGATCTGGTCCGACTTGGCGGTGTCGACCTCGGTGATCTGGATGCGCAGGCCGCCGTTGCCGAGCTTCTGGACGATCGCCTGGTGGCCGGAGGCCTCCGTGGCCAGGTCCTCCGCCTCGGAGACGGTGGTGCTGGTCTTCGGGGTGGTGAAGACCGCGCCGCCCTTGAACTCGATGCCCATGTTGAGGCCGCTGACCACCAGGCCGACGATGGCCGTGATGGTGATCAGGATCGAGACGCCGTACCAGAGCTTGCGCTTGCCGATGAAGTCGTAGCCGACCTCGCCGCGGTAGAGACGGGCGCCGATGGTGCCGAGTCGCGACATCTCACGCCTCCTTCGGGTCAGTGGGGGCGGTGGCACGGCGCGAGCGGCGCAGCGGCGGCTTGGCGCCGAGCCGCTTCGGGTCCAGGCCGGACCACGGGTGGCCGCTGGAGAAGAACTTCGTGCGGGCCATCAGCGTCATGAGGGGCTTGGTGAAGAAGAACACCACGACCACGTCGAGCAGGGTGGTGAGCCCCAGGGTGAAGGCGAAGCCCTGGACCTTGCCGACGGTGACGACGAAGAGCACCGCCGCGGCGAGGAACGAGACGAAGTCGGAGACCAGGATGGTGCGACGGGCGCGCGGCCAGGCCCGTTCGACGGCCGGGCGGAGCGTGCGGCCCTCACGGATCTCGTCCCGGACCCGTTCGAAGTACACGATGAAGGAGTCGGCGGTGATGCCGATGGCGACGATGGCGCCGCAGACCGCCGGAAGGTTCAGCGCGAAGCCGATGGCCGGGCCGAGCAGCGACATGAGCGTGTAGGTCAGGATGCCGGAGGTCAGCAGGCTCAGCAGGGCGATGAATGCGAGGCCGCGGTAGTAGACCACCAGGTAGATGACCACCAGGGCCAGCCCGATGGCGCCGGCGATCAGACCGGCCTGGAGCTGCTCGCCGCCGAGCGCGGCGGTGACGGTGGTGACGCTCTGCTCACTGAACGAGAGCGGGAGCGCACCGTAGGAGAGCACGTTGGCCAGGTCCTCGGCGGACTGCTGGGTGAAGCTGCCGGAGATCTCCGCGCTGCCGCTGAGCGTCGTGCGGACGGAGGGCGCCGAGACGACCTCGCCGTCGAGCGCGATGGCGAACTGGTTCTGCGGCTGCTGCAGCTGGGAGAGCTTGCTGGTGATCTTCTGGAACTGCTTGGAGCCCTTGCCGGTGAACTCCATCTGGACGATCCACATGCCGCGCTGCTGGTCGAAGTTGGCCTTGGCGCTGTCGACCTCGGTGCCGGACACCTCGGACGGGCCGAGGACGTACTTCTCCGCACCGTCGGAGCTGCACGCGACCGTGCTGTCGGTGGGCTTGACGCCCCGCGCGGCCTTGGAGCGGAGTTCCTTGCTGGAGCAGTCGAGCTCCGCGAACTGCTTCTGCAGCTTGGTCGCGGCGGCCTGCTCCTCGGCGGAGGGGGCGGACGCGGAGGACGACGGCGAGGCGTCGGCCTTCGGCTTGTTGCTCGCGTCCGGGCTCGGCGTGGAGTCGGCCTTGAGGGCTCCGGTGACCGCGCGGCCCTGGGTGGTGGCGGTCGCGCTCGGCGTCGTCGAGGACTTGCCCTTGTCCTTGTCCGTCGCGGTGGCGCCCTCCGACGCCGAGACGCTCGGGCTGGTGGACGGGGAGGGCTTGCCGGACGACGAGGCGCTGGGCTCCGGGGTGGGCATGCCCTGGGCGACGGTCAGCACCGGCCGGAAGTAGAGCTTGGCGGTGGTACCGACCTGCTCACGGGCCTGGGCGGAGTTCGTGCCCTTGGGGATGTTGACGATGATGTTGCGATCGCCCTGGGTCTGGACCTCGGCCTCGGAGACACCGAGACCATTGACACGGCGCTCCATGATCTGGACCGCCGTGTCCATGTTGGTCTTGTTGACCGCCGATTCCTGGCCCGGTTCGCTCTTCGCCTCCAGCGTGATGGACGTGCCACCCGCCAGGTCGATGCCGAGCCGTGGAGTCGGCTGATCAGCCAGGAACATCCCGCCGATGAGCGCGACCATGGCGATCAGGATCAGAGCCAGGGAACGCCCCGGCTTGCCCTGACCGCCGGACGCTCCCCGGCTCTTCTTCGGTGCTGCCACCTTCTCGTTTCTCCCTGTCCAACCGCCCCGCGCCGGGTACGCGCCCGAGCGGCCACGAAGTGTAGTGGGGACCCGCCCCCGCAGAAGATCGCACGGTCCGGGGAGTGCCGGACGCCGATGCGCCCATGACACTCCCCGGGTCGTGGACTACTTCGCGTCGGCCTCGCCGTCGGCCTTGCCCTCGGACTTCTTGTCGGACTTGGCGTCCTTCGACTCGGCGTCGTCGGCCCCGTCCTTCTTCTCCAGGTCGATCGCGGCGTCGTCCGAGGCGTCCTCGGTCAGAGAGGAGGCGTCGTCCGGAACGACCGCACCGTCGAGGGTGTCGTCGCCGTGAACGATGCGGTTGTACTCCTCGTCGTCGAGGACGGCGCCGACGGCGTTCTTGGCGTAGACGGCGTGCACGCCGGGCGCGACCTCGAGGAGCACGGTGTCGTCGTGAACTTCCTTGACGGTGGCGTACATCCCCCCGATCGTCCGGACGCCGGTGCCGGGCTGCATCTCGTTGCGCATCTGGACTGCGGCCGCCTGCTTCTTCTTGGCGGACCGCGTCATCAGGAACATGGCCCCGATGAGCACGATGAAGGGGAGGAGAGTCACGGGATTCACGGGACGAGTTTCCTTCGCACGACCGCGCTGGAGGGCGGCCTGTATCTACGGGGGTGGGCACACCGACCTGCTAAGGGCGGCATCGGCGGAGTCTAAGCGAGTCCGCATCGATGGAACAACGCCCGACGCCGTGCTGTGGTTCCTGCTTCGGCCAAGCTGTGACACTTCACGCCCCGAACAGGCCCTGTTGTCCCTTTCCGCCGTGCTGCGGGGGCACGAGACCGAGGTGCGCCCAGGCCGCGGGCGTCGCGATCCGTCCGCGCGGGGTCCTGGCCAGCAGCCCCTCCCGTACCAGGAAGGGCTCCGCGACCTCCTCGACCGTCTCGCGCTCCTCCCCCACCGCGACCGCGAGGGTGGACAGCCCGACGGGGCCGCCGCCGAAGAGCTTGAGCAGGGCTTCGAGCACCGCCCGGTCCAGCCGGTCGAGGCCCCGGGCATCGACCTCGTACACCCCGAGGGCCGCGGCGGCGACCGGGCGGTCGATCCGCCCGTCGGCCTTGACCTGGGCGTAGTCACGGACGCGGCGCAGCAGCCGGTTGGCGATGCGGGGCGTGCCGCGGGAGCGGCCGGCGATCTCGGCTGCGCCGTCCGCGTCCGTCTCCACGTCGAGCAGGCGGGCGGAGCGGTGGATGACGCGTTCCAGTTCGGCGGGGGTGTAGAACTCCATGTGGCCGGTGAAGCCGAAGCGGTCGCGCAGCGGCGGCGGCAGCAGCCCGGCCCGGGTGGTCGCGCCGACCAGGGTGAAGGGTGGCAGTTCCAGCGGGATGGCGGTGGCGCCGGGGCCCTTGCCGACGATGACGTCGACCCGGAAGTCCTCCATCGCCATGTAGAGCATCTCCTCGGCGGGGCGCGACATCCGGTGGATCTCGTCGAGGAAGAGGACCTCGCCCTCCTGGAGGGAGGAGAGGATCGCCGCGAGATCGCCGGCGTGCTGGATGGCGGGGCCGGAGGTGATCCGGATCGGTGCGCCCATCTCGGCCGCGATGATCATGGAGAGGGTGGTCTTGCCGAGGCCGGGGGCGCCGGAGAGCAGGACGTGGTCGGCGGTGGCGCCGCGGGCCCTGGCCGCCTTGAGGACCAGGTCGAGCTGTTCGCGCACCTTCTCCTGGCCGACGAATTCGTCGAGGTCCTTCGGCCGCAGGGCCGCTTCGACCGCGGTGTCCTCGCCGTCCGCGTCGGCCCGGACGAGGCGCTCGTCGAGCCGCTCGTCGCTGTCGGGTCCGGTCTCGTCCCAGTTCATGTGGTCTGTCCCGCCTCGGATGGTTCGGTGCCGTGCGGTGCCCGGCCCGGCGTCGGGGGTGTCCCCGGGGTGTCGCGCTCCGGTCAGCGCGCGCGGTTGAGGGTCTGCAGCGCGGCGCGCAGCAACTGCGGCACGGGGGGCCGGCCGCCCTCGGCGAGGGCCGCCTCGGCCTGCGGGGTGACGGCGGCGACCGCCTCGTCGGCCTCGCGGGTGGCGTAGCCGAGGCCGATCAGGGCGGCCTGGAGCTGGTCGCTCCAGGAGGAGGTGACGGGGGTTCCGATGCCCTGCCGGCCGCTGTGGGACCCGACGGGCTCGCCGAGCCTGTCCTTCAGTTCGAGGAGGAGCTTCTGTGCGCCCTTCTTGCCGATGCCCGAGACGGCGGTGAGCGCCTTCTCGTCGCCGGTGGCGACCGCGGTGCGCAGGGCGTCGGGGCTGTGGGTGGCGAGCATGGCCTGGGCGAGCCGGGGGCCGACCCCGCTGGCGGTCTGGAGCAGTTCGAAGACCTGCCGCTCGTCGTCGTCGGCGAAGCCGTAGAGGGTGAGCGAGTCCTCCCGTACGACGAGGGAGGTGGCGAGCCTGGCCTCGGTGCCGATCCGGAGGCCGGCGAGGGTGTTCGGCGTGCACTGGACGGCCATGCCGATGCCGCCGACCTCGATCACGGCCGTGGTCGGGGCGAGTGCGGCCACGGGGCCGCTGACGAAGGCGATCATCGGGGGACCTTCCGGACGGGAACCGCGGGTGTACGGGGGGCGCGCCGGGCGGCGGTCGCGTGGGCCTGCTGGAGGCGGTTGACCGCGGGGGCGCGCCAGATGTGGCAGATGGCGAGCGCGAGGGCGTCGGCCGCGTCGGCCGGTTTCGGCGGGGCGTCGAGTCGCAGCAGCCGGGTGACCATCGCGCCGACCTGTGCCTTGTCGGCGCGGCCGCTGCCGGTCACGGCCGCCTTGACCTCGCTGGGGGTGTGCAGGGCGACCGGTATGCCGCGCCGGGACGCGCAGAGCATGGCGACGGCGCTGGCCTGGGCGGTGCCCATCACCGTACGCACGTTGTGCTGGCTGAAGACCCGCTCCACGGCGACGCACTCCGGCCGGTGCTCGTCGAGCCATTCCTCGATGCCGCGCTCGATGGCGACCAGCCGGTGGCCGAGCTCCGCGTCGGCGGGGGTGCGCACCACTCCGACGCCGAGCATCGTCAGGGGCCGACCCGCGACGCCCTCGACGACTCCGACACCGCACCGGGTCAGCCCCGGGTCGACGCCGAGTACCCGCATGGGATGCCCCCTTCCGTGCCGATCGTTCAACTGTTCCCGCAGGCTATCCGCTCGCACTGACAATGCGACGGGCCGACGGGGTGTGTTCCCCGTCGGCCCGTCCGTGGAGGCCGTGCCGCTGAGCCGGGCTCAGGCCTCGACCTTCTCCATGACCTCGTCCGAGACGTCGAAGTTGGCGAAGACGTTCTGCACGTCGTCGCTGTCCTCCAGGGCGTCGATCAGCTTGAAGATCTTGCGCGCGCCCTCCTCGTCCAGCTCGACCTGCATGGTGGGGAGGAAGTTGGCGTCGGCGGAGTCGTAGTCGATGCCGGCCTCCTGGAGCGCGGTGCGGACCGCGACCAGGTCGGTGGCCTCGCTGACGACCTCGTAGCTCTCGCCGAGGTCGTTGACCTCCTCGGCACCCGCGTCGAGCACGGCGCCCAGGACGTCGTCCTCGGTCAGCTCACCCTTGGGGACGATCACGACGCCCTTGCGGTTGAAGAGGTACGACACCGAGCCCGGGTCGGCCATCGAGCCACCGTTGCGGGTCATCGCGACGCGGACGTCGGACGCGGCACGGTTGCGGTTGTCGGTGAGGCACTCGATGAGCACCGCGACGCCGTTCGGGCCGTAACCCTCGTACATGATCGTCTGGTAGTCGACGCCGCCCGCTTCGAGACCGGCACCGCGCTTGACCGCGGAGTCGATGTTCTTGTTCGGTACGGAGCTCTTCTTGGCCTTCTGGATCGCGTCCACAAGGGTCGGGTTCCCATCGGGGTCCGCGCCGCCGGTACGGGCGGCGACCTCGATGTTCTTGATCAGCTTCGCGAAGAGCTTGCCGCGCTTGGCGTCAATCACGGCCTTCTTGTGCTTCGTCGTAGCCCATTTAGAGTGGCCGGACACTGCCTTCTCCTTCGCGTCACCAAAAACGATTCGAACCCGAGAGATCCTACCGGGATCGAGTCAGCCGACTGCGCGCACCATGTCCACGAACAACGCGTGAACACGGTGGTCCCCGGTCAATTCCGGATGGAATGACGTGGCCAGGGCGTTTCCCTGACGTACGGCGACGATGTGGCCGTCGTGCTCCGCCACCACCTCGGCGCGCGCCCCGACCGACTCCACCCAGGGGGCGCGGATGAAGACGCCCTCCACCGGGCCGCCGTCGACGCCGGTGACCTCGACGGCGGCCTCGAAGGACTCGTTCTGCCGCCCGAAGGCGTTGCGGCGCACGATCATGTCGATCCCGCCGATCGTCTCCTGGCCCGCGCGCGGGTCGAGGATCTTGTCGGCGAGCAGGATCATTCCGGCGCAGGTCCCGTAGACGGGCATGCCGTCCCGCACCCGTTCGCGCAGGGGGTCCAGCATGCCGAACAGGACGGCCAGCTTGGACATCGTGGTGGATTCGCCGCCGGGCAGGACCAGACCGTCGACCTCGGCGAGTTCCTCGGGCCGCCGGACCGGCCTGGCCTGGGCGTCCGCCGAGGCCAGGGCGATCAGGTGTTCCCGTACGTCGCCCTGGAGCGCCAGGACTCCGATCACAGGGGTGTCGCTCATCGGTGCTTACCAGCCGCGGTTGGCGTAGCGCTCGGCCTCGGGCAGGGTGTCGCAGTTGATGCCGACCATGGCCTCGCCCAGGTTCCGGGAGGCGTCCGCGATGATCTTCGGGTCGTCGTAGAAGGTGGTGGCCTTCACGATCGCGGCGGCGCGCCTGGCCGGGTCGCCGGACTTGAAGATGCCGGAGCCGACGAAGACGCCCTCGGCGCCGAGCTGGCGCATGAGCGCGGCGTCGGCCGGGGTGGCGACCCCACCGGCGGAGAACAGCACCACGGGCAGCTTGCCGAGCTCGGCGACCTCCTTGACCAGCTCGTACGGGGCGCGGAGTTCCTTGGCCGCGGCGTACAGCTCGTTGTTGTCGTAGCCGCGCAGCCGGGCGATCTCGTTCTTGATCTGGCGCAGGTGGCGGACCGCCTCGACGACGTTGCCGGTGCCGGCCTCGCCCTTCGAGCGGATCATGGCCGCGCCCTCGGCGATGCGGCGCAGGGCCTCGCCCAGGTTGGTGGCGCCGCAGACGAACGGCGTGGTGAAGGCGAACTTGTCGCTGTGGTTGACCTCGTCGGCCGGGGTGAGGACCTCGGACTCGTCGATGTAGTCGACCCCCAGGGACTGCAGGACCTGGGCCTCGACGAAGTGGCCGATGCGCGACTTGGCCATCACCGGGATGGAGACGGCCTCGATGATCTCCTCGATCATGTTCGGGTCGGACATCCGGGCCACGCCGCCGTCCTTGCGGATGTCGGCCGGAACCCGCTCCAGGGCCATGACGGCCACGGCGCCCGCGTCCTCGGCGATCTTGGCCTGTTCGGCGTTGACGACGTCCATGATCACGCCGCCCTTGAGCTGCTCGGCCATGCCGCGCTTGACGCGCGCGGTTCCGGTGGCCGGGGAGTCCGGGGACTGCGGGGTGGAGGGAAGCGTGGACATGGATCGACCTCACTCGGAGAAAAAGTTGCCGAAAAGCGCTGGTTGGCGCAGAGCCGAGCAAACTCCCCGGGAACAGTCCACGACAAGGGCCAATGGGAGGCCGGTGGATCGTTTTGCGCGTGTACGGGCCGGGATGTGGCCCCGGTCACGCGTGAGAGGGCCGGTTTCGGCTCAGCCGCCGGGGCGGTCCGCGAGGGCCACCGGCGGTTCGTCGTCCATCTCGAAGGCGAGCGGGAACGGGGCGTGGCCGGCCAGCCGGAACCACCGCACCTTGCGATGGCGGCGCAGCGCTCGCGCCGCGCGCACCGCGTCGTTGTGGAACCGGCGGGCCATCGGTACGCGGCGCACGGCGGCGGCCAGTTCGAGCGCGGCCTCCTCGCCGCCGGGGATCTCCTTCACCGCCTCCACCTGCGCCGCCTCGCCGAAGACCGCGCGCAGCGCGGTGCTCAGCTCGCTCTCGGCGACCTCGCGGTTCTCCTCCTCCGCCTGGCGGGCGGCGTGCGCGGCCTCGTACAGCACGATGGAGGCGGCCGGGTCGAGGACACCGGACGTGGCCAGTTCCTGGGTGACCGATGCCCGGCGCAGGAGCTGCGCGTCGAGGGCGGCGCGGGCGGCGTCGATACGGGTGTGCAGCCGGTCCAGCCGGCCGGCGGTCCAGCTGAGGTACATGCCGATCGCGACGACCGCTACGGCGATCCAGATGAGGGTTTCGGTCACGGGCGGCAAGGCTACCGCCGGTGCGCAGGCGGCGTGACGCCCACCGGCCGGCACCGGCCTCCCGGGAACCGCCGCGCCACGCACGCCGGGCCCCCGGGCACTCCGGACCGGAAGACCCTAGTCCCGGGCCAGGCCGAGCCGGGCGCGCAGCCCCGGGCGTTCGTCGGCCGCCACCGAGGCCGCGCCGTCCGTCACCGTCTCGTACACCGCGAGGATGTCCGCCCCGACCGTCGACCAGTCGAACCGCCGAACGTGGGCGGTGCCCCGCTCGCGCAGTTCCGCGCGGCGGTCCGGGTCGCCGAGCAGCCGGATCGCGGCTCCGGCCAGCGCTTCCGCGTCCTCGTTGGCGAAGAGCTCGCCCGCCGCGCCCTGGTCCAGGACCTGGGCGAACGCGTCCAGGTCGCTGGCGAGGACCGGGGCGCCGGCCGACATGGCCTCGACCAGGATGATCCCGAAGCTCTCGCCGCCCGTGTTGGGGGCGACGTACACGTCGACGCTGCGCAGCAGCCGGGCCTTGTCCTCGTCGCTCACCATGCCGAGGAACTCGACCCGCTCGCGCATCGCCGCCGGCAGTGAGGCGACGGCCTCCTCCTCGTCGCCCCGGCCCGCCACCAGGAGCCTGGCGTCCGGGCGGGCGGCGAGGATCGCGGGCAGGGCCCGCATCAGGACGGGCAGGCCCTTGCGGGGCTCGTCGATGCGCCCGATGAAGCCGATCGTTCCCCCCTGCCACTCGGCCCGGGGCTCGGCCGCGGCGAAGAAGTCGACGTCGACACCGTTCGGGATGACGACCGCGTCGCCGCCCAGGTGCTCGACCAGGGTGCGGCGCGCGTACTCGCTCACCGCGATCCGTGCGCTGATCTTCTCCAGGGCCGGCTGCAGGATCGGGTACGCCGCGATCATGGCCCGGGAGCGCGGGTTGGAGGTGTGGAACGTGGCGACGATCGGCCCCTGCGCGGCCCAGCAGGCGAGCAGCCCGAGCGACGGCGAGGTCGGTTCGTGGATGTGGATCACGTCGAAGGTGCCGTCGTGCAGCCAGCGGCGGACCCGGGCGGCGGAGAGGAAGCCGAAGTTCAGCCGGGCCACGGAGCCGTTGTACGGGACGGGCACGGCCCGGCCGGCCGACACCACGTACGGCGGCAGCGGGGTCTCGTCGTCCGCGGGCGCCAGCACCGACACCTGGTGGCCCAGGCGGATCAGGTGCTCGGCCAGGTCGCGGATGTGGAACTGCACGCCCCCGGGCACGTCCCAGGAGTACGGGCAGACGATGCCGATCTTCACGGCCGGTCCTCCCGGGGTTCCAGGTCGGCGAGCCAGAGCCGTTGCAGCATGTGCCAGTCCTCCGGGTGCTCGGCGATCCCGGTGGCGAAGGCGTCGGCCAGCGCCTGGGTCATCGCGGACGTCCGCTCCGTGCGGTCGCCCGTGGCGGGCACCTCGACCGGCGGGTGGATGCGTGCCTTCATCACGGGCGTGTCGTCGTAGCCGAGCGTCACCGGCAGCAGCAGCGCACCGGTCTGCTGGGCGAGCAGCGCCGGGCCCGCGGGCATGCGCGCGGTGTCGCCGAAGAAGGACACCTCGACCCCGGAGGCCGACAGGTCGCGGTCGGCCACCAGGCAGACCAGCCCGCCCGAGCGCAGCCGCCGGGCCAGGGTGCCGAAGGCGGCGCCGCCACTGTGCGGCAGGACCTCCATGCCGAGCCCCTCGCGGTAGGCGACGAACCGGTCGTACAGGGTCTCCGGCTTCAGCCGCTCGGCGACGGTGGTGAAGGGCACCTTGAGATCGGTGGTGACCCAGGCGCCCGCCAGGTCCCAGTTCGCCAGGTGCGGCAGGGCGAGGATGACGCCGCGGCCGGCGTCCAGTCCGTCGGTCAGCCGGTGCGCGTCGGTCACCTCTATGGACGCCTTGATCCGCTCCGGGCTCCAGGTGGGCAGCCGGAACGACTCCATCCAGTAGCGCATGTACGAGCGCATGCCGGCCCGGGAGAGCTCGGCCAGCCGGGCCGGTGAGGCGCCGGGCACGACCCGTGCCAGGTTCGACTCCAGTCGCAGCACGCTCCTGCCGCGCCGCTTCCACGCCTGGTCGGCGATGGTCCGGAAGAGGGACCGGGCGACCGGCTCGGGAAGCTTCTTGACGGCGGCCCAGCCGAGTCCGTACAGCCCGTCCGTCAGCCGGTCGCGCGGGCCGGTCCGCCCGCTCACCGGTGCGTCGCTCACTGGGCGGCCCCGCTGCCCTGCGCGGCGGCCGCCTCGGCGGCGTCGGCCTCGGCGGATTCGCGGCGCACGGTGACGACCCGCTGCACGAGCGTCACGAGGCTGCCCACGGCGACGATCCACAGCGCGATCGGCAGCAGCACCTGGATGCCGGGGACCCCGAACTTGTGCAGACCGGCGAGCCCGGCCGCGACCAGCGAGACCACCAGCCGCTCGGCGCGCTCCACGAGCCCGTTGACGGCGACCGGCAGCCCGATCGACTCGCCGCGCGCCTTCGTGTACGAGACCACCTGACCGCTGGCCAGGCAGAAGATCGCGACCGCGCAGAGCACGTTGTCGTCACCCCTGCCCGCGTACCAGAGCGCGAAACCGCCGAAGATCGCCCCGTCGGCGACCCGGTCCAGCGTCGAGTCCAGGAACGCGCCCCAGCGGCTGGAGATGCCGGCCTGGCGGGCCATGTTCCCGTCGACGAGGTCGGAGAAGACGAAGATCGTGATGACGATCGTGCCCCAGAAGAACTCCCCCATCGGGAAGAAGACCAGCGCACCCGCCACCACTCCGGCCGTACCGATCAGCGTGACCGCGTCAGGGCTCACGCCGAGACGGAGGAGCAGTGCGGCGAACGGTGTGAGGACACGCGTAAAAAATGCACGCGCGTACTTGTTCAGCATGGCCTTCCCGAGGGTCGGTGGGCCGAGCGGCCCCATCGGCCACCGGCTGGCCCATCGTAGTCACGCCCGCCCGGCTCCACCGTCCGGGCACCCGGGCGGCACCGGGGGCGGGGGCGTTGTATGGACGCATCCCGGCCCGAGTGGAAAGCTCGAATTACCGCGGGTGTCGTCGTGGCCGCCGCGGCGGCTCCCCGTGCCCGTGGCTTTTCTCCCCCACCCCGCGCCGGCCCCTTCGGCCGGCGCCACCATCCGGGAGGCACATCATGGGTGACAGGACACACGCGCGCACCGGGGCCGCCGGCGGGGCGACGACGGCCGACCGGCCCTCGTCCGTGCGGAACGTGGTGCTCGTCGGCCACAGCGGTGCCGGAAAGACCACGCTCGTCGAGGCCCTGGCGCAGACGGCGGGGGCGGTCAACCGGGCGGGCCGGATCGAGGACGGCACCACCCTCTCCGACTACGACGAGATCGAGCACCGGCAGCAGCGTTCCGTGCAGCTCTCCCTGGTCCCCGTGGAGTGGGCCGGGTGCCGGGTCAACCTGCTGGACACACCGGGCTACGCCGATTTCGTCGGGGAGCTCAGGGCCGGTCTGCGGGCGGCGGACGCGGCCCTGTTCGTCGTCTCCGCGGCCCAGGAGGCGGACGCGGTGGCCGGAGCCACCCGCGCCGTGTGGGAGGAGTGCGCGGCCGTCGGCATGCCGCGCGCGATCGTCGTCACGCACCTCGACACGGCGCGCACCCCGTTCGACGAAATGGTCCGGGTCTGCGGCGAGGTCCTGGGCGGTGACGACCCCGAGGCCGTGCTCCCGCTCCACCTGCCCGTCCACGGCCCCGAGGGACCCGACGGGCACGCGCCGCTCACCGGCCTGACCTGCCTGCTCACCCGGCAGGTCTTCGATTACTCGTCGGGCGAGCGGCGGGAGCGGCCGCCCGAGGACGCCCAGCGGGCACCGCTCCGGGCGGCCCGCGACCGGCTCATCGAGGGGATCATCGCCGAGAGCGAGGACGAGACCCTGATGGACCGCTATCTCGGCGGGGCCGAGATCGACGTCGCGAGCCTCGTCGAGGACCTGGAGCGCGCCGTCGCCCGGGGCACCTTCCACCCCGTCCTCGCCGCCGCTCCCGCGGCCGGGGACGCCCGGCAGGGCGTCGGCACCGTCGAGCTCCTGGACCTGGTCACCGGTGGTTTCCCGGCCCCGTCGGAGCGCCCGGTGCCCGGCATCACCCCCCTGCACGGGGCGTCGCGCCCGGTCCCGTCCTGCGATCCGGACGGGCCGCTGATCGCCGAGGTGGTCAAGACGTCCTCCGACCCGTACGTCGGCCGGGTCTCGCTCGTGCGCGTCTTCTCCGGCACCCTGCGCCCCGACGAGACCGTCCACGTGTTCGGCCACGGCCTCACCGACCCCGCCCACGAGGCCCGCCCCTTCCACGAGGCCGAGGTGCGCGTCGGCGCGCTCTCCGCCCCCTTCGGCAAGCAGCAGCGTCCGCTGACCTCGTGCGCCGCGGGGGACCTGGCCTGCGTCGCCAAGCTGGGCACCGCCGAGACCGGGGACACCCTCTCCGACCCGGACCTGCCCCTGCTGCTGGATCCCTGGACCGCTCCCGACCCGTTGCTGCCGCTCGCCATCGAGGCGCACAGCAAGGCGGACGAGGACAAGCTCTCCCAGGGGCTCGCCCGGCTGGTGGCCGAGGACCCGACCATGCGCCTCGAACAGAACCAGGACACCCATCAGCTGGTGCTGTGGTGCCTGGGCGAGGCCCACCAGGACGTGGCGCTGGACCGGCTGCGCAACCGCTACGGGGTCCAGGTGGACGCCGTGCCGCACGAGGTGGCGCTGCGCGAGACGTTCGCCGCCCCGTCGACCGGACGCGGCCGGCACGTGAAGCAGTCCGGCGGCCACGGCCAGTACGCCATCTGCGAGATCGACGTGGAACCGCTGCCCGCCGGGTCGGGCGTCGAGTTCGTCGACAAGGTGGTCGGCGGATCGGTGCCCCGGCAGTTCATCTCCTCCGTGGAGAAGGGCGTGCGCGCCCAGGCGGCCCGCGGGGTCGTGGCCGGGCATCCGCTCGTCGACGTGCGCGTCACGCTGCGGGACGGCAAGTCCCATTCGGTGGACTCCTCCGACGCCGCGTTCCAGACCGCGGGCGCGCTGGCCCTGCGCGAGGCCGCCGCGGACACCCGCATCCGGTTCCTGGAACCGGTCGACGAGGTCCGGGTGCTGGTCCCCGACGACTACGTCGGGCCGGTGATGAGCGATCTGTCCGGCCGCCGCGGCAGGGTGATCGGCACCGAGCAGTCCGGCTCCGGACGCACCCTCGTACGGGCCGAGGTGCCGGAGCTGGAGATCGACCGGTACGCCGTCGACCTGCGGTCCCTCTCCCATGGCGCCGGTCGCTTCGACCGGGCGTACGCCCGGCACGAAGCGATGCCCCCACAGCTCGCGGAACGTCTCGGGGAGCGGCGGGAGAACCGTCCGGGCGACGCCTGAGCAGGACTGTCGGCCGTCTTTGTCCACAGGCACCAGCGGCGCACCGATCCGGACGATACGCTTTGGTCCCAGCTCAGAAGGTGTGCCGGACACGACAGTTGGGAAACAGCCGCAGGAGCGGTTCTTGGCGGCGAGTGGGGGCGACGGTGGCCAACGACGGATTCGATTTCTCTCCTGGGGCGCAGATTCCGCTCCAGGGCTCGGGCGGTCAGGCGGTGGCGACGAACGCCCTCGCCTCCGCCGCGTACCGCGACAGCCCGGTGGAGCAGATCCTTGAAGCCAACAGCGAGTGGCACAAGTCCGAGGTGAAAGAGGGCCGTTCCAAGTTCATCAAGGCCGACTACTTCAAGCCGAATCTCGGTGAGGCGTTCTCCCGCGCCGTCCAGGAGCGGATGCTGGGCGGCGCCCGCAAGGCCCTCATCCAGTCCTTCGGGACCGATCCGCAGACCGTCGTCGAGCACTGCCTGTCCGCGTCCCGCCTGCGCAGGACCCGGGATGCCAAACTGACCGCCGTCACCGCCCTGTTCGGCTTCCTCTTCCTGCCCGGCATGCTCATGTGGATCATCGCGTTCCGGCTGCGCGACTGGCTGAGCGGCACCAAGGACAAGGCCCTCTCCGCCCTGGGCAACGCCCTGCTCCCGATCATCGGCATCGTGGCCCTGTTCTTCCTGGTCAAGCTGCCGCTCACCGGGTTCGCGGCGATCTACGTACGGGCGATGATCATCGCCCCCGTCATCGGCTGGTACATCGCCAAGCGGATCGCCGAGTCCTCCGCCAAGGACATGCGGGCCCGTTGGGAGGGGCTCCTGTCCGGCGGCGGCGTCACCGCCAAGATCCCCGAGGCCGTGCCCAAGAACCCCAACGAGACCTCCCGCGAGGCGCTGCGCCAGGGGCTGGAGAAGCTCTCCGCCGAGCAGCAGTCCAACTCGGTCTTCTACGCGGGTCCCAAGGGGATCCTCGGCATGGGCACCCGCTGGGGCAGCTGGCAGCTCGCCGAGGAGCTCGTCCCGAAGGAGCCCAACAAGGAGTTCCACCAGTTCCGCAGCTGGGACGTGATCCGGGCCATCCACGACCAGCTCAAGCTGCTGGAGCGCGGCCCGTTGAACACCGGGGGGTTCCCCACCCCGTCGGTCACCCACTGGATCGTGTCCCCCGTCGGGGAGAACGCCGGATCGGTCTCCCGTCCCGAGGGCGAGGACGTCGCCACCTTCCAGGTCAAGCCGCACGAGATACAGCGGATCTGCAACCACCAGCAGTTCGGCGGCGGCGACCGGCACTACCTGGGGGTCCAGTTCACCCTCTGGGACGGCCAGTTGGTCATCACCATGATGATCACGGTCACGGTCCTCTACGAGACCCTGCGCATCGAGGTCACCGGACACGCGCTCGGCCCGGTCCACTCCCTGTTCACCAGCAAGCCCTCGGCCAAGACCAAGACGGTCAACAAGACCGTGCGGTTCTGGGAGACCCGCAGCATCACCCTCCCCCTGGTCGAACCCGAGGAGGTCGTCCGCCTCGCCCTGCGCGCGCCCTTCACCTGGTATCCGCCGATCCTGGACTACCTGGGCGGCAAGATCGCCCTGCCCGAGCCGTTCGGCCTGCGGCACGCCTGGGCGGAGAAGCCGTGGCGGCACCGCTTCATGGCGGACGACGCGATGCGCGCCGCGACCCCCGTGCTGCGTGCCGTGCACAGCGCCGCCCTGCGCGTCCTGGAGGAGAACGGCGTCGACACCGAGCGCTTCGACAGCCGCTCGATGGCGCTGAGCGGTCAGGTGCAGGACCCGTCCCCGCGCAAGGCGGACGTGTACGACGCGTAGGACCGTCCCGTGCGGATGCGCGAAGGCCGCCCCGGCCGAAAGGCGGGGGCGGCCTTCACACGGGGCGACGGTCCGGTCAGTCGACCGGCCAGGCGTCGGCCAGCATCTTGCGCGTGTCGGCGAGCAGCTGCGGCAGCACCTTCGTGTGCCCGACGACCGGCATGAAGTTGGTGTCACCGCCCCAGCGCGGCACCAGGTGCTGGTGCAGATGGGCCGCGATGCCGGCCCCGGCCACCGCGCCCTGGTTCATGCCGATGTTGAAGCCGTGGGCGCCCGAGGCCGACCGCAGGGCCACCATCGCCCGCTTGGTGAAGTCGGCCAGCTCCATGGTCTCCGGGCCGTCCAGCTCCGTGTAGTCCGCGACGTGCCGGTACGGCACCACCATCAGATGGCCGCCGTTGTACGGGTACAGGTTCAGCACGGCGTAGACGTTCCGGCCGCGCGCGATGACGAGCCCGTCCTCGTCCGATTTCGACGGGATGCCGCAGAACGGGCAGCCGTCGCCGGCCTCCGGACCGGTCGGCTTGTTCTCGCCCTGGATGTACGCCATCCGGTGGGGCGTCCACAGGCGCTGGAACGCGTCGGGCGTTCCCACTCCGATCTGCTGCTCCGGCTCACTCGTCATGGCGATCAGCATATTGCTTCACCCACGCGGAGCGTGTCGCCGGGGGCCGTACCCGTGCGCGGAGGGCGATGCTGAGGCGATGAGCGACCGGCCCGCCGACTCGGCGCCTCCTTCCCTCCGTCGCTGGGAGCAGCGCACGGAAGTGCCGCTCCTCGTCGTCTCGCTGGTCTTCCTGCTCGGCTACGCGGTGCGCGTCCTGGCCCCCGACGACGCCGGGGTCTGGCGCGACCTCGCCCTCGCCCTGGTGGGTGCCACCTGGCTGCTCTTCGCCGGCGACTACGCCGTACGGCTCCGGCTCAGCGGCCTGGGCATCCGCTTCGTCCGGGTGCACTGGCTGGACACCGTGGTGTTGCTGCTCCCCCTGCTGCGGCCGCTGCGGCTGATCCGCGTCTACACCGCGGTGCAGCGGCACCGGCGGCAACCGCGGCTGAGCCTGTACGCCCGGGTGATGGCCTATGCCGGGGCGAGCGCGCTGCTGCTCGGCTTCTCCGCCGCGCTGGCCGTCTACCACCAGGAGCGCAGGGCGCCGGGGGCCTCGATCCGCACCTTCGGGGACGCCGTGTGGTGGGCGTGCGAGACGCTCACGACGGTGGGGTACGGGGACGCGGTCCCCATCACGCCGAGCGGGCGGGTCGTCGCGTCGGGCCTGATGGCCTGCGGGCTGGCGCTGCTGGGGGCGGTGACGGGCTCGTTCTCGTCGTGGATGCTGCAGGTGTTCAGGCGGGAGGACGAGGAGAGGCCCCCGGGGAGCGGGTAGCTCTCCGGGGGCCGCTCACGCCGTGTGCGTCAGACCTGGACGCGGTCCTCGACGGCCTTCTGGATCTTGGCGATGGCGTCCTCGACGGGGATGCCGTTCTCCTGCGATCCGTCGCGGTAGCGGAAGGAGACGGCGCCGTTGGCCATGTCCTCGTCGCCCGCGATGATCATGAAGGGGACCTTGGCCTTCTGCTGGTTGCGGATCTTCTTCTGCATCCGGTCGGACGAGGCGTCCACGTCGACCCGCAGCCCCTTCTTCCGCGCCTTGGCGGCGAACTCCTGGAGGTAGGGGATGTGCGCGTCGCCGATCGGGATGCCGACCGCCTGGACCGGGGCCAGCCAGACCGGGAAGGCGCCCGCGTAGTGCTCCAGGAGCACCGCGAAGAAGCGCTCGATGGAACCGAACAGGGCGCGGTGGATCATGACCGGGCGCTGCTTGGTGCCGTCCGGGCCGGTGTACTCCAGGTCGAAGCGCTCCGGCAGGTTGAAGTCGAGCTGCACGGTCGACATCTGCCAGGTGCGGCCGATGGCGTCCTTGCACTGGACCGAGATCTTCGGGCCGTAGAACGCGGCGCCGCCCGGGTCCGGGACCAGCGGCAGGCCCTGCTTCTCGGCGACCTGGCGCAGCGTCTCGGTGGCCTCTTCCCAGATCTCGTCCGAGCCGACGAACTTCTCCGGGTCCTTGGTGGAGAGCTCCAGGTAGAAGTCGGTCAGGCCGTAGTCGCGGAGCAGGTTCAGGACGAAGGTGAGCGTCCGGTCGAGCTCCTCGGCCATCTGCTCCTTGGTGCAGTAGATGTGCGCGTCGTCCTGCGTGAAGCCGCGCGAGCGGGTCAGGCCGTGCACCACGCCGGACTTCTCGTACCGGTACACCGTGCCGAACTCGAAGAGGCGCAGCGGGAGTTCACGGTACGAACGGCCGCGCGCGTCGAAGATCAGGTTGTGCATCGGGCAGTTCATCGGCTTGAGGTAGTAGTCCACCCCGTCGTCGAGCTGCATGGGGGGGTACATGCCGTCGGCGTACCAGTCCAGGTGGCCGGACTTCTCGAAGAGCTTGCCCTTGGTGGCGTGCGGGGAGTAGACGAACTCGTAGCCCTCCTCCTCGTGCCGGCGGCGCGAGTAGTCCTCCATGGCACGGCGGATGATGCCGCCCTTGGGGTGGAAGACCGCGAGGCCGGGGCCGATCTCGTCGGGGAAGGAGAAGAGGTCCAGCTCGTTGCCGAGCTTGCGGTGGTCGCGCTTGGCGGCCTCCTCCAGGAACTCCAGGTGCGCCTTGAGCTCGTCCTTGGTGGGCCAGGCGGTGCCGTAGATGCGCTGGAGCATCGGGTTCTTCTCGCTGCCGCGCCAGTACGCCGCGGCGTTGCGCATCAGCTTGAACGCCGGGATGAACCGGGTGGTCGGCAGGTGGGGGCCCCGGCAGAGGTCCTTCCAGCACAGCTCGCCGGTCTTCGGGTCGAGGTTGTCGTAGATGGTCAGCTCGCCGCCGCCCACCTCGACGTCCGCTCCGTCGTCGGAGGACGCGGCGCCCTTGATGCCGATGAGCTCCAGCTTGTACGGCTCGTCGGACAGCTCCTCGCGGGCGTCCTCGTCCGTCACGACCCGGCGGGAGAACCGCTGGCCCCGCTTCTGGATCTCCTGCATCTTCTTCTCGATGGCCTTGAGGTCCTCGGGGGTGAACGGCTTCTCGACGTCGAAGTCGTAGTAGAAGCCGTCCTTGACCGGCGGCCCGATGCCCAGCTTGGCCTCGGGGAAGAGCTGCTGCACGGCCTGGGCCATGACGTGCGCGGTGGAGTGCCGCAGGATGTTCAGGCCGTCCTCGGAGGAGATCTCGACGGGCTCGACGACCTCGCCGTCGGCGACGACGTACGCGAGGTCCTTCAGCTCGCCGGCGACCCGGGCCGCGACGACGGTGCGCTCGCCGGGGAAGAGCTCGGCCGCCGTAGTGCCCGTCGTCACCACGCGCTCTTCCCGCTCGGAATCGCGTTGGATGGTCACACGGACGTCTGACACCGGTCTCTCCTGACTCAGGGGGAACGCACGCGTTCGCTGTGCGCGTGCGATACGAATCGTACCGAGCCGCGGGCCCCCTCTGCGAAACGGTTCGGGCGCCGGGCCCCGCCACCGCCCCCGCGGCCTTCTCCCCACGGCCCTATTCGCCGGTGCACGCCTCCTCGAAATGGTCGACGTTCTCCTGGAGCGACTTCATCAGCCGGTCCCGCTCCGCCTCGTCGACCTGTACGGGCACCACCTGGGTGGTGCGGGTCAGCCGCCGGAAGCCGCCGCGGCTCTCCAGCCGGCCCTCCACCCTGACCGGCAGCCCCACCAGATGGGCCTGCCCGGCGATCCGGTACGCCTCCTCGTCCAGCTCCAGCCGTACGTGCGGCACCTCGGCGCCCGCCAGCACCCGCAGCCGCACGATGCCCGGTCCGCGCGGTGCCGAGCGGCGCATCCTGACCACGGCGCCGGTGATCCGGACCGTCACGGCGGGTTCGTTCCTGAGGTAGCGGGCGCCCGCCCGGCGAAGGGCGGGCAGGTCGCCCGGGGAGAACTCCACCGGTTCGGGGCGGGGCGGGCAGCCCTCGGGGACCGGGGCGGCGGGGGCCCACTCCAGGGCGACCCCCGCCCCTTCCGAGCCCCGGACCAGGGCGACCAGGGCCTCGGTGAGCTCCCGGCTGACGCCCGCCCCGACCGCCGTGTCGAAGGCTTCGAAGCCGCCGGTGGCCCGCTGGTAGTCCACCGCCTCGCGGGCGGCGTGCAGGGCGTGGTGGAGCCGTACGACGACGGCGCGGCCCGCCTCGACCGGGAGGTAGGCGGTCAGCGCCCGGCCGCCGGGCGCGGGCCCGACGAGGATGCCGTCCAGCACCGCCCCGGCCCTTCGGCGGTGCCGTGCGCCGTGGTATCCGGTGCGGTCCCGTACCGCGAGGGCCCCGGCCAGCAGGATCTGCCGGGCGGCGGTGTGCAGCCGCTCGGCCTCGGTCCAGCCGGCCGCTCCCGCCGTGCCCGCGGCCGGTTCGGGGGCCTCGCGCCACCAGCGGATTCCGTCGCTGGGCACGGCGAGGGAGACCAGTACGTCGCGGGCGGAGGGCACGGCGCTGCGGGCGAGTGCGGTCAGCGCCTCGCCGAGGAGGTCCTCGCTGTCGGGGAAGGCGGTGCTGTCGGGGACGAGCAGGCTGGTGACGCCGCCGGGCGGGGCGGGCGGGCCCGGCGGGGTCCAGCGGCTGTAGCGTCCGGCCGCGCCGCCCCGGCGCCGCCAGCCGTGCCGGGCGAGGAGGGCACCGAGGACCGCGGGGTCGACCCGGGCCGGGTCGGGGAGGTCCCCCGGCGGTCCGGAAGGGCGGGACCACGGCCCGGCGGACTCGCCGGGGCGCGGGCGGGGGGCCGACGGGATCGCTCCGTCGGCGGGCTCGTCCATCGGCCGGTGCATCAGGGTCTCCCTCCGGCCCCTACGCGGGTCATGATCTCGCAGAGCGCCCGGTCGTCGAAGATGCGCGAGGTGGGGATCCGCACGGTGGTCCTGTGCCGGCCCGTCACCGGGTGTCCGGCCAGGTTGATCCAGTAACAGCAGTGCCGCAGGTCGAGCCGGTCGTGCCCGGCGCGCAGCCAGTCGTCCTGGCTGCGCGGCACGATCATCACGACGAGGATCTTGTGCACCGACACCGGGGTCCGGGCCAGCTTCACGAGGTGGGCGTTGTCCAGCGTGAAGGAGAACGCCGGTCCCGGCGGCCGGGGCGGCAGTTGGTAGGTGCACTTGAGCTGCACCTTGATGGTCACCTCGTCGTCCACCGTGTGGCCGGGGGCGCCGTGGCTGACGTGCCAGTCGATGCCGTTGTCGGGGAAGGGCTGCGACAGGGAGCATCCCGCCGCGGCCGCGACCGCGTGCAGATAGCCCACCTGGAGGGTCTCCATGCAGGCGGTGGGGGCGAGTGTGCCGCGCAGCGGGGCGATCCGCTGGGGCAGCAGTCCGCTCGGTTCGGGCTGCGCGAGCGCCATGGCTGCGAGTGCCTCCCGGGCTGTGCCGATCGGGGTTCTTCGGTGCGGGGCGGCGGACAACTTCCTTACCCGTCACCTGTGTTGTCACCGCACGGAGCGGTCCGCAAACGGCGTACCAGGCAAAGCGCGCGGGTATCACCGAACCGGGCAGGGGAATCACACCGCCTGCCGTCCGGACACGAGGAGTTCGGGGATGACTCATTGGTACGAGGGGCCGTTGGCCGCTTTTGACACCGAGACAACAGGAGTCGACGTCGAGGGGGACCGGATCGTTTCGGCCGCCCTGGTCGTCCAGGACGTGGCGGGCGGGCGGATGCGCGTCACCCGCTGGCTGGTGAATCCGGGCATTCCGGTGCCTCCCGGGGCGATAGAGATCCACGGTCTGACCGACGACCACCTGCAGCGCAACGGCCGTTGGCCGGCTCCGGTGGTGGAGGAGATAGGCCGGGCGCTGGCCGAGCAGACCGCGGCCGGACGCCCGCTGGTCGTGATGAACGCGCCGTTCGACCTGACGCTGCTGGACCGGGAGCTGAAGCGGCACCGGGCCTCGTCGCTCGCCCAGTACCTCCAGCAGGCGCCGCTGTGCGTGCTGGATCCGCGCGTGCTCGACAAGCACCTGGACCGTTATCGCAAGGGGCGGCGCACCCTCACCGACCTCTGCGAGCTGTACGGCGTGGTGCTCGACGGCGCGCACGACGCGGCGGCCGACGCGGCGGCGGCGCTGGAGCTGGTGCGGGCGGTGGCGCGGCGGTTCTCGTCGCGTCTGGAGCGGCTGACCCCGGCGGAGCTGCACACCCTGCAGGCCGTGTGGCACGCGGCGCAGGCGCGCGGCCTGCAGGCGTGGTTCGCGAAGAACGGCACCGAGGAGGCGGTGGATCCGGCGTGGCCGCTGCGCCCGGCGCTGCCCGCCGCGGCGTGAGGTGACCGGCCGCCCGGTCCGGTGCCGGCGCGGCCCACGTGGAAGGAAACGGTGGGGAGAAACAGAAGACCGGTCCGTCGTTGGTGCTGACGGACCGGTCTCTTCCGGGTGGGCGATACTGGGTTCGAACCAGTGACCTCTTCGGTGTGAACGAAGCGCTCTCCCACTGAGCTAATCGCCCGGGAACGGGTTGAACCATACAGGGCTCGGCGGGTCGGGTTCAAACTCCTTCCAGCCGGGCCGTCAGTCCCCGCCGTCCGGCGCGCATCATCAGGGCGTGGTTGGCGCGGAACACCGGGCGTCCGGGCACCGCGAGGAGCCGCATCAGCCGCTTGCGCACCTCGACCTCCTGCTCGTAGACGGCCCGGCTGCCGGCGCCGTGCGGGAGGACCGTCCACCGGGCCCAGCCCTCCAGGTCGCCGCCGAGGACCGCCTCGACGACCCGGGCCGACGGATCGCGGCGGCTCTCGCGAATGGTCATGACGAGGTCGTACGGGAGGAGGGAACGGATCCGGGCGGTGCCGGTGGCGGCGTCGAGCCGGGCGACCTCGCGGAACTGCGGCCACCAGCACGGGTAGTCGTCGGCGCGCAGGAGGATCTCGTAGACGGTGTCGGGCGGGCCGGGAAGGTCCCAGATGCTCAGGAAGCGGTAGTGGCTCCAGTCCATGGTCCCAGTCTGCGCGTACTCAGCCGGGGAACTGAGTATCCGAGCGCATGTTTGAACCTGTGGCTCGCACCACACTCCGTGACATGGAACATGTGCCGCCGCCCGCCGAGGAATTGGCGCTCCTCGATCGCGAACTGGCCCGGCTGGACGCCCGCCGGTCCCAGCTGTTGGTTCGCCGTGCCTGGCTGGTGAGTGTGCTGACGCCGCCCGCGACGCCGGCCCCACCGCAGTTCGCCGGTTCGTTCGGACCTCCCCCGTCCGGCCCGGCCCCGTTCGGGCCCCCGGCCGCGCGGGCCGAGCAGCGCAGCGCGCAGAACGTGCTGCTCACCCTGGGCGGTCTGCTGCTGGCGATCGCCGCGATCGCCTTCACCCTGGTCAGTTGGGGCCGCATGGGCATCGGCGGCCGTTCGGCGGTGCTCGCCGTGGTCACGCTCGCCGCGCTCGCCGCTCCCGCCGTGCTGCTGCGTCGCAAACTGTCCTCGACGGCCGAGTCGCTCGCCGCCCTGGCGTCGGTGCTGATGGTCCTGGACGCGTACGCCCTGCACCGGGTGGCGGTGCCGGAGGCCGGCGGGGCGGGTTTCGCCGCGGTCGCCTCGGCGGTGCTCGCGGCGCTGTGGTGCGCGTACGGGCTGCTGCTGGACCGGCTGCGGCTGCCACTGCCCCTGGCGGTGGTGAGCGCGCAGCTGCCGCTGCTGCTGTGGGCGTGGTCGGCGGGGGCCGGTGCCACGGTGTTCGGGTGGGCGCTGCTGCTGACGGCCGCGCTGGACTGCGCGATCGCCGTACGGGTCACGCGGCTCCCGGTGCGGGTGACCGCCTGCGTCGGCTGCTGGACGACGGGGCTGCTGGGGCTGCTGGTGGCCCTGGGGCAGTCCGTCTCGGCCGGGTCCGCCCCGGCCGCGCTGACTCCGGCCGCGCTGCTGCTCACGGGTGCGGCGATCGCGCTGGCCGGGGCGTGGCGCGCGCCGACGGGGTTCGCGGTGGCCGGTGGTCTGCTGGCGGGGCTCTGCGGGGTGGCCGCGGTGGGCGGTGTGCTGCGGGCCGGGGCGGACGGAAACTGGTCGGTCCCGGTGTACCTGCTGTGCGGGGTGGTGCTGTCGGCGGCCGTGCGCGCCCGGTTGCCGCGGCCGGTCGGGCAGGGGGTGCTGTGGGCCTCGGCGGCGGTGGTCGCGACCGCCGTGCTGGACGCGCTGCCCGCGGTCGGCGTGTCGTTGCTGGGTCCGGTGTCGCGGCTGGGCGAAGTGTGGTCCGGAGTGCCCGACGGCGGTGTGCGGGGCGCGCTGGGGGCCGGGGGTCCGGCGTGGTCCCACATGACCGCGGCTCCGGTGGTGCTGCTGACGGTGGCCGGTCTGGCGGCGTCGGCGCACCGGTCGTGGGACCGGCTGGTCCGGGCGGCGGGTCCGGTGGTGTCGCCGGGCGCTTCCTGGCGGGGTGCGGCGGGGGCCGTGGCGCTGGGGCTCGGCTGGGCGGGGCTCGTCGTGTCGCCCGCGGTACTGGGGTTCCCGTACGCGGCGGCGGTGGCGGTGCAGTCGGTGCTGGCCGCCGGGGCGTTCGCGGTGGCGGTGGCGGGGCTGCGCCGGGGCGCGAGCGCTTCGGGGGCGACCGCGCTGGTGTGCGCCCTGGCCGGCGCGGTGAGCACGGGGTTCCTCTCGCTCGCCGTGCAGGGCGCGACGTACGCGGTGTTCTCGGTCCTGCTGGTGGTGTGCGCGGCGGCCGCCGTGCTGCTCGACGGGGTCGCGGGGCCGGTGGCGCAGTCCCCCGCAGCCCCGGCGGCGCCCTTTGTCCGGCTGCCGTGGATCGCGCAGACGGTGGCCGTGTGCGGGGCCGTGCTCTGCGCGACGGTGCTCGCCCGTGCGCTCGGGGCGTCGTGGGAACTGCCCGCCCATCGGGCGGCGCCGGTCCTGCTGGTCGTCCCCCTGGCGACGGTGCTGCTCGGGGCCCGGCTGGGGAACCGTCCGAGTGCGCTCCCCGTGGAACTGGCCGGGGCCTCGGCGGCGATGGTGGCGATCTGCCTGGCCCTGCCGGACCGGCCGTTCCTGGCCCTGGTGCTGGCGCTGTGCGGCGTACTGGCGGCGGCCACGGCCGTACGGGCCGAACGGCGGCCGGTCGCCGGGTACCTGGCGGTGGTGCTGTTCGTCCTGGCCTCCTGGGTGCGGCTGTCGGCCTCGGGGGTGTCGGACCCGGAGGCGTACACGCTGCCGGTGACGGTGCCCGCCCTGGTGGTCGGCGTGCTGCGCCGGCGCCGCGACCCGGAGGCGTCGTCGTGGACGGCCTACGGGCCGGGGCTCGCGGCGACGCTGGTGCCGAGCCTCTTCGCGGCCTGGGTCGATCCGCACTGGCTGCGTCCCCTGTTGCTCGGTGTGGCGGCGCTCGTGATCACGCTGGCCGGTGCGCGGCTGCGGCTGCAGGCGCTGTTGCTGCTCGGCGGTGCGGTGCTCGCGCTGGACGCCCTGCACGAACTGGCGCCGTACGTGGTCCAGGTCGTCGGCGCGCTGCCGCGCTGGCTGCCGCCCGCACTGGCCGGGCTGCTGCTGGTGGTCGTCGGGGCGACGTACGAACAGCGCCTGCGCGACGCGCGGCGGCTGAAGGAGACCCTGGGCAGGATGCGCTGACGGGGCGTCGCACGGCCGGTCCGGGATGCCTCCGCGGAGGCTCCGGGCCGGCCGTCGGCCGTCCGCCGGGAAGCGGGTGCCGCGAACTCGCCCGTGAAATGGAGCAGTTCGCACCACCTGCCGACGCAATGCAATTGCGACGCAGTTCTCGAATGCTCCGGAACATTGCCCGGGGAGCGGCTCGGCGAACTCTTTTCGGGAATTCCCGCCACCTCCGGCAACCTGTCCGTACGCGATATCCGGATACCGCTTGTCGCTGAGCGGATCGCACTCCGGCCGCCGCCCGGGCCGAATCATTCGCGAAAGTGCTCACGTCCCGTACCGGAGGAACCCCGGAGCGGAAAACACGGAGGGCCCGTGAGACTCTGCGTCTCACGGGCCCTCCGTCCGGGGTGGGCGATACTGGGTTCGAACCAGTGACCTCTTCGGTGTGAACGAAGCGCTCTCCCACTGAGCTAATCGCCCGGGTGCGGACCAAACATTACCCCATGTCAGCGGTGCTCCGTGACCACCCCCGGATCAGCCCCGCACCCGCCCCGGGATCACTCGTCGATCTTCCAGGGCATGACGATGCCGAACTTCCAGACGTAGATCCCCACGAGCACCGCGACGATCACCAGGCCGGTCACGGTGAGGATGATGTTGCGCCGCCGGACCTTGGGGTCGAGCGCCCGCTGGGCGGCCTCGGTGACCTTCCGCCTCGTCCAGCGGAGCACCAGCTGGGCCCAGACGAACTCGGTCGCCCAGATCGCCATGCCACCGAAGATCACCAGCCAGCCGGGGCCGGGCAGCGGCAGCATGATGATCCCCGCCACGACCACGGCGAGACCGACCACGAAGACGCCGACCTGCCAGCTCAGGTGCAGCGCCCTGGACGCCTTGATGAAGCCGGGCGCCCTGGATCCGAGCTCCCGGTCCTCCTTCGTCACCTCCTGGGTGGCCTCCCCCGTCACGCCGTCCGCCCCATCCCCCGCGGCGGGGCCGGCGGCCGCCCGTCCGGCGCCCCCGCCCCGCTCGTCACGCTCCGCATTCATGAAGGACAACCTACCTGAACGGGCTTCATCACCGGAATGGCCGCATAACCGAAAGTCACACACCGCCGTACGAGCTATCCGAAGGAACACAAAAAGGTCAGAGGGGTTTACAACGCCACCGTAGGTGGCATGTCGATTTCGCCGACGTGCGAATCCCCGAGCGCACACTGAGCGAAAGGCCCTGGCGCTTATGAACACCACGGTCAGCTGCGAGCTGCACCTGCGCCTCGTTGTGTCGAGCGAGTCCTCACTGCCTGTCCCCGCGGGCCTGCGGTATGACACGGCCGATCCGTATGCCGTGCACGCCACCTTCCACACCGGAGCGGAGGAGACGGTCGAATGGGTATTCGCCCGCGACCTCCTCGCCGAGGGGCTGCACCGCCCCACCGGCACCGGAGACGTCCGCGTCTGGCCATCCCGTAGTCACGGCCAGGGCGTCGTCTGCATCGCGCTGAGCTCCCCGGAGGGCGAGGCCCTGCTCGAAGCCCCGGCGCGGGCCCTGGAGTCGTTCCTGAAGCGGACCGACGCCGCGGTCCCACCAGGCACCGAGCATCGTCACTTCGACCTCGATACGGAGCTCTCTCACATCCTGGCCGAGAGCTGAGCCAGGCGGAGAGCCGCGCGGCGCCGTCCGACTCGGGGAGACGGCGTCGCGCGGACAACCTCATACGGCCGGCCCCGGCGCCGTGACCACACGATCCACCGTGGTCACGGCGCCGGTGCGCGTCCGCCGCAGGCCCCCTCCGGCGGCCCGGCGCCCGCGCCGGGCCGGAGTGCGCCCGTACGGGGCCTGCGGCCGCGGCCCGGCCCCCTCGGACCGACCCGTGGCCGGTATGCGCTCACCGCACCTCTCACGGGTCCTCTCGGGCCTCTGCGCCCCGCCGCCGAGCCAGTAGAGTCAGCCGGCATCGGCGGGCACCCGCCCGCCGGAGGCAGGGAGCGAAAGCGTGCTGATCCCACACGACACCCGGATCGCCCTCGACACGGTGGTCGATCTGCTCAACACCGCACCGGAGAGCGAACCGCCGTCGAGCGGGGCGCGGACGGAGGACGGACCGGGCGACGGTCTCGCCGGCGTCGAGACGCTGTACGACTTCGCGCGGCGCCATCGCATCAGCGGCGTCGGCACGCTCGACGAGAAGGACCTGCGGGCGGTGCGGGACGTACGGGCCCGTTTCGCGAAGATCTTCGCGACGGACGACACCCAGCTCGCCGCCTCGCTCGTCAACACGCTCGTCGCCGCCGCCGGCACGACTCCGCAGCTCAGCAATCACGACGGCTACGACTGGCACGTGCACTACTTCGCGCCGGACGCCTCGATCGCCGACCACCTCGCGGCCGACTGCGGCATGGCGCTGGCCTTCATCGTGGTGGCGGGCGAGCTCGAACGGCTGCGCAGGTGCGAGGCGCCGGACTGCCGGCACGCCTTCGTCGACCTGTCCCGCAACCGCTCCCGCCGCTACTGCTCCAGCCGCACGTGCGGCAACCGTCTGCACGTGGCCGCGTACCGGGCACGCCGCAAGGAAGCGGCCGGCTGACCGTTCACAGCATGAACAGATCGTGCAGCGCGGCCATCAGCAGCAGGCCGCCGATCACTCCGAGGAAGATCATCAACGGGGGCTGGGAAAGCGCGAAGAGGCAGCCGCGCGGCTCTTCGGCAGGGGGTGCGGGGGCATCGCCCCGGGAGGTGTCCACCATCTCGGGACGATCATGACGTACTCAGCACCCGCAGAACGCCAATAACCCTCCTCACGACGGGAGTTCACTCGTACCGGGTCGTCCGTGATTCGCTCCGGCGGGCGATCCGCCGTCACGTGTTCGGCAGCGTTCCCGGGTCCGCCGGGCCCGGCGCCGTGCTGGAGGCCCGCACCACGAGTTCCGGCCGGAGCACCACATCGCGGTGCTCGTGGGTGCCGCCCCCGTCGTCCGCCTCCTCCAGCAGCAGCTCCGCCGCCATCCGCCCCATCACGGCCGCGGGCCGGCGGACCGAGGTGAGCGGCACGGCCGCCGCGGCGGCGAACTCGATGTCGTCGTACCCGACGATGGCCATGTCGTGCGGCACCCGGACGCCCGCCGCGTACAGCGCCTGCAGCACACCGAGGGCGAGCAGGTCGTTGGCGCAGAACACCGCGGTCGGCCGGGGCGCGAGGCCGAGCAGCCGGGCCCCGGCGTCGCGGCCGGCCGCCACGTCCAGGCGTTCGGAGGGGATCTCGACGAGCGCCCCGGGCGGCAGTCCGCCCTCGGCCAGCGCCGCCAGGGCGCCCTCGCGCCGGTCCTTGATCTGCTGGAGGTCGCCGGGGCCGCTGACGTACGCCACCGAGCGGTGTCCGGCCGAGACCAGGTGACCGACGGCCAGGGCGCCGCCGCGGACGTCGTCGACGGAGACCGCGCAGGTCCCCCCGCCGGACGCCACCCGGTCCACCAGGACGAAGGGGATCCGGTGGCGGCGGAACGCCGCCAGGTTCCGGCCGGTCGCGTCGGCGGGCGTGACCAGGACGCCGCACACCCGCTGCTCGGCGAAGAGCCCCAGGTACTCGGCCTCCTCCGCCGGGTCCTGGTCGCTGTTGCAGACCATGACGCCGAGGCCGGCCTTCCGGGCGGCGCGCTCGGCGCCCCGGGCCACGTCCACGAAGAACGGATTGCCCATGTCGAGGACGAGCAGCGCCATGATCCGGCTCCGGCCCGCCCTGAGCTGGCGCGCCGACTCACTGCGCACGTACCCGAGTTCCTCGATGGCCGCCAGCACCCGGGCGCGGGTCTCCGGCAGCACCGCCTCGGGCCTGTTGATCACATTGGAGACCGTGCCCACGGAGACTTCGGCCCGCCGGGCCACATCCTTGATCCCTGCCACACGCGCCACTCGTCCTGCCCCACCAATGCCCTCGGCCGCGCCCGTCCGCGGCGTCGCCCCATCGTACGGACGGCGCCCCGGGGCGGTCCGCCGCCCGGTGCGGCGCGGGTCAGATGCCGTGCTTCTTCAAGATGGCCTCGATGTCGCTGAAGTCGTCACCGGACGAGGCGGGCTGCTGCCGGGACTTCGTCTTCGGGGCCGCCGGTGCCCCGGCTCCCAGGGAGGGCGCCGACGCGCCGGGGGCGACGGCGTCCGCCCGCGCCGCCCGTGCCGCGGCCCTGCGTTCCTTGCGGGTGCCGCCGCCGCGGCGTTCGACCGCGCGCGTGGTCGTGAACAGCACCCAGGCCAGCGCGAGCAGCCCGAAGCCGGCCCAGATGCTCGGTTCGAAGGCGATTCCGGCCACCCAGTCCACGATCCCGGTCAGCGCCAGCCCGATCGGGACCAGCGAGTAGGCGGCGATCCGGGCAGCGGCGAGGAAACGCCTGCGGTACGCGGTGACGGCGGCGATGCCCAGGCCCGCGGCGGACACCGCGGCGCAGATGGTCTCGGCAAGCATCGGTGCCTCCAGGCGCACGGGGAAACGTCCCTTCCATCCTGCACCGGCGACCGGGCGGGAGGCCACGACGGAGAACCACATCAGGGACTTTTCAGGGCCGGGATCCTCCCCAGGTGCCGCCCCGTGGCCACCGGGGGCGGGTGCGGTTTGGGGGGCGGGGGCGGCCCCTGGGAGACTGGTCCCATGAGCGATTCCACCCCTGCGGCACCCGTCGTCCTCGACGTCTGGTGCGATCTCCAGTGCCCCGACTGTCACCGGGCCCTCGACGATGTGCGGGCCCTGCGGGCCGAGTACGGCGACCGGCTGGAGGTACGGCTGCGGCACTTCCCGCTGGAGCGGCACAAGCACGCCCACGCCGCCGCGCAGGCCGCCGAGGAAGCCGTGGCCCAGGGCAAGGACTGGGCGTACGTCGAGGCCCTCCTCGCCCGCACCGACGACCTCGGCCGCGTCGGCGAACCGCTGCTGATCGAGGTGGCGCGGGAACTCGGCCTGGACGCCGAGGAGATGGACACCGCCCTGATCGACGGGCGGCACATGCTGATCGTCGACGCCGACCAGGCCGAGGGCAAGGCGATCGGGGTCACCGGCACCCCGACGTACGTGATCGGCGACGAGCGGCTGGACGGCGGCAAGAGCCAGGACGGGCTGCGGGAGCGCATCGCGGAGATCGCCGACCGGCTGCTCGCCGCACGGGGCTGAGCGGACGGGTCAGAGCGCCTTGGCCAGGTTGTACTGGGCCGTTCGGTAGCCGAGCGACTCGTACAGCCGCAGGGCGGGCGTGTTGGAGGCGAACACGTGCAGCCCGAGCCGGCGGGGGCCCGCGGCCAGGACGAGGTGCTCCGCGTGCAGCATCAGGGTGCGTCCGTGGCCGCGGCCCCGGTGCTCCTCGGCCACCTCGACGTCGAAGACGAATCCGGCTCCCACGCCCTCGATCTTCTCCCGCACCGACACCCACAGGTGGCCGACGGCCGCGCCCCGGTCCACGAGCACGTGGAGGAGCATGCCCTCGGTGTCCCGGCCGTCCGGCAGGTTGCGCTCGTGGTCGGCCCTGGACTTGCGCATGGCCTGCTCGGCCGGCACGCCCCGGTCGATCCAGGACTTCGCGTACTCCTCGATGCTGGTGCTCCGCCAGGTCTCGAACTCCTCGGCGGTCATCGGCCGGGCGACGGCCCCGTCCGGGAGCGCGGGGGCCGTGGGGCCGAGTTCCTTGAGCATGTTGCGGCTGCGTTCGGTGTAGCCGAGCGCGGCCGCCAGGCCCTGGGCCGCCTCGTTGTCCGCCGGTGCCTCCAGGCGGACCTGGGCGCAGCCCCAGCCGCGCAGCACCTCCTCGGCGGCGAGCGCGGCGATGGTGCCGCGGCCGCGCCGCCGGTCGGGTTCGTCGATGCGCAGGGAGCGCAGCACGCCGGCCCCCACGCCGAACGCCGCGTCGGTGCCGACTTCGACGGAACCGACGGCCCGTCCGTTGTCGCACACGTCGTACGTGCGGGTCTTCACGCCGTCGGCGCCTTGCTGGATCGGCCCGGTCGGCCGGAGGGTGGTGGTCATCCGTGCTGTTCTATCCACCGGGCCCCGCCGCGTCACCCGGTTTTACGGATTCGGGATGCCGGTCCTACGGGTCGAGGTCGTTCCCGGCCCGCTCCTCGAAGATCCGCATGGCCTTCGCGGTCACCGGCCCCGGGCCGCCGGGCAGCTCCCGGTCGTCCACCCGGTGGACGGCCTGCACATCGCGCAGCGTGGAGGTCAGGAAGATCTCCTCGGCCCGTTCCAGGACGTCGAACGGCAGCTCGGTCTCCTGGGCGCCCGTCCACTCCACGGCCAGCGCGCGGGTGATCCCGGCGAGGCAGCCGGAGGCGACGGGCGGGGTGTGCAGTTGTCCGTCGAGCACGACGAAGACGTTGGAGCCGGTGCCTTCGCAGAGCTGTCCGACCGTGTTGGCGAAGAGCGCCTCCGAGGCGCCGTGCTCGTGGGCGCGGGCGAGGGCGACGACGTTCTCGGCGTACGACGTGGTCTTGAGCCCGACGAGCGCGCCGCGTTCGTTGCGCGTCCAGGGGACGGTGATCACTGCGGTGGTGTCGGGCCGGCGGACGGCCCCGCCGAGGGCGATGACCAGCCCGGGGCCCGCGTCGCCGCGGTCGGAGCCGAGCGGGGAGATTCCGCCGGTGTAGGTGATGCGCAGCCGGCCGAGCGGCATCGGGTTGGCGTCGATGACGGCGGCGCAGCCCCGGCGTATCTCGTCCGGGTCCGGCTCGGGGAGGCCGAGGCCGCGGGCCGACCGGGCCAGCCGGTCGAGGTGGCGGGTGAGGGCGAAGGGCCTGCCGTCGGTGGTCCTGATCGTCTCGAAGACGCCGTCCCCCACCGTGAGCCCGTGGTCGAGCACGGACACCCTGGCGTCGTCGGCGTCCCGCAGGCCGCCGTTCACCCACATCCTCATCATGCGGTCCTTCCTGTCGTTCCGTGGTCGCCCGACGCCACCGCGAGCAGTCGGGATGCCTTGAGTTCGGTCTCGTCCCATTCGCGTTCGGGATCCGAGCCCCAGGTGATGCCGGCCCCGGTACCGAAGCGGAGCACCGGCACCGTCCCGGTCCGGTCGATCCAGAAGGTGCGTATGCCGACGGCGAGCGAGGCGGTGCGGCGGTCGGCGTCGACCCAGCCGATGCCTCCGCAGTAGGGCCCGCGCGGCGCGGTCTCCAGTTCCCCGATGATCCGCAGGGCGCTGGACTTGGGCGCCCCGGTGACCGATCCGGGCGGGAACGCGGCGTCGAGGAGTTCGGGCCAGCCGGCGCCCTCGGCGAGTTCGCCGCGCACGGTGGAGACGAGGTGGACCAGGCCGGGGTGCTTCTCGACCACGCAGAGGTCGGGAACGGTGACCGAACCGGTGGCGCAGACCCGGCCGAGGTCGTTGCGGACCAGGTCGACGATCATCACGTTCTCGGCGTGGTCCTTCTCCAGCAGGTCGCCCTCGGTCCGGCCGGTGCCCTTGATCGGTCCCGACTCGACGGTCCGGCCGTCCCGCCGGAGGAAGAGCTCGGGGGACGCGGTGGCGATCTCGACGCCGTGCGCGGGCAGCCGAATCGTTCCTGCGTACGGGGCGGGGTTGCCCCGGGCCAGCAGCGCGGTCAGCGCGTCCACGTCCGCGGCGGCCGGGTCGGGCAGGGGCGCGGTCATCACCCGGCAGAGGTTGGCCTGGTAGACCTCGCCCGTCGCGATGCGTTCACGAATCCGCCGTACGCCCGTGGTGTACATGGCCCGGTCCAGGGACGAGGTCCAGTCGCCGGCCGCGGGGCCGCGCCAGGCGCCGGGCACCGGGGCGGGCACCGGCCGCCTGCGCACGGAACCGAAGCGCGCGCAGACGAGGCGGCCCTCGAAATCGGCGGAGACGGCCCAGAACCCGGTCGATTCGAGGGCCGCGGGATCACTGGTCACATCCCGCAGGTCGGATGCGAGGAGGCCGTCGAAGCGGGCCATTGGAGCAAGGTCGTGCACGCGGTCGAGTCTAGGGTCTTCCGCCCGGGCCGGTCCGGGCCGGTGAGCGGGGTCCGGGCAACGCGGCCGCGCCCCGGCCGGAGCTCCCCCACCGGGGCCACCAGGGCTTTTGGCCGACGCCCCGGGCACACGCGTCAGGGGGCTCTGTGGGGCGGGGTTCACCGGGAGGGACGCCCGAGGGGCGTGCGGCGAGCCGCGCCGGGGCGGGTGCACCTCAGCACGCTGCGCAAACGCGTTTTTGTACTGGCCCGGGAATCCGCTAGAGTTCAACACGTCGCCGGGACGCGCAAGCGGACCGGGAAAGACAAGCGGACGTAGCTCAGTTGGTAGAGCGCAACCTTGCCAAGGTTGAGGTCGCCAGTTCGAACCTGGTCGTCCGCTCGCAGAAAAGTGGGGGATCTTCCCGAACCCTCACTCCGGGTGGAGTGGCCGAGAGGCGAGGCAACGGCCTGCAAAGCCGTCTACACGGGTTCAAATCCCGTCTCCACCTCCAAGGACGATTAGCTCAGCGGGAGAGCGCTTCCCTGACACGGAAGAGGTCACTGGTTCAATCCCAGTATCGTCCACTGGTCCGCAAGGATCCCCGCGCGATTAGCTCAGCGGGAGAGCGCTTCCCTGACACGGAAGAGGTCACTGGTTCAATCCCAGTATCGCGCACGCAGTACACGCAGGTTAACCCTGCGCGATTAGCTCAGCGGGAGAGCGCTTCCCTGACACGGAAGAGGTCACTGGTTCAATCCCAGTATCGCGCACCAGCGAAAGCCCCGGTCGTCCTCGACGACCGGGGCTTCTTCGTTCCCGCCGGGAGCGGTGGACGCCCGTGGGGCCGGACGGGAGACGTCCGGCCCCACGCGGTCAGGCGCTCGGTGCGGCCGTCCGGTTCAGGACGAGAAGAGCATGCGGCCGAAGCTCTTGTGCCGGTAGTGGCCGCCGTGGTGCTGCGGCGCGCCCCAGGCGGGCGCCGGGGCGGCGGGGTACGCCTGCGGGGCCGGCGGCGCGGGCGGGGCCTGCTGCGCCCACTGCGCCTCGATGCGGGTGAGGGACTCCAGCTCGCCGTAGTCGAGGAAGATTCCCCGGCAGCCGCTGCACTGCTCGATCTGGATGCCGTTGCGGTTGTACGTGTGCATCTGCGCGTGGCACTTGGGACACTGCATGGTTTCGGCTCACTCCTCGTTCTGGGACCGCCGTCGCCGGAAGGGATGTCCGCCGACGGTCGGTTCAGCCTACGACGACTGCCCGGCGGCCAACTCCGGCAGGAGGGAGGCGATTCGGGCGCAGGCGTCGAGCATCGTCTGCTCCACCTCGTCCGGAGCCCGGCCCTCCGCCGCGGACTTGGCGAGCGCCAGCGCGGCGGACTGGACGGTCAGGGCGCGGGCCGGGACGTCCAGTTCGGGCCAGGGGTCGCCCTCGGCGCGCACGGCAGGGCCGCCCGCGGCCCGGTAGGCGCCCAGGAAGCGGGACCAGACCTCGGTGGGCAGGAGGCCGGCCGCGTACCAGGCGGCGGGGCGGGCGAGGTCCCAGGAGGGGTCGCCGAGGCCGAGGTCGTCGACGTCGATGAGCAGCCAGGGCCCGTGCGGGGCCGGGTGGCGGACGAGCTGGCCCAGGTGCAGATCGCCGTGGCAGAGGAAGGACGAACGGGGCGGGGGCGGGGCGGCCTCGTCGCGGGCCCAGGCGGGCAGTCGGCGCCAGGCCGCGAGCACGGGGGCGGCGGCCGGGTCGTCCGGGCGGGCGGCACACATCCGGGCGACGGCGAGCGCGGCCTTCGCGGGGCCCCGCATGGGCGGCAGCACGAGGGAGGCCGGGGGCGGGGTGCGGTGCAGTGCGGCCAGCAGACCGGCGGCCTCCTCCCAGGGGGCTGCGTCCGGGTCGCCGGGGTCGACGGGCGCACCGTGGGGCCACAGCGTGACGGGGCGGTCGGGGAGAGGGTCCGGCCCGGAGGCTTCGGGGTTCCGGGCGGGGCGGGGGTGCAGCGGTGCGAGCAGGATGCCGGTGAGCCGGGGGTCGTCCGCGAGGGCGAGGCGGGTGAGCAGGCCGGGGGCGTCCGTGCCGGAGGCGTGGGCCTTGGCGACGACGGTCCCGCTGCGGACCACGGTGCCGTCCGCGCGGTCCGCGAGCACCGTCGGGGGCGGGCAGGCGCAGGGGGCCTCGGGGCGCGGGTGCGCGGCCCGGTGGGCGAGGTCGCCCAGCGCGCGTATGACTGCGGTGGTCACGGTCTCCCCCGGTGGCGAGCGGATGCACGGGCGGCCCGGTCCGTGCCGGGCCCGTCGACGAGCGTACGTGCACCGGGCGGTGGGAACGGCCCGGCGGACGGGGCGCTCGGGGCCGTGGGGCGGGACGGGGCCGAAGGTGCCTCGGGTGTGCGGGGCGGGTGCTCCGTCGTGAACGGTTCCGGAAAACGCGATGTCCGGTCAGCTCCCCAGCTGACCGGACAAACGCTGCCGTCCGCCGCACCCCCGTCCCCACGGGGCTGTTGGCCGGATGTCCCGGTCCGGACCGCTCTTCCGGACCCCGGGCGCCGCTCAGCGCCCCAGCATCACGCCCACGGACGACGCCTGTGTGACCACCGCGTCCCAGCCGCCGAAGACGACCACGAGCAGGGCCGCCAGGGGAAGAACCATCGCCGTCGCCACCAGGGGGTGGCGCGTACCGGACGACGGACGGGCGCCGAACGCGGTGTGGAACCTGCGTCCCCGCGTACGGATCATGGTCCGCGTTGCCGTGTCCGCCATGGTTCCTCTCCCGACTCGATATGGAGCGGCGGGCGTGTGACCTCGGGGGACGAGTGTTGCGCCCGCCGCTTGACCTCAACAGTAGGGACGCGGGGGACGGACGACGTCATGCCCGCGTACCTAATGACGGGCCTCCCGGAGGATGAGCCGCCGGTGGGCGGTGTACTCCCCTGGGTGGAGAACGGGTGCACTTCCTTGGGGACATCCCTGAGGGGTTGTCGGGTGTTCCTCCCACCCGACCTCCGATGTATCGAAGTGCCCGAAGGGTGTCGAGACAACCGGGAAAAGGGCTTTGACCAGGTAGAAAGTGGTGGAGGTCGCGAAACCGTCCGGGCAGGCGGCGGGCCGCTCGGCCGGGTATTCACCCGATTTCTGATGCCGTTGTCGTATCTCCGTCGGACAGGGTCCGGTTCCGGGGCACGGGACGTCGTCCGCGGCCGGCCGGCCCCGCCCGCCACGGTTGCGGCGGAACCGTCCGTGACCGTGACTTCACTCACCCTCCCGCTCCCCCGTCGGCCGGGCGGCGCGATCTGCCGGGCCTCCGGTCGGTCCGCGCACGCCCGTGCCGGCCGGGGCCGCACCATATGGTTTTCGGCCATGCGACTCCAACGGCCTGTCGGGGCAACCGCTTTGGGGGCCGGGGGCCGATGCGGCGTGGGCCGGCTGCCGGCCCACGGCCCGTCACGGCCCGTGCCGCGTACCGGCAATCGATCGTCCGGCGAGGGCGCGGCCTCTGAGCGCCCCGGGCGCCGGGTACGTAAGCTGTGCCTCGTCAGGCGGACCAGGCAGCGGGGATGGGCAGACATGGCGATGATGCGGCTCCGGCGCGAGGACCCGCGTGTCGTCGGCTCGTTCAGGCTGCACCGGCGGCTCGGGGCGGGCGGCATGGGTGTCGTCTACCTGGGATCTGACCGGCGTGGTCAGCGGGTGGCGCTGAAGGTGATCCGCCCCGATCTGGCGGAGGACCAGGAGTTCCGGTCGCGGTTCGCGCGCGAGGTCTCCGCGGCCCGGCGGATCCGCGGTGGTTGCACGGCGCGGCTGGTGGCCGCCGATCTGGAGGCGGACCGCCCGTGGTTCGCCACCCAGTACGTCCCGGGACCCTCGCTGCACGACAAGGTGGCCGAGGAAGGACCGTTGTCGGCGGTCGAGGTGGCCTCGATCGGGGCCGCGCTCTCCGAGGGTCTGGTGGCGGTGCACGAGGCCGGTGTGGTGCACCGTGACCTGAAGCCGTCGAACATCCTCCTCTCCCCCAAGGGGCCCCGGATCATCGACTTCGGGATCGCCTGGGCGACCGGGGCCTCCACGCTCACCCATGTCGGCACGGCGGTGGGTTCGCCGGGCTTCCTCGCCCCCGAGCAGGTGCGGGGCGCGGCGGTGACGCCCGCGACCGACGTGTTCTCGCTCGGTGCCACGCTGGCGTACGCGGCGATGGCCGACTCGCCCTTCGGGCACGGCAGTTCCGAGGTGATGCTGTACCGCGTGGTGCACGAGGAGCCGCAGCTGCACGATGTGCACGACGCGCTGGCGCCCCTGGTGAGCGCCTGCCTGGCGAAGGACCCCGAGGAGCGGCCGAGCACGCTTCAACTCTCCATGCGGCTCAAGGAGATCGCGGCGCGGGAGGCGCAGGGGCTGCGCACGGGCCGGCCGCCCGCGCAGCGTTCGACGCAGGATCCGGACCGGCCGACCGGCCGTCTCGACGGCCCGTACACCGAGCAGCAGACCCGGCGCGCGGCGCCTCCCGGGCCCCGTCAGCAGAAGCTTCCGCAGGACAGCCGGCAGGGCCCGTCGTCCAGGTCCGGGGGTGCGCGCACCGGTGGTTCGCGTACCGATGGTTCACGTACCGGCGGTTCGCGCACGGGTGGTTCGCGTCCGCAGCAGCCGCGCAGCACCACCCGGTCCGACCGGCGTCCGCAGGGCACGAACGGGACGAACGGCCGGCCGACGAACGGCAGGCCGGGGACGCGGCCCGGGAACCGGACGACCTCGACGGGTCTGCGGCCCGCCAATCCGCGGCTGCTGCGGCAGCGGCTCGTCGTCTTCGTCGTGGTGACGCTGCTGGTGGCGCTGGGCATCGCGGCGGCTCAGGGCTGCCAGGGACCGGCCCGCGGACTGGGTGCCGACCGGGGCCACGAACAGACGCAGGGCCAGAGCCGTTAGGTCCGCGACTCTGCCGGGACGACCGACGGTCCCGGGGTCGGTGGGCTCCGGCTCGGTGGCGGGTTTCCAGCGGGCGAGGAGCGGGGCCCAGTGGCTGCCCTGGCCGGCGAAGAGCGCGTAGCAGCCGACGAGCGTACCGGGGACGGACGAGGTCCGCCGGAACCGTCCGAGCAGCACGATGCGCGTGACGAAGACTCCCACGGGCAGCACGTACGCGGCGTCGCGCTGAGCGGGAGCACCGCTCCCCGGGTCATCAGCCAGGCGCACAGCAAGCCGGTGAAGGTGGTCGACAGGGTGAGCGCCGCTCCCGGGAGGAGGCGTCTGCCGCAGACGAAGCGGGCGGTACAGCCGACGAGCCCGGCCACGCGGAGGGTCCACGAGACCGGCGAAGCCTCCCCGGAGACCTGTCGGTGGTCCGGGGCGCGCCGATGGGAGGGGACGGGGTCTGACGAACTTCCCGGCGAGGGCGACGACCGCATCGGGCTCGCCGCCGCCCGGGAGCCTTTCGTGGACCGGGACACCAGCCGGTGGTACGGGGGCGGGGCGCGCGTCAGCCGCGCGGGATGCTCCCCAGGACGCGGGTCGCCGCCCAGTAGACGGCGGAAGCCGTGATCATACCGGCGAAGATCGCCGCGTCGACACCCCACAGGGCCTTCGCTGCGGGGCCGGCCCAGAAGCTGGTGGTCACCCACATCGTGGCGGCGATGCCACCGACGACGAGCGCCAGGATTCCGGCCCAGTGGACGCCGCCGCGGTACCAGAACGGGCCGCCGCGCCGCGCCTCCAGGAGGACGGCGCCGTCGTAGCGGTTGCGTCGCAGGGCCAGGTCGGTCACGGCCACCGCCATGGCCGGACCGGTCACCACGACCACGAGCTGGAGCATGGTGTTGACGCTGGTCAGGAAGTCGAAGACGAGGATCGCGTACAGCGTCATCGCCGTGCCGAGGGCGCCGATGACCAGGACCGCCGGGATGCGGGCGATGCGGACACCGACCGACTGGATGGACAGGCCGGCGCTGTAGGCCGTCATGCCGTTGTTGGTCATCGTGTTGACGACGACCGCGATGACGAAGACGGGGACGAACCAGCCCGGCAGGATGGTCTCCAGCGCGGCCTGCGGGTCGCTCATGTCCAGGGAGGTCGCCGCGAACGCGCCGACGGCGGTGAAGACCACGCTCGGCAGGTACGCGCCGAGAGCAGTCCATCCGGCGATGGCGACGGGGCTGCTGTCACGGGGGAGGTAGCGGGCGAGGTCGGGGCTGTTGGTGTACGAGAGCGGGGCGGAGGCGACGATCGTGAAGCCCGCGCCGAGCGTCGCGACGAGCGCGACGCCCCGCAGCGGCTCGGCCGGGGCGTAGGACCAGTCGGTCCCGGCGAGCACGTACCCCGTGACCACGACGAACACGACGGTCAGAAGGACGCTGAGCGCGGCGTAGAGGCGCACGATCGTGGCGTACCCGAAGATCGCTATCAGCAGCGTCCCCCCGGCGATGAGACAGATGACGACCGCGTCGACGACCCGGCTGTCCGGCAGCCCCATCCGGCCCGCCAGCCCGATGCCCGCGACCGAGGCCGCCGACCAGTTCAGGGCGAGGTAGGCCGCGGCGATGAGCCAGCCGGTCAGGACGAGCACGACCTTGTTGCCCACGACCCCGTACACCGCACGCGAGATGACCGATCCACTCGTACCGGCGACCGGTCCGCTGGCCGCCAGGACGCCCGTGCAGATCCACAGCAGGTTCCCGGCGAGGATCACGCCGATGGTCTGCGGGAGCGTCAGCCCCATGAGGATCAGCGTGGCTCCGACGACGAAGCTCAGATAGCTCACGTTCGGTGCCGCCCAGACCGCGAACAGCCGGCGCGGGTGCCCGCCGCGTTCGTCCGCGGGCACCAGATCGATGCCCCGGGTCTCCAACTGACCCGCGCGTTCGGCGCCGTGGCTGTCGGAGGGCCCCGGGGAGGAGTTCGAGGACCGCACGGAAGGGGTGGAGTTCGTCGCCATCGAGACCTCTCGGATCCACAGACCGCGATGCCACTATTGAGCGCCCGGCCAATTACCTATTGGTCGCACATCCAATAGCGTGTCCCACGCGGCGTCAAGACCCTGACCGGCACGGATCCCGATCAGCCGGAGGGGGCGGCGCATCAGCAAATTCGCACCTTGCCGCGCGTCCGCTCCCGGCCCCGCCCGGCGCGGGGCCCCGGCGCGTCCGGGCACGGCGCCCGGGCCAAGGGCTCCGCGGCCCGGGGCGGGCACGGGGCCGGCCCGGGCGGGACCCGGCGGGCGCGTCTCAGCGCACGGCCCGCAGCAGGCCCGCGATGTGCGTGAACCCGCGCCGTTCCGCGTGTTCGAGGGCCGTGACGCCGTCGCCGTCCGGGAGGCCGGCCGTGGCGCCCGCCGTGATGAGCAGTTCCACGACCTCCTCGTGCGTGGGGCCGCCGTCGCCCAGGATCACCGCCTCCAACAGGGCGGTCCAGCCGAGGCGGTTGACGTGGTCGACGTCGATGTCGGTCTCGCGCAGCAGGGCCCGTACGTAGCCGACGTGGCCGCGTTCGCAGGCGGGAATCAGGGCGGTGCCGCCGAAACGGTTGCACGACGACGGGTCGGGGCCGGCCGGGAGCAGGGTGCGCATCATCGCCACGCTGCCGGTCACCCCGGTCACCAGCCAGGCGCTGTCCTCGTGGTCGTCCCGGGCGTCGGGGTCGGCCCCCGCGGCGACGAGCACCTCGGCCGCGGCCACGTGGTCGCCCGCGGCGGCGAGCAGGAGCGGGGTGCGGCGGTGACGGTCCCGCACCTCCACCTCGGCACCGGCGGCGAGCGCGGCCCGCACCCCTGCGGTGTCCCCCGCGCCCGCCGCCGCCAGCAGGGCGTGTTCGGCGGGGGTCGGGGGAGTGCTCCTCGGGCTGCTCGCGCCGCGCAGCACGGCCGACATGGCCCTCATCCGCGTGCGCACCGCGATGCCGATGCCCGCCCTGAGTCCGGCCCGGACACGGACGGGGTCGAGGAGCCGACGGCGCACGGTACGGACGGTGCCGTGCGCCGGCCGGAACCGGGAGGACGCGCCGCCCCCGCCCGCGGCGTCGCCGGTGCTGTCGAAAGGCGGCATCACGCGACCTCCGCTCCTGTCCTACTTGTTCAGGACCGCGGCGCCGGCCCGGGCGAACTTCTCGTCCAGGTCGCCGGAGGGGGCGCCGGCGACGCCGATGCCCGCGATCGGGGCGCCGCCCGCCTGGACCGGGGCG